>NZ_CP011883.2:302554-605109 GCF_000340435.2 Mycobacterium haemophilum DSM 44634
CAACTGTGAGCTTTGGAAAGCGGTCGAAAACCCCGCTGCAGAGCAACCTCATGGCATGCAGTCCGGTCTCGGCCTGAAAGCCCCAGATGGCGGCAAGAAGGTCATGCTTCTGCATTGGCCTGGCCATACCCGCCGACGGGCATCTCGGGTGCAAGTAGATCGCGGCATCGAAATCCTCTGCGGCTTCCAAGATGGGCCAGAACTTCTCCTCATCCAAGTACTCATTGTGGGTGTGGGAATTGATGATGATGCCGTTGAGCCCCAACTGGCCAATCGCGCGGTCTATTTCCTTGACCGCGCTCGCCGGAACTTGCGGTGCAATCGCCGCTAGGCCGGCAAACCGGTCCGGATGGCGTGCAATCGCTTCGGCGAGCAGGTCATTGGCTTCCGCTACCAGGCCGACGGCCTGATTATCGTCGAGTGTCTGCACCCCAGGTGAGGTGAGGGACAGCACTTGCATGTCGACACCATTGGCGTCCATGATTTGCAGCCGCACGTCGTCGAGATCGATCAGTAAAGACCGTCCCACTTCGCCGAAAGCCCCCGCGCCGTGGAAGAGGAAATCCTGGAACTCCCAATCCGGCTCGTCGGTTGGCGCCTGGCCGACCCACTGTTCCAGCACGGCAGTGACGTTGGGGGTGCTAAATGCTTCCTCGGTGGCGATGCGGCGGAACTCCACCGAGCTATCACTGGTCATCGGTAGCTCCTTGCCGAGCGCGCCCATATTGCCGCCCCACCATTTCGACATGCTAGGAGCGGTCGACGGATTCGGCAAGGACGCGCGGCGGCTCATTAAAATGCGCGCGGCGTCTTTCAATCGCTGATGAATTCCCAGCAGCGTGGGCATACAGCGGGACCTCAAATGTTGGCTGAAGCGGCCGGAGATTTGACCAGTATCGGATCGGCGATTACCGGCGGTGCTCGCGGCATCGGCACTGTGACCAAGCAGAGCCCGGGCGTTGCTGGAAGCCACGGTGCAACCGGCGCTGGGGCGTGGACGGCAACTCGGGCATCCCGGCTAACGGCCCGAGACCATGAGCTGACCTTGAAATGTGATAGCGCCTGCGCTATCACGTCTGGGACTTGCATTATGGGGAGTTTTGCGATGCTGGTGTGACCGGTGGGACGAACGGTTCGTTAGCGATTGACGGTTCGCGAGGCCTTGACTGTGAGCTAGCTCACCGTAGAATGACCACTGGTCATCCATGCGAGGGGACTTCATGCCGACGGTGACGTGGGTGCGTGTTGATCCGGCTCGTCGGGCGGCGATAGTCGAAGCCGCCGAGGCCGAGTTCGGAGCACACGGATTCTCTAACGGCAGCCTGAATGTCATCGCGCGGCGCGCGGGAGTCGCCAAAGGAAGCTTGTTCCAGTACTTCGCGGACAAGCGCGACCTTTATGCGTTCGTCGCCGACATTGTCAGCCAACGTGTGCGTTCTTATGTCGAGCACCTCATTCGCGAGCGGGACCCCAATAGGCCGTTCTTCGAATTTCTCACAGACCTGCTCGACGCCTGGGTCGCCTACTTCGCCGATCACCCACACGAACGTGCACTTCATGCCGCGGCCACTTTGGAGGTCGACACCGACGCCCGCATCAGTGTGCGGACCGTGATTCACCGCCACTACCTGGACGTGCTGCGGCCGCTGGTGCGCGACGCCGCGGCGCGCGGCGAGCTGCGTGCCCCGTGCGACACCGATGCGCTGTTGTCACTGCTGCTGATGATCTTTCCGCATCTGGCTTTGGCTCCGTACCTGCGCGGTATGGATCCCGTCCTCGGGCTGGACGAGCCGACTCCCGAGCAGCCGGCGTTGGCCGTGCGCCGGCTGGTTGCAGTCTTGGCGGCGGCCTTCGCCGCGTCGCCGGAACCTGCGACGACACAACCGATCCCGACATAATCCGAGGAGGTCAACACCGTGATACGCACACATATGGGATCGCTCGCCCGGGGCGGTCTCAACTGGGACAGCTTGCCGTTGAAGCTGTTTGCCGGCGGCAACGCAAAGTTTTGGAATCCGGCCGATATCGACTTCTCCCGCGACAGCCAGGATTGGCAGTCGCTGTCGGACCGGGAACGCGACTATGCCACCCGGCTGTGCGCCGAGTTCATCGCCGGCGAAGAAGCAGTCACCAAGGATATCCAGCCGTTCATGAGTGCGATGCGCGCCGAAGAGCGGCTGGGAGACGAGATGTATCTGACGCAGTTCGCGTTCGAGGAAGCCAAACACATGCAGGTATTCCGCCTGTGGTTGGACGCCGTGGGGATCACCGAGGACCTGCACCATTACCTCGATGAAACGCCGGCTTACCCGCAGATCTTCTACCAGGAACTGCCGGAATCGCTCGAAGCATTGCTGACCGATCCCTCGCCGACCGCCCAGGTTCGAGCATCAGTCACCTACAACCACGTCGTCGAAGGCATGCTGGCACTGACGGGATACTATGCCTGGCACAAGATTTGCGTTGAGCGCGGCATTCTTCCCGGCATGCAGGAGCTGGTCCGCCGCATCGGCGACGACGAGCGACGCCATATGGCGTGGGGCACCTTCACCTGTCGGCGCCATGTCGCCGCCAACGACGCCAATTGGACGGTGTTCGAAACACGGATGAATGAGCTCATCCCGTTGGCGCTGCGCCTCATTGAAGAAGGCTTCGCGCTCTACGGTGCCGACATCCCGTTCGGCCTATCGGTCGACGAGTTCATGCAGTACTCCACCGACAAAGGGATGCGACGGTTCGGGACCATCAGCAGCGCTCGCGGGCGGCCGCTGCAGGAGATCGACGTCGACTACTCGCCGCTGCAGCTGGAGGACACCTTCGCTATGGAGGACGAGCGGGCCCTGGCAGCCCGTTAATCAACCACGCCGGTCTCCTTATAGCTCGCACGCGACATGATTAGCACGCGACCCAAATGCATCAGCTGCTTACCTGCGTCGGCGTCAACGCTCGCCAGCATGCTGACGCTGTCAGGAATAGCCGGGGAGTCGATGGTACGTGATGCCGGCTGCATGCAGCCCGCTGTGCGGGCCACACGAGCAGCGGGCCAAGCCGTGATCGGCAAACCCTTTGGCCGTTACCCGATCTCACCCTTGAGTCGAGGAGCCAAACACCTGGTTAACGTGCTGCCCTTCTGAACCAGCCCCGTTAATTTTCGGCGCCTCCACAAACGGCACCGCCTGCACCCGCCGCATGGCGTCCGCTACCTCATGTCGATAGTTTTCCATCGCGCTAGCATTCGTATCCCAGTACCCCTGGTATTGGGCTTGCGCGGCCGCGATCGCGTGAGTGTTTTGCCCCAACTGGTTGGTCTGGTGCAGCTGCTGTCTCCGGGCGATGTTGGCGGCGACCACCTGCGGGGGCACCATCCGATTATGCGCCGTCTGGTAGGCGAGAAAGGCGATCGTGGTCATATTCCAGTTCGACCAGACACGAGCGGTCGTGTAGCGCAGCCAAGTTAGATACGGCGCGGTCGCCTGGGTCATCTGCAGTGCCGCCGCACTCTGCCATCCCCTCGTCAGCGTCTTCAGCGTCGTTTCAAAATCCTTTGCCGCTGTTTGCAGGTCGTTCGCCAACTGCTCCCACCCGCTCCGGGCCTGCCACAGCGAGTCAGCACCCGGGCCGGCGTAAAACGCGCGGGCGGTTACCTCCGGCGGTGTAACTCTGTAATTACCTTCCAACTCTGGTGTTCCTTTGGTCCGTAATGATTGCTGTCACTGGTATCAACGTCTGCTGTGCCGGTAGCGCCGGTGATCAGATCAGCCGACGTGTCGAGAGTTGTCGGTCTCGGAGGTCGAATACGCCTCCGCGGAGGCCGACAGCGAGGCCACAAACTCCTCCAAAATCACTGCGGCCCGGTCACTGACCCTCCGATAGTCCGCCGCCTGCGCGCAAAGACACGCCGCCACCTCCGTCGACACCTGGTCGCCACCCGGGGCAACCACAGCGGCCGTCACCCGGTTGGCCTCGGCACCGCTGGCAACCATGTCTTCACCAATGCCCCGTAACGCACCAGCCGCCCTGGTCAATGTCCTGGGTTGAACGCTCAAACCGCTCAAAAACGACATGCCTACTCCGCTTCTCCTCACACAAACCGACCGACTGCCCACGAATGGCCAAGTAACCCTTGGCGCACACGGTCGGCGTTGACGGTGAGCGCAGCTGGGGCCCAAGGATAGCGGCTGTGGCGGGCGCTCGCATCTCAACCGGCAGAACGTTATTGGGCAGGCATCCAATACTGGTTGGGGCGCTGGCCTCCGCGATGTCGCGTTGTGCGCCAATGCTCAACCTGCCTGGGCGATCACCCAAAACCATGCAGCTGCATAAGAAGTCGCCACCAAGCACCCTTAGTGGCACACGACGTCACACCTCCCACGTCGCAAAAAGTCTTGCTACGCAGAATGTTCCGCCCTAAAGCCCGACCCAAATGCATCAGCTGCTTACCCGCGTCGGTGTCATCTGCACCCCAGCCGCACAACACTTTGCCGTGCGTATCGCTCACCCACGCCCGCAGCATCATCGGGCCAGCCCTGATGGCTTGTGAATCATCGGTCATCTACCGCCGCTGCACTGTCGCCAAGGCGCATCACCTAGAACGGCTGCGCGCCACTCTCACCGACCTCTCGCCGAGCTCAACGAGGTCACCCGCCGAGGGGCGCCATGGCTAGTTGGCGATCAGTCACAACCCTGCTGGTGTTTACGAATGCTGATGCGATGCAGACGTATCAAGAGGTTCAGGACGCCATGCGATCCCAGCAATCCACGTATTCGGCTTCAGCGGCCGCAATCGCGTGAGTGTTTTGCCCGAACTGGTTTTGGCGATCTGGCCGGTGGCCACGCCGATCGCGCTATCGGTCAGCGCATGCGCGCCGATACATCCGGCCAATGGTATTGGTTATCAACGACTTCGCGATGCGTGCGCACACCACCACCCAGTCCGACGATCTCCACGACCTGGTCTCTGACCGGGCAATCATCGACAGACCCTTGATCCGGACCTCCAACAGAACCCCAGCGACTGGTACGGCTTGTTCCCCCACCCGTCGTCGCCGAATCCCGAAGAATGCCCCGGGAGCAAGGCCAGCTAGACAACACCGCAACGGGCCGGTAAGCCTATACGGAGGCCCAACGCTATTCGATTGGAGAGTGATGACGATCTCGTTGAGCACGTCGGAGGGTCACATCGATGGCCCCCTGGGACGTACTTGGTGGCGCATCACCGGCGAGCTTGAAATTGGCCGTCGTTCGGGACGAACGCCGGTGGTCGTTCTCCATGGCGGTCCCGGTGTGCCGCACAACTACCTGCTGCGACTCGCCCGGCTGTCCGACCGCGGACGCGCGGTCATCCACTACGACCAGATTGGGTCGGGGCGATCAACCCACCTCCCGAACACCGATCCTGAGTTCTGGACGGTCGAGCTGTTCCTCGACGAGTTGATTTGCTTACTTAACGATCTCGGGATCGCTGATGATTACTACCTGTTAGGTCAGTCCTGGGGCGGGATGCTTGCCGCGGAACACGCACTAAGCCAGTCTCCCGGGCTTCGGGGAATGATTCTCGCTAATACACCTGCGTCGATGCCGTTATGGGTGGCTGGGGTCAACCAGTTGCGGTCCGAACTTCCAGCTGCCGTGCAAGAAACATTGAGCAGCCACGAGAGTAATGGCACAACGGATTCCGCGGAGTATCTCGGCGCCCAGCAGGTGTTCTACGACCGCCATGTGTGCCGAATGGTTCCCAACCCGCCAGAATTGATGGCTAGCTTTGAGGCAGTGCAAGAAGATCCGACTGTCTATCACGCGATGGTGGGGCCCAATGAGTTTTACATCACGGGCTCACTGAAATCGTGGTCAGTGGTCGATCAGCTTCATCGGATCACCGTGCCCACCCTCGTTGTCAATGGGCGCTACGACGAGGCGACTGACCTCTGCGTCGCTCCTTTCCTGCAGCGGATTCCACGAGTCCAGTACGCAAAATTCGAGCATTCCAGCCACACGCCGCATCTAGAGGAAGAGGAATTGTTCCTCGACGTTGTCAACGCGTTTCTCGAATCATGCGACGACCCGAGGGCTTGAAGTCGGCTCTAGGCGATCCAGACCGTCTTGGTGTTGCAGAACTCGCGGATCCCGTGGGCCGACAGCTCGCGTCCGTAGCCGGACCGCTTGACACCGCCGAACGGCAATTCGGGGTAGGACACCGTCATCCCGTTGATGAAGACCTGACCGGCCGCGATGTCGTCGATGAAGCGCCGCTGCTCGGTCTCGTCCTGTGTCCAGGCGTTGGAACCCAACCCGAAGGTGGTGGCATTGGCGATCTCGATGGCTTCGTCGATGTCGGCGGCACGATACACCGAGGCGACCGGACCGAAGACCTCCTCGGTGTAGAGCGCCATGTCCTTGGTGATGCCGGTGACCACGGTCGGTGGGTAGAACCATCCCGGCCGGTCGGGACGTTTACCGCCGCAGCGGATCACCGCGCCGGCCGCGGCGGCGGCGTCGACTTGCTGTTCGACTTCGGCGCGGCCCGACTCGGTGGCCAGCGGACCGACGTCGGTGTCCGGGTCGGTCGGGTCACCCACCTGCAGCGCCTCCATCCGCGCGACGAACTTGTCGACGAACTCGTCGTAAATGTCGGCGTGGGCGATAAACCGCTTGGCGGCGATGCAGGATTGGCCGTTGTTCTGGACCCGGCCGGTGACCGCGGTGGCCACTGCTGCATCCACATCGGCTGAGGGCATCACGATGAACGGGTCGCTGCCGCCGAGCTCGAGCACGGTGGGCTTGATCTCGTCGCCCGCGATGGCGCCGACCGACTGGCCGGCCGGTTCGCTGCCGGTGAGGGTGGCCGCCGCGACGCGGGGATCGCGCAGGATGGCTTCGACACCGCTGGCCGAGATGAGCAGCGTTTGAAAACAGCCCTGCGGGAAGCCGCCACGGGCAATGACGTCGGCGAGGTACAGCGCACACTGCGGCACGTTGGACGCGTGCTTGAGTAGGCCGACGTTGCCGGCCATCAGCGCCGGCGCGGCGAAGCGGACGGCCTGCCACAGCGGAAAGTTCCACGGCATCACGGCCAGTACCACCCCGAGCGGCTGGTAGCGAGCGAATGCCTGCGACGCGCCAACGGCGGCGGCGTCGGCCGGTTCATCGGCGAGCAACGCTTCGGCGTTCTCGGCGTAGTAGCGAAAACCCTTGGCGCACTTCAGTGCCTCGCCCTTGGCCGAGGCCAGCGTCTTACCCATCTCGAGGGTCATCATGGCGGCGGCTTGGTCGGCTTCGGCCTCGAGCAGGTCGGCGGTGGCGTTAGCCCACTTGGCGCGCTGAGCGAAGGTGGTGTGACGGTAGTCGTCGAACCGCGCGTAGCCGCGAGCAATCGCAGCCTCGACTTCATGCTGGGTCGCCGGGGTAAAGGTCTTTACCGTCTCGCCGGTGGCCGGGTTGATAGTGGCGATCGACACGCTGACCTCTCCTTCATCTGGGGCTGGCTGGTGAAACGTCTGGGTCCAGCCTGCCATTATCGTGGCCCAGGGAGGTGTCGGATGAGCACAGCCGCTCAACTGATGGTCCAGTGCCTGGAAAGCGAGGGTGTCTCGGTCGTCTTTGGGATACCCGGCGAGGAGAACATCCGCTTCGTGCAGGCATTGGCGGCGTCATCCATCCGCCACCAACAGCACCCCGATGGTGGCGATCTCCACTCAGGTCGGCCAGGATCGCCAGTACAAGGAGTCGCACCAGTACGTCGACTTGGTGTCGATGTTCACCCCGATCACCCGCTGGGCCGCCGGCGTCCCCACCGCACACGCCATACCAGAAATGTTCTGCAAAGCGTTCAAACTTGCCGAGACCGAACGCCCGGCCGCCGTTTACCTGGCCGTGCCCGAACACCTAGATACCGATGCCGCGGACTACCCCGGTCTGAAACCGTTGCTGCGCAACGTTGTCCGCGCCGAGGCGCCGTCAGCCCTGCTGCGGTTCTCCGATGAACTTAGCATTCGGGTGGCCAACACCTTCCACGGCAAGGGTGTCATGCCCGACGACCACCCCAACAGCTTAGGAACCATCGGGTTCATGCGGCATGACTACGTCAATTTCGGATTCGACAACGCCGACGTCATCATCGCGGTCGGATACGAGCTGCAGGAATTCGACCCCGTCCGGATCAATCCGCGGGGCCGGCCACCGCTTCGACGAAGACGGCGCGGTACCAGGATCCGGTTTTCTCGCTGAGAAATTCGCTCGGGAGCAACAGGATTCACGGTTCCCGCTGGCCACGCAGCGGGTGGTTGCCGACACTCGCGCAGCGACGTCGTGCTGATGGACACCGGCGCCACCAAGATGTGGATGGCGCGGCTGTACCCGACGTATCAGCACAACACCTGTCTTATTTCAAACGGACGGCCTGATCGAGTCGGAGAATCTGCGGCTGACCGACCGGCTGGGCGAGACACTGTGATCCCATACTATTGCTTGGACGTGACTTTCTGCAGCGTCATCGGCCGCAGGTACGGGCCCAGCAACGTGCGATGCCACCATGCCCGATCGTGCCGCAGTTCGGCAATACTGGTGAATCGGTACTCGTAGAGCTGCGCGCGCACATGCCGGGGCGGTGATCCCGGGAAAGGATTGTGCCGCAACAGGCGCAGCGTCGCCGGATCGTTGCGCAGCAGTCGCTGCAAGAACGGCGTCAGCCACGGCTGCGCGTAGCCCGGTGAGATGGCAGCGAACCACATCAGCCAGTCCAGCCGCAGATGATAGGGCGCCCATTGACGCGGCAGCCGGTGCACCGCGCCGGGCTTGCCTTTAAACTCGTATTCCTTCCAGACCGTCTGCTTGCTGATGGCCGCCTCCTCGGTGCCTTCGATCACCACCTCCCGGCGGATGCGGCCAATGCTGCCGAAAGCTCCGTAGGTGTTCACGAGGTGAAATGGGTTGAACGACATGTTCATTCGCTGATGCGACGACAGCATGTTGCGTGCCGGCCAATAGCTTAGGAACAGGACCGCGGCGGTGAACATGATCACCAAGCCGGTGAACCACGACGGCGGCGCCGACAGCGATGGCTGCGCAGGTAACAGTGTCACCGGCCACCACCGGATCCACGACTGGTCGATCGCGCTGCACGCCAGGATGATCGTCAGCCAGTTGAGCCAGGCGAAGTTGCCCGAAGCCACCAGCCACAGCTGGGTGACGACGATAAGCGCCGCGGCCACGCTGGCGACCGGCTGTGGTGCGAACAACCCGAACGGCACGACGAGCTGGGCAAAATGGTTACCAGCCACCTCGATTCGGTGCAGCGGCTTGGGCAGGTGATGGAAAAACCAGCTGAACGGCCCCGGCATTGGCTGTGTCTCATGGTGGTAGAACAGGCAGGTGAGATTGCGCCAGCAGGCATCGCCGCGCATCTTAATCAGTCCGGCACCGAACTCAACGCGGAACAGCAGCAATCGCGCCATCCACAGCGTCAGCACCGGGGGTGCGACGCGGTCGTTGCCCAGGAAGATCACCAGGAACCCGGTCTCTAGCAGCAACGACTCCCAGCCGAATCCGTACCACACCTGTCCGACGTTGACGATCGAAAGGTAGAGCACCCAAAGCGTCAGCCACATCAGCATCGCGGTCCACAGCGGCGCCAGGTCGGCTGCTCCGACCACGATAGCTGCCGAAAGCGCTGCGCCGAACCAGCAGACGAGGGCGAACAACCGATCGGAGTAGCGGACATGAAAGATGCTCGGTGATCTCCAGAAGGACTGCCCAGCGAGAAATCGCGGCACCGGCAGGATTCCGTGCTCCCCGATGAGCGCCTGAAACTGGGTCGCGGCCGCCACGAACGCGATGAGGTAGATGGCTGCCGCACCACGCTCGAGCACCAATCTGCCCAGCCAATATTCGGGTGCCGAAAACCATCCCATGGCCGCAACTCCTTGGACGGTGACTGCATATCCAGTTAACCAGCTCGCACACCCGGAGCCAATAGCGCGGGGTGCGCCGCCCCCCGCGAACCTGCAGTTGTCGACGCCTGCTGTCGAGAAACAGGTCGCTAGTTGCACTTTCGCGTACTTATGAACTCCTTACGGTGGACACCACTGATGCGCCCAACATGGCGAGCGAAATCAATGCCAGCAGTTGCACAGTCGCGGAATGCCGTCAAGGTCGCGGAGCTAGATGCAAATTATGAAGAGTACTGGGCCAAGGATGTTGCGGCCATGACGTTCTATCAAGGTCTCGTGGAGGATGCGGTGGCGCTCCTGCTTTCGTGGAAGAGTCCGCCGCGGTACCCGGTGCAGCCTGGATTCCCAGTAGCCCATGCCGGTGGCGTCCAGAATCCAATGTAACGCTGTCTGTCGACGACCTGAATGAGTTGCGGCCCTACCCGGATCCAGACCGTCTTGGTGTTGCAGAACTCGCGGATCCCGTGGGCCGACAGCTCGCGTCCGTAGCCGGACCGCTTGACACCGCCGAACGGCAATTCGGGGTAGGACACCGTCATCCCGTTGATGAAGACCTGACCGGCCGCGATGTCGTCGATGAAGCGCCGCTGCTCGGTCTCGTCCTGTGTCCAGGCGTTGGAACCCAACCCGAAGGTGGTGGCATTGGCGATCTCGATGGCTTCGTCGATGTCGGCGGCACGATACACCGAGGCGACCGGACCGAAGACCTCCTCGGTGTAGAGCGCCATGTCCTTGGTGATGCCGGTGACCACGGTCGGTGGGTAGAACCATCCCGGCCGGTCGGGTCACCCACCTGCAGCGCCTCCATCCGCGCGACGAACTTGTCGACGAACTCGTCGTAAATGTCGGCGTGGGCGATAAACCGCTTGGCGGCGATGCAGGATTGGCCGTTGTTCTGCACCCGACCGGTGACCGCGGTGGCCACTGCTGCATCCACATCCGCTGAGGGCATCACGATGAACGGGTCGCTGCCGCCGAGCTCGAGCACGGTGGGCTTGATCTCGTCGCCCGCGATGGCGCCGACCGACTGGCCGGCCGGTTCGCTGCCGGTGAGGGTGGCCGCCGCGACTCGGGGATCGCGCAGGATGGCTTCGACACCGCTGGCCGAGATGAGCAGCGTTTGAAAACAGCCCTGCGGGAAGCCGCCACGGGCAATGACGTCGGCGAGGTACAGCTCCACGGCATCACGGCCAGTACCACCCCGAGCGGCTGGTAGCGAGCGAATGCCTGCGACGCGCCAACGGCGGCGGCGTCGGCCGGTTCATCGGCGAGCAACGCTTCGGCGTTCTCGGCGTAGTAGCGAAAACCCTTGGCGCACTTCAGTGCCTCGCCCTTGGCCGAGGCCAGCGTCTTACCCATCTCGAGGGTCATCATGGCGGCGGCTTGGTCGGCTTCGGCCTCGAGCAGGTCGGCGGTGGCGTTAGCCCACTTGGCGCGCTGAGCGAAGGTGGTGTGACGGTAGTCGTCGAACCGCGCGTAGCCGCGAGCAATCGCAGCCTCGACTTCATCCGGGGTTGCTGGGGTAAAGGTCTTTACCGTCTCGCCGGTGGCCGGTCTTTACCGTCTCGCCGGTGGCCGGGTTGATAGTGGCGATCGACACACTGACCCCTTCGTCCGGGTTGACTGGTGAAACATCTGCGTCCAGCCTGTCATTATCGTGGCCGGAGGGAGATGACGAGCACAGCCGCTTAACTGATAGATCGTCGGCGGCTCAATGAGCAGCTTGCAGGACGAATGCGGACGCGCTTAGGCGCGTCGCGCTGGCAGCCTCCTCAAGCCGACGTTTCGGCACCGCATCGACGCGCGGCGGCAGTAACGACTTCTCAAAGCTCAAACGATCGAAATCACTTTCACCCGCCGCGTTCCCTGACGCTAGCTAGCCCAAAAGCGCGCCACGGTAGCTTCTTCCACACAGGCATACGCATCAATGCGATACCCACGGCCCTCTCATACCAACACATCGCCTCCATGTCTGTCATCCAGAACTGGTCATATTCCGCATCGAGTTCCGAGATCTTCTTATCGTGTCGCACCAACCCCGCCGCTTGCTCCGACGCCAGGTCCGCCCGCTGAGTGCGATTATCCTCAATAGCCTTCGGAGGTATCACCCCATCACGTGCACGCTCATAGGCCTGACCGATAGTGGCGACCGCATCGGTTGCCTCAGCGGTCTCGGTTATGAAAACACACATCCACCGGTTAAGTTCGGTGGCTGTCGTGGCCGCCTGTTCTGCCGCCGGACCTGACCACTGCTCTCGCAGCCTATTTTCCCATTTCTGCAATCTATTCGAGAAGACATCTAATTCAGCTTCTACGTCTCGGAAACCGAGGAGGAGTTCGCGTAGTGACCCAACTCCAACGCCTTCGTATATATTATTGGAATTAAATTCCGGTGGTTGATTCCAGTAGAGACGCTGATAACCAGCTAGGCCGATAATGGGCTCGTCAGGAATTTCTTCGTTCTCTTGAGTGATAGCGGCCTGTGTCGATATTTGCGGTGCCGATGCCATCCTCGATTGCTCTAGTTGAAGACCCTCAGCGTTGTCGGCTTCGGTGGTCGCATATGCCTTGGCGCTGTTGGTTAGTGTGAGCGCATATTCGTTCAAACGGTTGGCGAGGTCAGTGAGTCTCCGGCGGCACGTCCGTAAGTGATCGGACAGGTTGCTCGCCGCCAATTCCGACACGCAATCATTACCAGGGGCTGCAACAATAGGCTGCCCCAGCCGGTTATCCCTCGTTGCGCAAATCTGGTCGCTGATTTCTTTTAGCTCATTGGCTGATTGAAGCAACTCTGAGGGTTGTACGGTCACGGTGGGCATGTTAACTCCGCTTCATTCAAGGAAAGCTCAAATGAATACACCGTTGTATAAAATGACTGCTATTGATCACTGTTGTGAACGAGCATGGAAAAATGATGTACAAGACTATCGCAGCGCAGACTGAGTTTGCAACCGGGCGGTTCGTCACCGGATCTCATCAAGGTGGCGGGTTTACGGACAGTTTGCCCAGCCAATATTCGGGTGCCGAAAACCATCCCATGGCCGCAACTCCTTGGACGGTGACTGCATATCCAGTTAACCAGCTCGCAAACCTGGAGCCAACAGGGCGGCGGCTACGTCTCCCACTCGCCGCGGGAAATGAGAACTTCGCGCAGCAGGTCGGCGCGATCGGAGATGATGCCGTCCACGTTGATGTCCAGAAGTGCGTGCATGGTGGCGGGCTCGTCGACCGTCCAGGCATGAACCTGGCGTCTGCAAGCGTGCACCGCCTGCACCAGTGCCGGCGTAATGATAGGCACACCCCCAAGCCGAGCAGGCAACTGCAAGCAGTCACTGTCGCGCAACATCCGCTTGGCAGCTGCTCGGCTGCGGGCCGTTCGCGCCGCCAGGAACGCCAGGAACGTACCTGTGCCCGCCGAGCTGGCGACCCGCTTGGACAGCAGACGCACCGCGCGCCGTCGACGCCGATCGGAGAACGAACCGATCAGTACCCGGTTGTGTGCACCCATCCGCTCGATGACCTCGACAGTCGGATCGATGGCGGAGGACGCCTTGATATCGATGTTGACCCGCAGGTCTGGGAATGTGGCGAGGAGTTCTTCCAGGGTCGGGATCGTCTCGCCAGTACCCAAATCCGCTTTGCGGACATCCCGCCAATGCAACTGGTCGACCGGGCCCGGCACTCCCGTCGCCGACCCGAGTCTAGGGTCATGCAGGATCACGGCTACGCCGTCACGGGTGGCACGAACGTCTGTCTCAATGTAACGAAATCCGAGCTTGGCCGCCTCGTGGAACGCTCCCATACTGTTCATCGGCAGCTTAAAGGATGTAAATCCCCTGTGCGCCATAGCAATCCGTCCAGCAACGTGTAAATACTGCAGGCTATGTGCGTCGCCGCCGCTCATCAAGAAGCTCCACTCGTGCGGTCATGCCGCGGCGACACCACGGATGCGGCCAACACGGCAAGCGAAACCAATGCCAGCAGTTGCACGTTCGCGGAATGGCCGGCGTAGCCGTCGACCGACCGCCATGGCTGCCGGGACAGTGCCGCTCCGGCCAGAATCAGCCCGCCCGCGCTCAGGCCGATGGTAAGGCCGTTGCGCCACCGCGGCTGGTGGCGCAACGCGTACCGCAGACCGAGGGCGGCGCCGACCACGACAACCCCGGCCGCGCCGGCGATCACCGCCCCGGCCGCCAATACTGCGACCGCGGCCCAGGCTCCAGGCGCCCATGGTTGCGCGGTCGCGTCATCGGCACGTTCACTTCGCCTGCGCCATAAGGCAAGCAAGGCCAACAGCGGCAGCAATGCCAGCCCCGCCGCCAGGCCCGATCGGTACAGCGAATTGGCGGTGAAGGTCAGCGTGATGGTGCCGGCGTTCCCCGCCGGCACCACCCAACCCTGCTGCCACCCGTTGACGGCGACCGGCGTCAACCGGACTCCGGTGCTGGTGCGCGCCACCCAGCCAGGGTTGATGCTGTCGGGCATGACCAACACCCGGGAGGTGGCCGATGCGGGGACGCGTATCTCGCGGCGACTGGGACCCCACCTGCCGGTATCCGCGGAAACGATGTTGGCACTGGGTAATTCGGTGCTGTCTTGAGTCGATAGCTGTGCCCCGTCCACGATGAACGCAGCGCCAGGGCTGATCAACAACTCCTGCTGGCCTGCCGGCAGTGCGATCGGGTCGCGTTCGCAGGGGACCGCGGCGACCGGTTCACCATCCAGCAGTGCTGCTGCCGTGGTCCGGATCGAGGTGTGCACAAACCGGCCGGCGATCGCGATGACCGGTCCGTGATCGCAGTCGACGGTGATCTCACGGATACGGTTGCGGCTGGCGTTGGCGGGCGCGATCGGGTTGCCGTCGGTCCCGAGGACCGCGACCTCCGCGAGCCCCGGCGGTTTGAGCTGATCAAAGCCCAGCGCGTTGCGGTCGATGACGTCGTGCCAGTCGAGCAGGCTGACCGTGACGGTGTCGGTGACCCGGGGTTTCAGCGAAAGCGTCGGTGGCTCACCCGAAACGTTGCTCTCCCTGTTCAGTTCTCGAACTTGTGGGCCGTCACCCAGGTTGACCGCCACCATCGTCGGGTGCGCGGGCAGTGTCGACCGGCTGGGTGCTAGCCGCAGCCCGGCGACCTCGGTGGGCCGCGGCAGGATGAGGGTGAGTGTCGGTGGGGTCTTGTGCTGCACCACCCGTTGCGGTGCCGTCCACGACGTGGCCGGATCGCCGTCGGTGGCCGCGTATGCCGAGCCAAGGATGTCGACCGTGTCGGCGTCACCGTAAGCTTGGGTGGTGTTCGGCTCGGCGATCAGATCCGCCAGCTTAGGGCCCTGTCGGGGCCGCACCCACAGCGTTGGTGTCACCGATATCGGGTTGGGAACGGTGAGTGTCCGGCTGAAATTGACGGGTTCTTCTGGTGCCAGTGCCATCGACGCCGCGCAGCGGACGCTGTCGGGCGCCGGGGCGCAGCCCGGTCTGCCGAGCAATTCCGATCCCAGGTCCCACCCCGCGATCGCCCAACCGCGCGGCGGCCCGGGAACCAGCGCGGTGTGCCGCAGATTGACCGGGTGGGCGAATCCGGACGCGTCGTACTGGGTGATCGTCAGGTCGGTGATGCCGAACTGCACCCCGGAGGACCCGTCGTCGGTGGCGGCCGCGGTGATCCGCACCCACGGGGTTTCGCCGTAGGGCAGCGCCGCGGTGAGCGGCTTGCCGGCCTCATCGAACGCACGGGTGGTAGTGCCGTTGGCGGTCTCGATCTGGATGCGGCGGACTTGGGCTCCGACGGCAGTCGCGCTGGGCGTGATGGTGATGACGGCGTTGGTTATCGGGTGGTCGAAATCCACTTGCAGCCATTGCCCGACGGCGGGCTGCAGTGCGTTGGACACCCACGAGGTCGCCGGGTCGCCGTCGACCGCGGCGGCCGGTGAGGTTGCCGGAGCGACATCGGGCATGGTGGTGGCATCCGATGACGAGCTGGACGCGGTGATCCGGCCACCGCTCCAACCGCCGAAGACCATCTCCGCGCCCGGGACTGGGTAGTCGGGCACTCGGTTGAAGGTATGCCGGGCGTCGTCAGCCGCGCGGATCGCCGACGAGTGCTGGTCTACCCGGCCATAGTCGGTCTCGCGGGCTACCGGGGTATCGGTGATGGTGACCCCGGCCCGGCTGGGTAGTGGCAGACCGGCGACCTGAGCGTCTGCGGTCATCAGCGCCGGACCTAACGCCGGCTGTCCCAGCAGCCGGCGCCGTTCGTCAAGACGCAGCAGCACTTCGGGTCCGCCGTCGATGCGAGCCAGCTGGTCGGTGTCGGCGAAGTAGGGTTGGCCGAGTTGGTCCGCATCGCTGGTGGCCACCCGATAGATCTCCACCGCTGGGTAGCGGGGGCGCAGTCCGCTGTCGGCAACGAAGTCAGTGAGCATGTCGGTGCCTACCGGTGCACCGAACTGTGCCACCTTTTCCAGCCGCGGCGACCCGGTGATAGCTCGGTGTACCAGGATAGGGCGCGCTGAGCGCGACGTGTCGGGATCCAGATCGTTGCGCAGCACCACATAGGAAATGCCTTGGCGGGCAAGGGTATCGGCCAGACCGACCGACGGGCGCCCGGCGGCGAACAGCCGCTGCACCGAATCCAGCGCCCGGATGGTCTGCGGCGGAGTCAGCGGGATGGAGTCGCGCACTCCCCACGGGCTGCTGCCGAGCACTTGGAGTGGCTCGTCGTGGCTGGTGCCCCACACCTGAGTGGCGAACGGTGCGCCCGGGACCACCAGCACGCGTCCAGGTGTCGGTGTCCCGGTGTTGTGTTCGCTGAGCCAGTTGGTGGCGTCATGCCAGTACTGAGGTATCACGCTGAACGTGCCTGGCGGGGTGAGCCGACCCGTCCAGGCCAACGAGGTGCTGACCATCAGCGCGGTCAACACCACAACTGTCGCGGCGACACGTTTGTCACGCTCGGGGTGGGCAAACGAGTTCAGCCACACCGACACCGGCGCACTGCCCGGTAGCGGGATCCGGCCCAGCAGCCCGGCGATGCCCAGTGCCAACGGGATTCGGATCACCGACCCTAGCTTGTGCACGTTGCGCAGCGGTGCGCCGCTGGCGTCCAGGAACGTCTGCACCGCCTGCGCCAGCGGCGAGCCCAACCCACCGCTGTAGCCGGCGGATAGCAAGACCACCCCGATCACCAACATCGTCACCAGCCGACCCCGAGCCGGCATCTCAGGGCTGGCCAGCCCGGCTAATCCGGCCGCTGCGACCAGGCAGGTGCCCAGGATGGCCAGCGACCCGGTGACCAATGGCGCGCCCGCGGTGGCGGTCGGCGCCACGAAAGGTGTCCAGCTGTCGGTGCCGCGCAGCACCTCGACGAGCGACGACCATTGCGTTGTCACGCCAGAGGATTCGATGAAGTCCAAGAACGGAGGACTGACGCCGCGCAGCAGAGCCAGCGCCACCACCCACCACAGCGTCGCCAAACACAGGGCCAACAGCCACCACCCGGTATAACGCCACCACAAGCGGTTCGGCCGGTGGCAGGCCCACCAGATCACCGCCGGCAGACAACCGGCCAGCGTTGCAATCGCGTTGACCGCGCCCATCAACGCGACCGCGAGCCCCGCCTGCGCGGCACGTGCCCGCACCGACCTGCCTGAACATCCCCGCAGGGCCAGAATCGTGGGCAGCAACACCCACGGCGCCAACATCATCGGCAGGGTTTCCGAGGAGATCGACCCCAAGGTGGTCAGCACCCGTGGCGATAGCGCGAACGTCGCCGCGCCGATCGCGCGTGATGTCGGGCTGCCGATTCCCAACACCTCGGCGACTCGTAACAGCCCCCAGAAGCCTGCCGTGAGCAGCAGCGCCCACCACAGACGCTGGGTTATCCATCCGGGTGATCCCAGTAGCTGGCCGATGAGAAAGAAGGTGCCGTGCGGAAACAGGTAGCCGTAGGCCTGATTCTGCACCTGGCCAAACGGCAGGTCACTGTTCCACAGGTTCGTCGCACGGGCCAGAAAACGCAGCGGGTTGGCGGTGAGGTCCAGTTTGGTATCGGGCGAGATCTGGCCCGGGGATTGCGCGAACGTCAACGCCAGCGTGACTGCCCCGACCAACGCCAACCACCACCGCGACACCGGCACCACCGACGAGTCCGACGGCGTTTTCCCCGGCTCCGCCTCAGCGGCCGCTACCGCCGTGCCCGAGCTGGATTGCCCGGCTTGGTCCCGGGCCGCCGCACCCGCCCGCATCGTCGCCGGATTAGGTGCGGTTGCCGTACTCGACCCTGTTGAGCACTGATGACTGCGGATCGCCCCCGGGCAGTGGCGGCTTCGTGTCCTGCTGCACCATCAAGGTGATCCCGAAGATCGCGGCCGCGCCAAGCAACAGACCAACCACTACGCTCGCGGCGGCGGGCGCAACGATCCGGTTCATCGATGGCTCCTCGGGGTGTGCGGTCGTGGCTAGCGACAACCTAGCAGAAGCTCGGTCAGCATCAACGCGGTCGGCGCACCACCCCGGTCGGTCGGTGCCGGGTGGGTGCCGGGTGGGGTGGTGCCGGCACGAATACTCGCCATGACACCATGGCCCGATGGCTTTTCCGCGCACTCTGGCTGTGCTCGCTGCCGCAGCGGCGCTGGTCGCAGCTTGCGGCCATGGCGCCGCACGAGCTCCTGGCGCCGCGTCGAGCGCGGCCGGCAAGCCGACGGTCGGCCCGCCGACACCGGCATGTGTCAGCCCTGTCGCAGCTGTGCCGGCCGCCCTGTCCACCCGGGACAAGCTGGCCCAGTTGCTCATGGTCGGCGTGCGTGACGCGGCTGACGTCAAGGCCGTGGTCGCCAATCACCACGTCGGCGGCATCATGATCGGCAGCTGGACAGACTTGTCGATGTTGACCAACGACGCGTTGACGGACATCGCCCGCAATGCGGGACCGCTTCCGCTGGCGGTCAGCGTCGACGAAGAAGGCGGCCGGGTGTCGCGATTGAAGTCGCTGATCGGGACGGCTCCGTCGGCCCGGGTGCTGGCACAGACCAGCACCGTCGACCAGGTCTACGACATGGCGCTGGACCGTGGCCGCAAGATGCGCAATCTGGGCATCACCATCGACCTCGCCCCGGTCGTCGATGTGTCCGACGCCCCGGACGACAGCGTGATCGGAAGCCGCTCGTTTAGCTCGGACCCGGCCGTGGTCACGGCCTACGCCGGGGCCTACGCGCGGGGTCTGCGCGACGCCGGGCTGCTGCCGGTGCTCAAGCATTTCCCTGGTCACGGGCATGGTTCGGGCGATTCGCATACCGGCGGTGTCACCACGCCGCCGCTGCAGGAGCTACAAATCAACGACTTAGTTCCCTACCGGGCGTTGGTGTCCGACACCCCGGTCGGAGTGATGCTCGGTCATCTGCAGGTGCCCGGGCTGACCGGCGACGACCCGGCCAGCCTGAGCCCGGCCGCAGTGCAGTTACTACGCACCGGCGCCGGTTACGGGGCCCCGCCCTTCAACGGTCCGGTGTTCAGCGATGACCTATCCAGCATGGCCGCGATCTCCGACCAGTACGGGGTGACCGACGCGGTGCTGCACACCTTGCAGGCCGGCACCGACATCGCGCTGTGGGTCACCACCAAGGAGGTGCCTGCGGTGTTAGACCGGCTGGAGAAGGCGGTGTCCGCGGGCGAATTAACGATGCCGGCCGTCGACGCGTCAGTCGTGCGGGTGGCCACCATCAAGGGCCCCGGCCCAGGGTGCGGACGCTAGCACAGCCTGCGTGACAGCTGCGCCAGTGCTTACTCTGGAGTCAGATAGTCAGGCTAAAGGGGCATGCGATGGCAGGTGGTACCAAACGGATACCGCGTGCTGTTCGCGAACAGCAAATGCTGGACGCCGCGGTGCAGCTGTTCTCGGTCAACGGTTACCACGAGACCTCGATGGACGCCATCGCCGCCGAGGCACAGATTTCCAAGCCGATGCTGTATCTGTATTACGGCTCCAAGGAGGACCTCTTCGGCGCCTGCCTAAACCGCGAGATGAGCCGATTCATCGCTGTGGTGCGCGCCGGTATCGACTTCGCGCAGAGCCCAAAAGACTTGTTACGCACCACAATCGTGTCGTTCCTGCGCTACATCGACACCAACCGGGCGTCCTGGATCGTGATGTACACCCAGGCGACGAGCTCGCCGGCGTTCGCCCAGACGGCACGTGAGGCACGCGATCAGATCACCGAGCTGGTGGCCGGGCTGATGCGGGTAGGCACTCGCAGCCCGCGACCGGACCATGAATACGAGATGATGGCCGTGGCGCTGGTGGGCGCTGGTGAGGCAATGGCCACCCGGCTCACGACCGGTGACATCGACGTCGATGAGGCCGCCGAGCTGATGATCAACCTGTTCTGGCACGGACTCAAGGGCGCACCCGCGGATCGAGATCTCGGCCCTAACATCGTCGCCGGCTAGCGTATTAGTGCCGTGGCCGAACGACCCGCCTCTTCCGCAGATCGCCACCTCGCCAGCCGGCGGGCCAGCTGCCGCGACCTAGACTTCTTTTGCGCACTAGTTATTGTCGGAGTGCTAGCCGGGATCGCTGGTTTGGCAACAACACTCGTCCTGCGCGTCGTCGAGCACCTGACGTATCACTACACTTTCGGGACGTTACTCGCCGGCATCACCGCCAGCAGTCCAGTCCGCCGCGCGCTGGGGCCGCTGATCGGCGGCGCCTTGGCGGCGGTCGGGTGGTGGATCTTGCGGCGCAGCACCGAAGTGCCGCCACTCACGCAAACGATCGCTCGCGGTAACCGGATACCGCGGTTGTCATGGAGCATCGACGCCGTGCTGCAAGTGCTACTGGTTGGCTCCGGCGCATCCCTAGGTAGGGAAGGAGCTCCGCGCCAATTCGCTGCGGCCCTAAGCGATTTGGGAACCGGGTGGTTGAAGCGGCTGTCGCGCCGCGATCGTGAGATCTTGCTGACCTGCGCGGCCGGGGCCGGGCTCGGTGCGGTCTACGCCGTTCCGCTGGCCGGTGCGCTATTCAGCGCGCGGATTCTGCTGCACACCTGGCATCCGCGAGCGCTGGGTGCCGCGCTGATTACCTCCAGCCTGGCCGTCGCAATCGGCTCGGTCAGCACGGGCGACCAACCCGTGCTGGACTGGCCCGGCGTGGAGTCGACGTATCTGCTGACCGCGCACGGGCTGGCCTTAGCACCGCTGGCCCTCGTGGTGGGGCTGGCGTTTAACCGGATCGTCGCGGTGGCGCGGCCGGCCGCCCTGATACGGACCTGGCAGCTAATCCCGGCACTCGCCGGCGCGGGGCTGGTTGCGGGCATTTGCTCACATTGGTGGCCCCAGTTGCTGGGCAACGGTCGAAGTATCCTGACGGTCAGCCTGGCCAGCGGGATCACCCTGTCCACGGCGGCCGTGCTTCTGGTGTTGAAGCCGTTGCTGACCGCACTGTTCTTGCGCGCCGGCGGGGCCGGCGGAATGCTCACCCCGGCGCTGGCCACCGGTGCGGCAGCGGGAGCGGTGTTGGTGTTGTCGATTAACGGGCTTTCCGGGATGCACCTGCACGTGCCCGCGGTCTCGCTGGCCGGTGCCGCCGGGGTACTTGCGGTTACCCAGGGCTCGCCGATCTGGGCGGCGATCTTCGTCTGGGAACTCGCCCGGCCGCCGCTCTGGCTGTTTCTCGTTTTCTTACTGACCGCAGGCGGCGCGCATGGACTGAAAGCACTGCTTCGGGGTCGCGGCGGTGTGACGCCGAAGCCCGATCAGCGTGCTGGTTGAGCGCGCTACACGCCTCGCACGGTACCGGTCAGGTGCGGGTACCCCTTGGCGATATTGCGCAGTGTGAGGTCCCAGCTGCCAGCGCCTTCGTCGACGTAGAGACCCGCGGTCGCGGGTAACACTACCGGCTTGGCGAACCGGACCGAATAGTGCACAGCATCCGGAAATCTGCCTTCAATGTTAGCCAATATCGTTGCGGCACTGAACATCCCGTGGGCAATGACAGTCGGAAATCCGAATAGCTTGGCGGCGATCGGGTTGGTATGGATCGGGTTGTGGTCACCGCCGACGACGGCGTAGCGGCGGATCTGGCCGGGGGTGATCCGCAGGACAGCGCTCGGCGGGGGAAGTTTGGGCTGTTTCTGTGGCGGCGGTTTGGGTTCATCGGACAAGCTGGTGCGTTGCTGGTGCAGGAAGGTAGTCACCTGATGCCACGCGGTGTCGTTGCCGACGCTGACGTCGGTCACCAGGTCCACCAGTAGGCCCTTTCGGTGTTCTCGAAGGTTCTCGGCATGTACCCGCACGCCGATGACGTCGGTCACTGCGATTGGCCGGTACTGCGTGATGTGATTCTCGGTATGTACCGATCCCATTGCGGCGAAGGGGAAGTCGAATCCGGTCACCAGCGACATCATCGCAGGAAAGGTCAACGCGAACGGGTATGTCAGCGGCACGTTATTGCCGTAGCGCAGACCGGTAACTGACGCATATGCTGCCACGTTCGCGCGGTCGATGGGTAGTTCCTCGACAGTTACCGTCCGGCTGGGCAGCTGGTCTGTCCGGGGTAGCAGCGGTAATGCTCCGGCCGCCGCGCGCAGCATATTTTTCAGGCCGCTTGGCTGGTTCACTGTGTTCTCCTTGACGGGAAAATGCCATCGGAGCTGGCAGAGCTTGTGCAGGATCCAAGGAGGCAATTTCGGCGGCATCATCATATATGACTCAGCGGTGGGGCGGGATGTCGACATTTCGGTGTACATCAAGGGTCCTTGCGGGTCCGCAAGGCATGCGCGCATACCCGCGCGGGATAAACGAATCAGTGTGGCACCACCAGGATTTCACCGAGCGACTCTTGGGCATGATCGGCGACTTCGGCGCCACTAAGCCGTCTCAATGCTGTTCCGGAGCGAGAGCGTTAGCCAACTCATGTAGCGAGTCGAGGCGCAAATCGGTAAGCGCTACTTCAGGTTTCATGGCATGAAGATACCCCCACGGACCGCGTCGAATGAATGCCGTGCGCATTCCTGCTTGATGGGCGGGAACCACATCGTTATCCAGCCGGTCACCCACATACAAGATGGCGCGGGCAGGAACCTCGGCTTCGTCGGTCACTCGCAGAAAAAACCTGCGATCCAGTTTGGCGACACCCCACGCCTCGGAGGAGGCAATGAAATCGGCCTCCAGTCCGGCCGAATGCAGTGCAGCCTCGACGCCCGTGGGTTGATTGCCGGCAATCCCGATGACCAGCCCAGCGCGACGCGCCGCCGCCACACACTCAACAGCATCTGGGTAAAGGTCATGATGATCGATTTCAACGCGCCAATCGGGCCGATCCACGCCGATCAGGTCCCACACAACGCTGAATGGTCTGGTAAAGGCTAGCGGAGCGGTGAAAAAGCTCCGCAGGGCTGGGCGCCACCGGCCACTCGAGGCGCACGGCTGGCGGCTCGTACGCACCGGTCTAAGCCGGTATACACCGGGGCGCCGCAAAGCGGTCGAGCGCGGGATCGACAACTGACCCTGACTCGATGACAAGCCCGAGCGAAGGTCTGTCTGCAGTGGGCACTGCCGCGCAGATCATGCGCCGAGCATCGCCTGGCCGCAGACACGAATAACGTTTCCTGTCACCGCGTTTGACGCCGGGCTGGCGAAGTAGGCAATGGTCTCGGCAACATCGACGGGCAGTCCGCCTTGGAACAATGAGTTCAGTCGGCGTCCTACCTCGCGGGTGGCCAGCGGGATGGCGGCCGTCATTTGGGTTTCGATGAATCCCGGCGCGACGGCGTTGATCGTGATGCCCTTCTTGGCCAGCACCGGTGCCAGCGCTTGGGTTAGGCCAATCATCCCGGCCTTGGTGGTAGCGTAGTTCGTCTGCCCGCGGTTGCCCGCAATGCCGGCCATTGACGACAGGCCGATCACCCGGCCGCCTTCGCTGATGCTGCCGTTCCCAACTAGTCCTTCGGTAAGCCGTTGCGGGGCAAGTAGATTGACGGCAAGAACGGCATCCCATCGAGCATCGTCCATGTTGGCCAACAGTTTGTCGCGGGTGATACCAGCGTTGTTGACCAAGATGTCGGCGTGTCCGCCGTGATGGTCGCGCAGGTGCTCGGTGATCTTGTCGACGGCATCATCCGCGGTGACATCGAGCGACAACGCGGTACCACCGACACGGCTAGCGGTTTCGGCCAGTGCCTCGGCTGCGGACTGCACGTCGATCGCGACAACCCGGGCGCCATCCCTGGCGAACACCTCGGCGATGGTCGCGCCGATACCGCGTGCGGCGCCGGTCACGATGGCGATCTTGCCATCCAGCGGCCGATCCCAATCGGCCGGTGGGGTGGAGTCGGCCGCCCCGACATAGAAAACCTGGCCGTCGACGTAGGCCGACTTGGCCGACAGGATGAACCGCATGGTGGACTCCAGGCCCGTGGCGGCTGGTTTGGCCTCCGGCGACAGATACACCAGCGCCACCGTGGCGCCGCGGCGTAGTTCCTTGCCCAGCGAGCGGGTGAAACCCTCCAGCGCGCGCTGCGCGATCCGTTCGTCGGTGCTTGCGGCGGCGTCGGGCGTGGTGCCGATGACCACGACGCGCGCGCAGCGGCCAAGGTTGCGCAGCAGCGGAGTGAAAAAGTCGTGCAATCCCTTGAGCCCGGCCGGCGCCGTAATGCCGGTCGCGTCGAAGACGAGCCCGCCGAATGAATCGGCCCAGCGACCGCCCAGGTTGTTGCCTACCAGGTCATAGTCCTTCTCGAGCGCCGCACGCAACTGCTCGACCACCCTGCCGTCACCGCCGATCAGCAGGGATCCGGATAGCGGTGCATCGCCAGGCCGGTAGCGGCGAAGTGCTTCGGGCTGCGGAACGCCAAGTTGTTTCGCCACAAACGATCCGGGACCGGAGCTGACGATCTGTGAGAACAGATCGGATGAGCGCTTGGGGGCCACTGAGCTGCCTTCCGTGTCGGGTGTGCCATATGAGGCAACCGTATCGAGGAAAACAAACTTACTTGAGAGTAAGAACAGTGGGTAGTATGGCCCCCAATAGCTGATCCCCCAACTAGATACGCCCGGCGACACACGGAGATTACAAGTGGCCCCTGCAAGTTCTGCGGCAACAAACAAGACCACTCAGAGGACCGCGCCCGCTAAGCAAAGGGTCGCCGTGTTGGGTGGCAATCGCATCCCGTTCGCGAGATCAGATGGCGCCTACGCCGAGGCGTCCAACCAGGACATGTTCACCGCGGCTCTGGGTGGCCTGGTGGACCGATTCGGGCTTGCCGGCCAGCGATTGGGCATGGTGATCGGCGGGGCCGTGCTCAAACACAGCCGCGACTTCAACCTGATGCGCGAATGCGTGCTGGGGTCGCAGCTGTCGCCATACACGCCTGCGTTCGACCTGCAGCAGGCCTGCGGAACCGGTCTTCAGGCGGCGATCGCCGCAGCCGATGGCATCGCCGCCGGCCGCTATGAGGTGGCCGCTGCCGGCGGGGTGGACACCACTTCGGACGCACCGATCGGACTGGGTGACAACCTGCGCCGCAACCTGCTGAAGTTGCGCCGATCCAAATCCAATGTGCAACGGCTGAAGCTGGTGGGCACGCTGCCTGCCAGCATCGGGGTCGAGATCCCCGCCAACAGCGAGCCCCGCACTGGGCTGTCGATGGGAGAACACGCCGCCATCACCGCCAAGGAAATGGGGATCAAGCGGGTCGACCAAGACGAGCTGGCTGCCGCTAGCCATCGCAATATGGCCGACGCCTACGACCGGGGCTTCTTCGACGACCTGGTCACGCCGTTTCTGGGGCTCTACCGCGATGACAATCTGCGGCCCAACTCTCAGGTGGAGAAGTTGGCCACATTGCGCCCGGTTTTTGGAGTCAAGGCTGGTGACGCGACGATGACGGCGGGCAATTCCACTCCGCTGACCGACGGCGCCTCGGTTGCGTTGCTCGCCACCGAGCAATGGGCTGCCGCACGTTCATTGACCCCGCTTGCCTACCTGGTAGATGCCGAGACCGCCTCGGTTGACTATGTCAACGGAAATGACGGCTTGCTGATGGCGCCGACTTACGCGGTGCCGCGGCTGTTGGCCCGCAACGGGCTGAGCTTGCAGGATTTCGACTGCTACGAAATCCACGAGGCGTTTGCTTCGGTGGTGCTGGCGCATCTGCAGGCGTGGGAGTCCGAGGAGTACTGCAAGGGGCGGCTGGGCCTCGATGCCGCGCTTGGGTCGATCGATCGGTCCAAACTCAATGTCAACGGTTCGTCATTGGCTGCCGGCCACCCCTTCGCGGCTACCGGTGGGCGTATCCTCGCGCAGACAGCCAAGCAACTTGCCGAGCAGAAGGCGGGACAGAAGGGCAGCGCGGCGGGCAAGCCCGTCCGGGCTTTGATTTCGATCTGTGCTGCCGGCGGCCAGGGTGTGGCCGCGATTCTGGAGGCCTAGCGGCGATCGCGAGCGCGGCAACCCCGAAGCGAGACGGCGGCTGGTCGACAGAAATTTGTGCGGCGCGGTTAGTGATTCCGCTAGACGGGTATCCGGTGGTTCGGATGACCCCGTGTTGTGGTCTGAACCCCCGACCCCGACAGCAATGCGGGGCATCCTTGGGTCGATCGCCGGTCAGTGGACGCAAGACGGGCGTACGAAAAGGGGCCGCCGTTGGAGTGAGGGGATCCGGCGGCGGCCTTGCCGTTGGCTAGAAGGCGGCTTCGTCAAGCTCCATGATGTCGTTGTCCAGCGCTTCGAGCACCTCGCGAGTGCTGGTCAACAGCGGTAAAAAGTTCTTCGCGAAGAACGACGACACCACGACCTTGCCCTCGTAGAAGGACCGCTCAGCGCCGGTGGCGCCGGCGTCGAGCGCGGCCACGGCAACCGCGGCCTGGCGCTGCAGCAACCAGCCGATGATCAGGTCACCGACGCTCATCAGGAAGCGCACCGACCCTAGACCCACCTTGTACAAGCTGGTGACGTCCTGCTGCGCCGCCATCAGATAGCCGGTTAGCGTGGCTGCCATCCCCTGGACGTCGGCGAGGGCCTTGGCCAGCAGCTCGCGCTCGCTTTTCAGCCGGCCGTTACCGGTCTCGCTGTCGACGAACTGCTGGATCTGGCCCGACACGTAGGCCAGCGCCACACCCTTGTCGCGGACGATCTTGCGGAAGAAGAAGTCCTGCGCCTGGATGGCGGTGGTGCCTTCGTACAGCGAGTCGATCTTCGCGTCGCGGATGTACTGCTCAATCGGGTAGTCCTGCAGGAAGCCGGACCCGCCGAGGGTCTGCAGGCTCTCGGTGAGCTTCGCGTAAGCCTGCTCGGAGCCCACGCCTTTGACTACCGGCAGCATCAGGTCGTTGATCTTGACCGCCAGCTTGGCGTCCACGCCGTGCACCGCCTCGGCGACCGCCGCGTCCTGGAACGTGGCGGTGTAGAGGTACAGCGCTCGCAGACCCTCGGCGTAGGCCTTCTGGGTCATCAGCGACCGGCGCACGTCAGGGTGATGCGTGATGGTCACCCGCGGCGCGGTCTTGTCGGTCATCTGGGTCAGGTCGGCGCCCTGCACGCGGGACTTCGCGTATTCCAGCGCGTTCAGGTAGCCGGTCGACAGGGTGGCGATCGCCTTGGTGCCGACCATCATGCGCGCCTGCTCGATGACCTCAAACATCTGTGCGATGCCATCGTGTACCTCGCCGACCAGCCAGCCTTTAGCGGGCACGCCGTGCTGGCCCAGGGACAGCTCACAGGTGGCCGAGACCTTCAGGCCCATCTTGTGCTCGACGTTGGTGACGAACACGCCGTTACGCTCGCCGAGCTCGCCGGTCTCGAAGTCGAACAGGAACTTGGGCACGAAGAACAGTGACAGGCCCTTGGTGCCGGGTCCAGCGCCCTCGGGGCGGGCCAGCACAAGGTGGAAGATGTTCTCGAATAGGTCGTCGGAGTCACCCGAGGTGATGAACCGCTTGACCCCATCAATGTGCCAGGAACCGTCCTCCTGCTGAACGGCCTTGGTCCGGCCGGCGCCCACATCGGAGCCGGCATCCGGCTCGGTGAGCACCATGGTCGAACCCCAGTTGCGCTCGGCGGCCAACACCGCCCACTTCTTCTGCTCCTCGGTACCGAGGTGGTAGAGGATGTTGGCGAAGCCGGCGCCACCGGCATACATCCACACCGCTGGGTTAGCGCCCAGGAGATGCTCGTGCAGCGCCCATACCAGGGCTTTGGGCATCGGCATGCCACCGAGCGCTTCGTCGATGCCAGCCTTGTTCCAACCGGCCTCAGCCACCGCCCTGCAGGACTTCTTGAACGACTCCGGCAGGGTGACCGAGTGAGTTTCGGGGTGGAATACCGGCGGGTTGCGGTCACCATCGGCGAACGACGCGGCGACGGGTCCCTCGGCTAGACGGCTGACCTCGGTCAGCATTTCGTGGGCGGTGTCGGTGTCCAGATCGCTGAACTGGCCTGCACCGAAAGCCTTGTCAACGCCCAGCACCTCAAAGAGGTTAAAAACCTGGTCGCGGACGTTGCTTTTGTAGTGGCTCACTACGGTCCTCCTCGTCGAGAAAACCACCAAGAGGTTGGGTACTTCGGATTAAGTTACCCACCAGTAACACCGATAAAATATATCGGTTAAATAGTTCAACGCAAGTCGGTGTGAGCGACATTGCACCGGTCAACCCACCAACTGGTTGGCTAGGACCGTTCTGTGGCACTGGCAGCGCCTGTCAGCTGCGACGATGATGTACACAATGATCAGTGTGCGCAACATCACGGCACTGCCGGTGGTGGATTTGCGGGCCAACTCCGGCCCGTTGCGCATCAGCCTCCGCGAGGCGGCCCACGGGGTGGGCTTCTGCTACCTGACCGGCCATCATGTGCCCGACGTGCTGGTGGGCAGCGTGCTCGAGGTGGCGCACCGGCTTTTCGAACTGCCGCAAGCCGACAAAGATGCTATTGCGATGGTGCGCAGTCCACATTTCCGCGGCTACACGCGGCTGGGTGGCGAGCTGACTGGTGGCGAGGTGGACTGGCGCGAGCAGATCGATATCGGGCCGGAGCTTCCGCCGATCGGTGGGCTCGGCAAGCCGGACTACCTATGGCTGCAGGGCCCCAATCAATGGCCGGCTGCGTTGCCCGAGTTGCCCGGGATCATCGGTGAATGGGACACCGCGCTGTCCGGTGTGGCCCGTACATTGCTGGGACATTGGGCGGCATCGCTGGGCAGCCCACCTGACATGTTCGACCCAGCCTTCGCTGGAACACCCGCCACGCTCATCAAGATGATCCGGTATCCCGCACGCGCGGCCACCGCCCAGGGTGTGGGTGCGCACCGGGATGCTGGCGTGCTCACCCTGCTTCTGGCCGAGCCTGGTAGCCAAGGCCTGCAAGTGCGTCGCTACTGCGGCCATGGTGGGGATCGCGCCGAGAACAGCGACTGGATCGACGTTGAGCCACTGGATGGGGCGTTCGTCGTCAACATAGGCGAGCTGCTCGAGGTGGCGACGGGCGGCTACTTTCGTGCCACGGAGCACCGGGTGAATCTGTATGGCCCGGCGGCCGACCGGATTTCGGTGCCGTACTTTTTCAATCCTCGATTGGACGCGCAGATCCCGATGCTGTCGCTGCCTGAAGAACTCGGGGCACTCGTGGACGAAAGAGATGATCCGTCAGACCCGATTTTCTCGGTCTACGGGCGCAACGCTTGGAAGAGCAGATTGCGGGCCCACCCGGATGTGGCCGCCGCGCACGGGTATTCGCCGGGTATGGTCGAATGCGAGAAATGAACAACCTGACACCGTCCTCACTTCGTGAGGCCTTCGGCCACTTCCCGTCCGGGGTGGTGGCTATCGCGGCTGAGGTCGACGGGGTTCGGGAAGGCCTGGCGGCCAGCACCTTTGTTCCTGTGTCTTTAGAGCCGCCGCTGGTGTCCTTTTGCGTGCAGAACATTTCGACAACATGGCCCAAGCTCAAAGGCGTACCGATGCTGGGCATCAGTGTGTTGGGCGAGGCTCACGACGAGGCGGCGCGCACGCTGGCCGCCAAGACCGGGGACAGGTTCGCCGGTTTGGAGACGGTGTCCAACGACGCCGGTGCGGTCTTCATCAAGGGCACCAGCCTATGGCTAGAGAGTGCGATCGAGCAGCTGATTCCGGCTGGCGACCACACCATTGTGGTGCTGCGGGTCAACCAGGTCACCGTGGATCCCGACGTGGCGCCCATTGTGTTCCACCGCAGCATGTTCCGTCGGCTCGGCGTCTGAAGTCGGTTCCCTGCCGGCGCCTACCGGCGGAACAACTTGCTACCCAGCCACACCACAGGATCGTACTTGCGGTCGGCGACCCGCTCTTTCATCGGGATCAATGCGTTATCGGTGATCTTGATGTTTTCTGGGCAGACCTCGGTGCAGCACTTGGTGATGTTGCAGTAACCCAGGCCGTGCTCTTCCTGCGCCTGTTGACGTCGGTCTCGCGTGTCCAGCGGATGCATCTCCAGCTCGGCGATCCGCATCAAGAACCGCGGCCCGGCGAACGCCTGCTTGTTTTCCTCGTGATCGCGTACCACGTGGCAGACGTTTTGGCACAGGAAGCATTCGATGCACTTGCGGAACTCCTGCGAGCGTTGGACGTCAACTTGCGCCATTCGGTATTCACCGGGCTGCAGTTCCTTCGGTGGCGCGAACGACGGGATCTCTCGCGCTTTCTGGTAATTGAACGACACGTCGGTGACCAGATCGCGAATCACCGGGAATGTTCGCATTGGGGTGACGGTGATGACGTCGTGTTCGCCGAATATCGACATCCGAGTCATACACATCAGCCCTGGTCTGCCGTTGATCTCCGCCGAGCAGGATCCGCACTTGCCGGCCTTGCAGTTCCAGCGCACCGCGAGGTCGGGCGCCTGCGTCTGTTGCAGCCGGAGAATGATGTCAAGCACTACCTCGCCCTCGTTGACCTCGACGGTGAAGTCGCGGAGTGCGCCACCGAGTTCGTCGCCGCGCCACACCCGCATCCTCGCGTTATAGGTCATTTAGCCGCTCCATCCTGGGTGCTCGGTCAGCTCTTCATCGGTGTAGTACTTTGCCAACTCCGAGATCTCGAAGAGCTCCAGCAAGTCGGGCCGCATGGGTACCTGAGGTTCGCGGGTGATGCTGACGTGCGAACCGTCGGCCCCGCCGTTGATGTTTTGAGTTGCCCGGCATACCAGCAAGGTCTTGCGCCAAGCGGGGTCCATGCCGGGGTGGTCGTCGCGGGTGTGGCCGCCGCGGCTTTCGGTGCGTTCCAGCGCGGCCTTCGCCACGCACTCGCTGACCAGCAGCATGTTGCGCAAATCGATGGCCAGATTCCAGCCCGGGTTGTATTGGCGATGTCCTTCCACAAGCACGTTCTGGTAACGAGTCCACAGCTCAGTCAACAAGGTCAGCGCCCGTGATATCTCCTCCTGGTTACGGATGATGCCGACCAAGTCGTTCATCAAATACTGCAAGTCCATGTGCAGCGCGTACGGATTTTCCGGTGCCGAGCCGTCTTTCGGTCCCTCGAAGGGTTTTAGCGCCTGCTTGGCCGCAGTGTCGACAGCCTCAGGTGAGACGGTCGGACGGCTGCTCAGCGACCGCACGTAATCGGCGGCTCCCAGGCCGGCCCGTCGCCCGAAGACCAGCAGATCTGACAGCGAATTGCCGCCCAGACGGTTGGAGCCGTGCATGCCGCCGGAACATTCGCCAGCGGCGAACAGCCCGGGGACCGTCGCCGCACCGGTATCCGCGTCGACTTCGATACCGCCCATGACGTAGTGACAGGTGGGCCCGACTTCCATTGGCTGCGTGGTGATGTCGACCTCGGCGAGCTCCATGAACTGGTGATACATCGACGGCAACCGGCGCTTGATGTCCGCAGGCGTCAAACGGGACGCGATGTCGAGGTAAACCCCGCCGTGCGGCGTGCCCCGGCCGGCTTTGACCTCGGAGTTGATCGCGCGGGCAACCTCATCGCGTGGCAGCAGGTCCGGGGTGCGACGGGCGGAGTCGTTGTCCTTGAGCCATTGGTCGGCCTCGGTTTCGGTCTCGGCGTATTGGCCTTTGAACACCGACGGGATGTAGTCGAACATGAACCGCTTGCCGTCTGAGTTCTTCAGGACTCCGCCGTCGCCGCGAACACCTTCGGTGACCAGGATTCCCTTCACGCTGGGGGGCCACACCATGCCCGTCGGGTGAAACTGGACGAACTCCATGTTGATTAGCGATGCACCGGCTCGCAGCGCCAAGGCGTGCCCGTCACCGGTGTACTCCCAGGAATTCGAGGTCACCTTGAATGACTTGCCGATGCCACCGGTGGCCAGCACCATCGCGGGCGCCTCGAACACGACGAACCGACCGCTTTCGCGCCAGTAGCCGAACGCGCCGGCGATCCGCTCCTGGTCTTTAATCAGCTCGGTGATCGTGCATTCGGCGAACACTTTGATCCGGGCCTCGTAGTCGCCGAGTTCGGCGTAATCCTCCTGCTGCAGCGAGACGATCTTCTGCTGCATGGTGCGGATCAACTCCAGGCCGGTGCGGTCGCCGACGTGCGCCAGCCGCGGGTAGGTATGCCCGCCAAAGTTGCGTTGACTGATCCGGCCATCTTTGGTGCGGTCGAACAACGCGCCGTAGGTCTCTAGTTCCCAAACGCGGTCCGGCGCCTCCTTGGCGTGCAATTCGGCCATCCGCCAATTGTTGAGAAACTTCCCGCCGCGCATCGTGTCGCCGAAGTGGGTCTGCCAGTTGTCCTTCGGATTGGTATTGCCCATGGCGGCCGCGCAACCGCCCTCGGCCATGACCGTGTGGGCCTTGCCGAACAGGGATTTACACACCACCGCGACCCGCATGCCCCGTTCCCGCGCCTCGATGACCGCACGTAGTCCGGCGCCGCCGGCACCGATCACCACTACGTCGTAGGAGTGGTGTTCGACCTCAACCATAAAACCTCGCTCAGCCCTTTGCTGGTATTTCTGTAATGGCTTCTCAGCCAACAAATCTGATGTCTGTGATGGCGCCGCTGGCCACTAGCATGATGTAGAAGTCGGTCAGCGCCAGCGTGCCCAATGTGATCCATGCGAATTGCATGTGCCGGGTGTTCAACTTGCTGACCTGCGTCCAGATCCAGTACCGCACTGGGTGTTTGGAGAAATGCTTGAGCCGACCGCCAGTGGCGTGCCGGCACGAATGGCACGAAATGGTGTAGCACCACAGCAAAAGCACATTGACCACCAAAATGACGTTGCCCATGCCGAAGCCGAAGCCGGAGGGCGAGTGGAACGCCACAATCGCGTCGTATGTATTGATCACTGAGACCACTAGCGCCACGTAGAAGAAATAGCGGTGGCTGTTCTGGATGATCAGTGGAAGCCGGGTTTCGCCGGTGTAGTGGGCGCGCGGTTCGGGCACTGCGCAGCTGGTCGGCGACTGCCACACCGACCGGTAGTAGGCCTTGCGGTAGTAGTAGCAGGTAAGTCGAAACGCAAGCAGGAACGGTAATGCCAGCATTCCCAACGGAATCCACCATGGGAAATGACCCAACCAGACGCCGAGATGGCTGGTGCCGGGCTCGCAGGACGCGCTGATGCACGGTGAATAGAACGGCGTCAGATAGTGGTATTCAGCTACCCAATAGTTGCTACCCCAGAACGCTCGGATGGTGGCATAAAGAATGAACGCTGAAAAACCGATGTTGGTTATCAGCGGCGGCAACCACCATCGGTCAGTGCGGAGCGTTCGTTGTGGTATTTGGGCCCGGGCAGCTGAGAAAACGCCGGTAGCAGGACGGTTCGCCGTGGGTGCGCTCATCTACTGGGATCCTCTTCCCGTGGTACCTGGTCGAAGGGTACACAGAGAGCGCTCCCTGATATTCGGGGGGCTTGGTTGTCAGGACCTGCTGTAGCCCCCGACGCCTTCGTCGTCAACATCACGCCAGAAGTCGCTGTCGTATTGGGTGTCGGGAATGGCGATCTTCTCACCCGACTGCTGGACGGTGGCGCGCGCCAGATCTAATTCGGAGATGTCGGTATCGAGCAATTCGACGTCACTGAGGATTCGATCAGCATCGATGGCGATGCGACGCATCGCGGGGCTGTCGCCGTAGCGCGCCTTCAGCGAGGCTACGGACCGCCGCATTCTGCCGATGAGGTCGTGAAGTTCGGCGAGTTCAGTAGTGGCGGACAAGCGGATCTCCTCGGCAGACGGTGTTATGGATCACAGTATGCCTCCGATACTATCCACAGCGCGGGCCTGATGTGAGCCAGGCCACGTCGCGCGACTGAGGAAGTAGAACCAACGCGAATTTCGTCGGGTCAGACCACGCCCGCTGAGCGGGCGAGAGCGCTGCTGGAACGGACGCTGGGTTTGCCGTTTTCACCGTGGGTAGTCATCCGGTGGCCGATTCGGTGAATCCGGCGGAGCTTGCGGCCCCGCCGGATTCACCGTCATAGCGCCCCGCGAAGTTACTTCGTGATGGCGATGCGCTGCGCCTGGCCTGCGGCCGGGTCCCTAAAGGCACCGGTGACCCGCACCGTCAATACACCGGCAGCATACGAAGCCGCGATGGCCTCGCTGGTGACGTGCGCGGGGAGCTGGAACGACCGGCGGAACGATCCGTAGCGGATCTCACGCAGGGTGCGGCCGGCGCTTCCTGCCACGTCCCCGGTGTGCTCATCGCGGTGTTCGCCGTGAATAACCAGGCGGTCACGGTCGACCTCTACGTTGACGTCTTCGTCCACGTCAACACCCGGCAGTTCGAGGCGAACCACTGCGTCGTCGCCATCCTTGACGATCTCAGCTGCCGGATTGAAGGCCGGGTTTACGCCACTGGTCACGGGCTTGAACCAGTCCACCGTGGCGGCAGGGCCGAAAAAGTCGCGCAGCCATCGTTCGGTGTCCCAGGCCGGTCGCGACCACAGTGCGAGGTTGCTCATCGACATCTCCTTACGCTTAGTTGTGAATTAGCTGTAACCGATGCCTTGCCGGCCGGCTATTTGTACAAACATGAGTCGACCACGCTTAAGTTCCATCTGAGCGTTCGCCGGCAGCGAACGGTGTCACACCCGCCGCTGTGGCGTGTGAGGACGCTGTCATACGGGCGAAACATTTCGCGATTTTGAGTTAATTTCGCCCTCTTACCCTCAAGGTCATGGCTCCAGCCGGTATGCCGCGCCGGCACGATGCGGCCCGCCACCTCATCGTGGTCGGGCATGGCATGGTGGGCCACCGGCTGGTGGAAGCGCTCCGTGCCCGCGACAGTGCTAGTGAGTCAGGCGGGTGCTGGCGAATCACCGTCCTGGCGGAGGAGGCCGATGCGGCGTACGACCGCGTTGGCCTGACCTCCTACACCGATAGCTGGGATCGCGGCCTGTTGGCGTTGCCTGGCAACGACTACGCCGGTGACGATCGGGTTCGGTTGCTGCTCAACACACGCGTCGCTGAAATCGACCGCACGACAAAATCGGTGGTCACCGTCGACGGCGAGCGGCATAGTTACGACGCACTGGTGCTGGCGACCGGGTCATACGCTTTCGTTCCGCCGGTGCCCGGCCACGATCTGCCCGAGTGTCACGTTTACCGCACACTTGACGATCTTGACGCCATTCGCGCGGGCGCCCAGTGCACGCTAGAGGCCGGACACGCAGGCGCGGGAGTCGTCATCGGTGGCGGCCTGCTGGGGCTCGAGGCCGCAAACGCGCTGCGTCAGTTTGGGTTGCAGACGCACGTCATCGAGATGATGCCGCGATTGATGGCCCAACAGATCGACGAGGCTGGTGGTGCGTTGCTGGCTCGGATGATCACCGATCTTGGGATCGCCGTGCATGTCGGAATGGGTACCGAATCGATTGAATCCGTTGAACATTCGGACGGCCTCAGGTCGCTGCGGGTGCGCCTGACCGACGGTGTGCTCATCGATGCCGGCCTGGTGATCTTCGCCGCCGGGATTCGGCCGCGCGACGAGCTGGCGGCAGCGGCGGGGTTGACGATCGCTGGTCGCGGCGGCGTGCTCACTGACTCATCCTGCCGGACAAGCGATCCGGACATCTACGCCGTCGGCGAGGTCGCCGCGATCGAGGGCCGGTGTTATGGCCTGGTTGGGCCCGGTTACACCTCCGCCGAGGTGGTAGCGGACCGGCTGCTGGACGGGACTGCGGAGTTTCCAGATGCGGACTTATCGACAAAGCTCAAACTGCTGGGTGTCGACGTGGCCAGCTTCGGTGACGCGATGGGTGCGACCGAGAACTGTCTCGAAGTTGTCATCAATGACGCGGTCAACCGGACATACGCCAAACTGGTGCTCTCCGACGACGCCAAGACCCTGCTCGGTGGGGTACTGGTCGGCGACGCTTCGTCGTACGGGGTGTTGCGGCCCATGGTCGGCAGCGAACTGCCCGGGGACCCGCTCGCCCTGATCGCGCCGGCCCAGTCGACTGGAGGCGCTCCGGCGCTGGGGGTTGGGGCGCTGCCGGATTCGGCGCAGATCTGCTCGTGCAACAACGTCACCAAGGGGGAGCTGAAGTGCGCGATTGCCGACGGCTGCGCCGATGTTCCCGCGCTCAAGGCGTGCACGGCGGCCGGGACGTCCTGTGGGTCGTGCGTGCCGCTGCTCAAGCAGCTGCTGGAAGCCGAGGGCGTGGAACAGTCTAAGGCGCTGTGCGAGCACTTCAGTCAATCGCGAGCTGAACTCTTTGAAATAATCAGTGCCACCAAAATCCGCACCTTCTCCGGCCTGCTGGCGCGCTTCGGCCGCGGAAAGGGTTGCGACATCTGCAAACCCGTGGTCGCCTCCATCCTGGCTTCGACCGGGTCGGACCACATTCTCGACGGCGAACAAGCGTCACTCCAGGACTCCAACGACCACTTCCTGGCCAACATTCAGCGCAACGGCAGTTACTCCGTGGTGCCGCGGGTCCCCGGCGGTGACATCAAGCCGGAGCATCTGATTTTGATTGGGCAGATCGCGCAAGACTTCGGGCTCTACACCAAAATCACTGGCGGCCAGCGGATCGACCTGCTCGGAGCCCGCGTGGACCAGCTGCCGCAGATTTGGAAGCGGCTGGTGGACGGTGGCATGGAATCCGGCCACGCCTACGGCAAGGCGGTGCGTACGGTGAAGAGCTGCGTGGGCAGCGACTGGTGCCGCTATGGTCAGCAGGATTCGGTGCAGCTGGCCATCGACCTGGAATTGCGCTACCGGGGTTTACGGGCCCCGCACAAGATTAAGCTGGGCGTCTCGGGTTGCGCGCGGGAGTGTGCCGAGGCCCGCAGCAAGGACGTGGGCGTCATCGCCACTGAGAAGGGCTGGAACCTTTACGTAGGCGGCAACGGTGGTATGACGCCTAAGCACGCTCAGCTGCTGGCCAGTGATTTGGACACCGAAACGCTGATCCGCTACATCGACCGGTTCCTGATGTACTACATCCGAACCGCCGACCGACTGCAACGCACCGCCCCATGGATCGAATCGCTGCAGGGCGGGCTGGATCACGTGCGCGAGGTTGTGTGCGACGACGCGCTGGGCCTCGCCGAGGAATTCGAGGCCGCGATGGAGCGCCATGTGCAGAACTACAAGTGCGAATGGAAGGGCGTGCTGCAGGATCCAGACAAGCTGTCGCGGTTCGTCTCCTTCGTCAACGCTCCAGATGCCGTTGACACGACCGTGGCATTCACTGAGCGCGCCGGGCGCAAAGTTCCTGTGCCCATTGGCATGCCGAGTGTTCCAACGGGTCGCGAATGAAATCAGGAGGAACTGTGACGCTTATTGACGATATACAGGTGTGGACGACCGCCTGTGCATATGACCACCTCATTCCTGGCCGTGGTGTCGGTGTGCTGCTTGATGACGGCACCCAGGCGGCGTTGTTCCGGCTGGACGACGGGTCGGTGCATGCAATCGGCAACGTCGACCCGTTTTCTGGGGCAGCGGTGATCTCACGCGGGATCGTCGGCGACCGCGGGGGTCGCGCGACGGTCCAATCGCCGATTCTGAAGCAGGCATTCGCGCTTGACGACGGTAGTTGCCTGGACGATCCACGGTTTTCCGTGCCGGTCTACCCGGCGCGCGTCACGCCCGAAGGCCATATCCAGGTCGCCCGGGTCGCCGCCTAGCCAGCTAGCCGATATCACCGACAAGGTAGCGCTGCATCGTTGGACCGATGGCGTCGACGAGCATGTCAACTGACATGGAATGCAGCGGCTCGGAGCGTATCCGCCGGGGAAGAGGCTCGGTGGAACCTGCTCGCAATTAGTTGCGCTAGCCCTGGATGGGTGCCCAGCGGCTGGCTGACCAGATCGGCGCCACAGGCGCGGAGGTGTTCTTGAAACAGCCCGTCGGCCAGCAAATAGGAGGCGACCGCGACGCGGCCCGAACCATGGCGGCGAGCTTTCGCCCGTGCCTTTGCTACGGCCTTGTCTACCTGTGGACCTCCGGTGGCGGCAAATGCCAAGGCCACCGGCGATCGGATCGACGCAGACAGCAGCGCAGCGCTGGTCCGCAGGTCGGCGCGGGCTCTATGATCGGATGTGCCAGCCGCCGCAAGAATCACCGAATCACCATGGTGCCAACCGGATTTCATCAGTTGGTCGGCTACCAGTCGCGCGATCTCGCTGCTCGGCCCCAAAGCCGGGGTAACGCTGACGTTCGGGTGTCCGCTGGCCGTGACATGAGCTGGCAGATCGGTGCGGACGTGGTATCCGCGGGACAAAAACGCCGGCACCACGATGGCGGGGCGGTCGGTGGCCGTCGGCTGAGTAGGTGGCGAAAACGCGGAAAGCACCTCGCTTGGTGTGGGGCCCAATACGTCGACAAACGCCACCTGCACCGTACCGCCGACCAGCGCGCTCACCTGGGCCGCAAGTTTTCCGATCATCGCAACACCACCCGGTTTGCGGGTGCCGTGTGCCGCCAGAATGAGATTCATCGGACACCTGTTGGGGTGTCGATCGCGAGCCGGTAACCACGTTTGACCACCGTGGTGACAATGTTCTTGTCGCCCAAGGCTGTTCGGAGTCGAAGCATAGCTGTGTCGACCGCGTGCGGGTCGTTGCTCTGTCCGGGCAGTACGCGTAACAAGTCACTGCGCGCGACCACATCGCCCGGGCGTTGGGCCAGCGCTCGCAGTGTTGACATCGCGGCCCCCGACAGCGACTTGACCGAGCCGTCTACCAGCACGCAGGCGCCGCGGATTTCGATCACGTGGCCGGCCGCAGTGATGGTGGTCGACCGCAGCGGCGGTAACTGCTGGGCGATGTGTCGAGCCAGTGCTCCCAACCGCATTCGCTCCGGCGATGACGTCGGGATACCCATCCGGATCAACGGCTGGGCGGTGACCGGGCCCACGCACATCGCGTGTACATCGGTGCGCAGTGCTTGCAGCAGCTTATCCTCGATGTCCAATTCGCGGCTGCGTTCCAACGTCGCTGCTGCTGCGGGTGCCGAGGTAAAGCTAACCGCGTCGAACTGCCGTCGGGCAATTGATTTGACCAGCTGGTCGAAGTCGCCGCCGACTGGGGCTGGCTTCCATCGGTATACGTGGATGGGCACCACGTCGGCGCCCGCTGCGCGCAACTCATCGAGAAAATCGGGAAATGGGTCCCAAGCCGCCGCTGCGCCGTGCAGCTGGATGGCGACACACTTAGCGGATACACCGGCTTCGAGCAGGTATTTCAACACCTCGCGCGACGATTCGGATTTCGGTGACCACTCCTCATGTAGGCCCGCGGCGCGTAACGCTCCGGTCGCCTTCGGTCCACGGGCCACTATCCGGGTGCTGGACAGCGATGCAATCAGCTGGTTTGCCAGGCCCCAGCCGTCGGCTGCCGCAACCCAGCCGCGAAAACCGATACCGGTGTGCGCCACCAAGATGTCGGGCGGTTTGGCGATCAAAGCCGTTGTGTTGCTGTGTAGTTCATCATCGTCGGGCAGGGCGATGATGTTGATCGCCGGGGCACTGCAGACAGCTGCGCCATGGCGGCGTAGTAACGCACATAGTTCTTCGGCGCGGTTGGCCGACGTCACCGCAATCCGGTAGCCGGTCAGCGGCGCTGAGTCTGGCAGGCCCATACGACCTGTGTATTCCTAAGAGGTTTCGGCCGCGTTACCGAGCAATTGCTGACGCATTGCCCAGTGCTGCGGCGGTGATCACCCACGAGCAAGCTCAGCTGGGGTTTCGACGCCGGAGACACCGTCGGCCGAGGTCGGCCGCCGAACATACAGCGTCCAAGTCAGTCGCGGTGCCGCCCCTAAGGGAGGACTCGCGACGTGCCAAGTTGATTTCTAGTCCAAAGAAAATGTAGGGCGGAGCGATATCCGCGGACCGAGCACCCCACTAAATTTGGGTCCCAATTCATCGTCGATTTATCAGATCAGGCCGCTGCGCGACACATAAACGGTTGCGACGACCCGCCGGGCGGATTCAAGCGAGCTATGCTGGCCCTATACATAAGCCAACGCCGCTGGCGACGTAGTTTCTGACCCGGTATGCGCGGCGGCTGGCAGCGGTCGGCGCACATATATCGCCCAGGTCAGCACCGACGCGGCCACGTAGAACAACATGAACACCCAGAACGCCGATGTCGCCGTGCCACTGTTCAGGTAGGACTGCCGCAAAGCCAGATTGACGCCGACGCCGCCGATCGCGCCGATCGCGCCGGCAAGGCCAATCAGTGCGCCAGACATCGAACGTGACCACAGCCGCCGCTCGGCTTCAGTCACCGATAGCGAGCGGCTGCGTGCTTCGAAAATCGACGGAATCATCTTGTATACCGAACCATTGCCGACGCCAGACAAAATGAACAGTGCGACGAATCCGGTGACGTAGCCGATCATCGCGGCGGCGGGAGCTGGTCCGGCGGCATGATCGCCGAAAGTGCTTGTGCTGGCCAGCATTCCGGAGGCTAGAATCATCGAACAGAAGGCGGCGAGGGTGACCCGCCCACCTCCGACGCGGTCGGCGAGCCGGCCGCCGTAGATGCGGGATAGTGAACCCAATAGTGGCCCCAAAAAAGCGATTTGGGCCGCGTGCAGCGAAGCCTGCGCCGTGCCTTGACCGCTGGCAATGAAGTTGATCTGCAACACTTGGCCAAATGCGAACGAGAACCCGATGAATGAGCCGAAGGTGCCGATGTAGAGCAGCGCGATCACCCAGGTATGCGGCTCGGCGAGCACCGCCCGCAGCGTGCCCATCTCGATGCGGTACTGCTGCAGATTGTCCATGTAGCGCGCCGCGCCGATTCCGGTGACCGCCAGCAACACCAGATATACCGCACACACCCAGTAGGGCTGTTGGTCGCCGACCGTCGCGATCACCAACAGGCCCACCAGCTGGATCACCGGCACCCCGAGGTTGCCACCGCCGGCGTTGAGCGCCAGCGCCCAGCCCTTGAGTCGCTGCGGAAAAAACGCGTTGATGTTCGTCATGGAGGAGGCGAAGTTGCCGCCACCGAAGCCGGCAAAGGCCGCGCACACCAGGTACGGCCACAGCGGCAGACCGGGATTGGCTAGCAGTAGCAGTGTGCCGACGGTGGGGATTAACAGCATCACCGCGGAGAATATGGTCCAGTTACGCCCGCCGAACCTTGCGGTGGCAAAAGTGTAGGGGAATCGCAGGCACCCTCCGACTAGGGTCGCGGTGGCGCCTAGCAGGAACTTATCGCCTGCCGAAAGGCCATACACGGACGTGGGCATGAACAGCACCATCACCGACCAGATGGACCAGATCGAGAACCCGACATGTTCGGCGGCGATCGACCAGATCAGGTTGCGACGGGCGATGCTTTTGTTGCCGGCCTCCCAGGCCACAGTGTCTTCGGGATCCCAATTCGTTAGCAGGTGTGAACGGCCCATAGACATTCCCCGCGGCTCCTACCGTGACCTTTGCTCGTGATCACGCTAGAAATCCTTTGTTGCCTGGGCGCTGCCGCCAGTGACCCCGGTGTGTGAATTTCGGCTCACCACCGTAGTCCTGACGCAGTGAGCGGCGTGTGGACCAGATGAGGTACGCAGGCTGCGGTGCGTGTCTCAGTCAATCCGCGTGGCGTGCACCGCCATCATCGGCAGGTGTACCGAGTCGGCACTGGGTAGCGACTCACCACACGTCGCCGGCGCGCCAATCGCACATCAGCTCCGCGGAGGTATCCAGGTTGATGCCGACCGGCAGGACGAACACCGATCCGTCGTCATCGGGCGTACGGGTCGCACCGGTGGGAGCCAGCACCGACGTCGGGCCGCGCCAGGGCAACCAACCGCGCGACATGTACACGCTGCGGGCGCGGGCCGAGGAACTCAAGGCCCCGAGTTGATAGGCGCCGCGCATCACCTGCTCGACGGCGTCCAGCAGCGCGTGCACCAGCCCTTGGCCCCGGCAGTCCTCCCGTACCGCGACACCTTCGAGGTAACCGCAACGCAGCGCGTTGCCACGGTAGAGCAGTCGCCGCTGAACGACCGCGGCGTGCGCAATGATCGCGCCGTGCCGCCAGATCAGGGCGTGCATCCCGCCCAGGGTGTGTTCCCAGTCGGTCTCGTCGAAGTTGCCGGCGAAGGCGTCGGTGACCATCTGATGGATGCGGTGGCGTGTCTCGCCGTCGAGATCGGCGGTATGAACCAGGCGCGCGGTATGTACCTGAGGGTGCACAGTCCCTGTTTACCAGGCTTGGCTACCGGGCTGGTGCTACGAGAACGGCCAGTCCCGAGGAGCTGACCGCCGCCGCGCCGATGGCGAAGATCGGGGCCGTGCCCAGTGCAGGCGCACCTGCTGGCCAGGCCGCACCTGAGCGAGCTTGTCGATGTCCTCATCGATCACCACGCCTGCGCCTCGGGTGGTGCCTTCGCTGGGCAGCTGACGGTCCGGTGATGGCGGCCACGGGGGCTTGGTCGAGTTCGGGGTAGTGGTCGGTGTGGTCGCCGATCGGCAACTCGTCACCGGCCTGTAGTGGTGACGGCTCGATTGCGGACAAAACGTCGTAGCTGCGTGAACCCAGTACCGGGGTGACGCAGATGCCGCCGCGCACCGCTAGATACGTCCGTTGAATGCTATTGGTGCCGAACATAATACCGTTTGGCCTTTGGGCTGGAGTCGGCGCCCGTCACCGCGACATCGACGTCGCCGCCGCAAACTCGAACCGAGAAACCACCGAACGTCACTTCGACGGTGGCGCGGTGGTCGGGGTTGGCGACCACCGGTTGGCCAGCTTGTGCGAGCGGCGGTCGGCGGTTCCGGACCGACCGACGCCGAAGTGGGCCAGCCCGGCCCGGCCGAGGTCCTGAACGACGGCAAGTGGGCCGGTACGCAGGATCTCCAGCCTGATTGCCGGGTTCGTCATGGTGGCTCCCTCCGATCCCGTTACGCGGCGCGGAACTGAACCCACATGCCCTGCGTCAGCAGCGCGGGATTGGGCCGGTTGGTGTCCCACAGCACCGCGTCGGTGTGGCCGATGAGTTGCCAGCCGCCGGGCGACTGCCGTGGATATATCGCGCTGAATTCGTCGGCGAGGGCGACCGAACCGGACGGCACCGAGGTCCGCGGATCGCGCCGGCGTGGCACCCGCAGTCGTGGATCGCCGTTGACCAGATATACGAAACCTGGTGCGAAGCCGTTGAATCCGACTCGCCACGGAGTGCTGGTATGGGCGGTGATGACCTGCGCGGTTGTCAGCCCGGTAGTGCTGGCAACCGCGGCGAGGTCCGGGCCGTCGTAGACGACGTCGATCACCACATCGGCGCCGCGCCCGGCCGGCGCAGTCGCCTCCGGGGTGACCCGCAGCTTGCGTAGCCGCTGACGGGTGACCCCTTGGTCGCGGGGTCCGTCGAGCTTCACCAGCACGGTGCGGGCGCCCGGGACGATGTCGACCACACCGGGCAGTGCCGCCGCACGCAACGCAGCCACCCACGCCAATACCTCAGCGGTGTTACCGCATTGCAGCATCAGCGCTTGATCGCCGTAGTCGAGAACGTTATCGGCCACGACCAAACCCTGAGATATGTCTTGCGCATGGTCGCTGGTCAAGCCCGTCACGCTCATTCTTCGACGGTAACGCCGGAATCGGGGTAGGAGTGAGGGAATGGGGAGGGAATTTTGGAGCACTGCCAGGGGTGCCTTAGCAAACGCTCAAAGACAGGTAAGCTAGCCGGGTCTAACCCAGGATCTTGCCGATTTGCGGCGGCAGTTGGTCGGCGACCAGCGGGTAGCTCAGCGTCGACGAAAAGGCGATCGCGCCGGCCTGGTCCTTGGTGGTGAAAATGTGGCGGTTTTGTGCGGTCGCTTGCGATGCCGCCACGTCGGGGTCGGCCAGCAGCGCCTTTTGGTCATCCGGACCCTCGGTCAACCAGATCACCACGTCAGCGGAATCGAGCACAGCTTTGATGTGATCGCGTGGGATGACGGCGCGGTGATCGTCGCCGAACGGTTTGATGCTGTCGGCGATGACCAAACCCATCTCATTGAGGAAGTCGGTCCGCCAGCCCGCGATGGTTGCGACCACAGTGCCATGCCACAAGGTGCCCTCCATCAACAACACCTTCTTGCCCTGCCATCGCGGATTCTGCTGGGCAATGTCGGTGAACCGCTTATCGACGGCCTCGATCAGCGACTTCATGTGGTCGGCCGCAAACACCGCTTGGCCGATCGCGGTGGCCTGATCCTTCCACGGCTCGAAGAACGCGTCGCCATCCGACTGCGGGACGGTCGGGGCGATCGCCGACAGCTTCTGATACGTGTCGGCGTCCACGCCGGCATTGATCGCCACGATTAGGTCGGGCTTGAGTCCAGCGATCTGGTCGATCGGAATACCGTTATCCAGGTTCAACACCACGGGTTGCGCTGCGCCGAGTTTGGGTTGGGCCCACGGCCACACTGCGAACGGCTGATCGCCGAACCAGTTGGTTACCGCGATGGGCACCGTCCCCACTGCGAGCAGGTCGTCTTGCTCGGTGTAACCGGCACTCACAACTCGCTTGGGCGGTTCTTTGATGACGGTTTGACCGAAAAGGTGGGTGATTGTCACCGCTCCGCCGCCAGGGGTCCCTGGCGGCCGTTCGGGTGACGAGCAACCGCCGGCGGCCAGCAGCCCTGCGGCCCCGGCGAGCTGCAGGAACCCGCGCCGATCCCATCCGTCTCGCATCGCGTGAGAGTATCGCGTGGCGGGCTCACAGCTGCACCGACAAACAGCGCGACTAGGTCGAGTCATGGTGTCCCGCTTCGTGGTTCCACGACGTTTTCGGCTTGTAGTCCTGCCACGGGCTGTAATCGGCGATCAGCTCGTCCTGAGGTGGGCGCTGGTCGATCGGCACATGCTGCAGGTTGATCCGGATCCGATACCAGATCGAACTCGGCCCGCGCATGCCGTCGACGAGGACATCGGCCGGCTGCAACCGGGCGACCGCGGCGGGATAGCGGTCACGCCAGACGTCCAGCGCAGCCATTGCCTCGTCCTTGGTCTTGGTGCGGGCTATCTCGATAAGTGGCATCGACGATTGGCGCCGGCCGCTGCCAGGGCCTGCAGTTTTTCCAGACGCTTTGGGCGCCTTCTCTGGGGGACCCATTTCTTCGGCCAGCATCAGCAGTCGGTCAAGCCCCCCGATCGTGTCGTTAATACCTGCCCACGGGTCACCGATTTCGGCGAACCGATCGGGCACGGTGGCGATGGTGAACGCCTCGGGCTTGCAACCGGCGACCTCGTCCCAATGCAGCGGCGTCGACACCCGGGCGTCTGGGGTAGCGCGCACCGAGTAGGCCGACGCGACGGTGCGGTCTTTGGCGTTCTGGTTGAAGTCGACGAACACGCCCTGCCGTTCTTCCTTCCACCACCGGCTGGTGGCGGCATCAGGTACCCGCCGCTCGATCTCGCGAGCAACGGTCTGAGCCGCGAGCCGTACCTGGGCGAACCGCCACTGCGGGGCGATCCGGGCGTAGAGGTGAAATCCCCGCGACCCGGAAGTCTTCGGCCACGCCACCAGGCCGTAGTCCTCCAGCACCTCCCGGGCCACCAGCGCGACCTCGATGATCCGTTGCCAGGCGACCCCGGGCATCGGATCCAGGTCGATGCGCAGCTCGTCGGGATGATCGAGGTCTGCGGCCAGCACCGGATGCGGGTTGAGATCGACGCATCCCAGGTTGACCACCCAGGCCAGGCCGGCGGCGTCATGGATGACGGCCTCGGCAGCTGAAGTACCCGACGCGTAGCGCAGTTCGGCAACGTCGACCCAATGCGGTCGGTTCGTGGGCGCACGCTTCTGGAAAACCGCCTCTTCGGAGATGCCTTTGACGAAGCGTTTCAGGATCATCGGTCGACCTGCCACGCCGCGCAGCGCACCTTCGGCGACGGCCAGGTAATAGCGCACTAGGTCAAGCTTGGTGTAGGGCTTCGTGTCGCCTCGTCGGTCGAAGATGATTTTGTCCGGATGCGTGATGGCAACCTGATGTCCGGCCACTTCCAGAGACACCGGACCGGTCATGGCAGTTCATGGTAATTCCGGATTCTTTTGCCGCCACTGGTCTAGCTACGTCACATATTGTGTGCTCATGCCTAACCTCCCTGGCCTGCCTGGGCAGACCGTGACCAAGCTTCAGCACTACCTTGAGCGCGGCGCCGCCGAGGCGCATTACCTGCGCAGCATCTTCGAATCCGGCGCGCTCGGGTTCGAGCTGCCGTTGACCTACGCCGCGATGGCCGCTGATATGCGAAAGTGGGGAGATCTCGCCATGCTGCCGGCGATGCACGCTAGGCGCTCTCCGCACCGCGCGGCGCTCATTGACGAAGACGGGACACTGACCTACAAGGAGCTCGACAAGGCCGCCCACGCGTTGGCCAACGGGCTGATTGCCAAGGGTGTCCGCGGCGGGGACGGCATCGCCATCCTGGCACGCAACCACCGTTGGTTTGTCATCGCGAACTACGGCTGTGCGCGGGTAGGCGCCCGCATTATTTTGCTCAACAGCGAATTCTCCGGCCCGCAAATCAAAGAGGTGTCCGAGCGCGAAGGCGCCAAGGTGATCATCTACGACGACGAATACACCAAGGCCGTCAGCTTGGCCGAGCCGTCGCTGGGCAAGTTGCGGGCGCTCGGCGTCAACCCCGACGAATCCGAGCCGTCGGGCAGTACCGACGAGACACTGGCGGAGTTGATCGCCCGCAGCAGCAGCGCGCCCGCCCCGAAGGTGCGTAAGCGCGCCTCGATCATCATCCTGACCAGCGGGACGACCGGCACCCCTAAGGGAGCCAACCGCAATACCCCCGCGACGCTGGCGCCGCTCGGCGGCGTCTTGTCGAAGGTCCCGTTCAGGGCCCACGAGGTGACGTCGCTGCCGGCGCCGATGTTCCACGCGCTGGGCTATCTGCACGCCACGCTGGCGATGTTCCTGGGCTCCACGCTGGTGCTGCGGCGCCGGTTCAAGCCCGCGACAGCGCTCGAAGACATCGAAAAGCACCAGGCGACAGCCATAGTGGTGGTTCCGGTCATGCTGTCGCGGATCCTCGACACGCTCGAGAAAATGGAGACCAAGCCCGATCTGTCCAGCCTGCGGGTGGTGTTCGTATCCGGATCGCAGTTGGGCGCCGAACTGGCCACCCGCGCGCTCGACGACCTCGGCCCCGTCATCTACAACATGTACGGCTCGACCGAGATCGCGTTCGCCACGATCGCGGGACCTAAGGACCTGCAAATCAACTCGGCGACAGTTGGTCCGGTGGTTAAGGGCGTGAAGGTCAAGATCCTTGACGACAGCGGCAAAGAAGTGCCGCGCGGCCAGGTCGGCCGGATTTTCGTCGGGAACGCCTTCCCATTCGAGGGCTACACCGGCGGCGGCGGCAAGCAGATCATTGACGGCCTGTTGTCGTCGGGCGACGTCGGCTACTTCGACGAGCACGGCTTGCTGTACGTCAGTGGCCGTGACGATGAGATGATCGTTTCCGGCGGCGAGAACGTGTTTCCTGCCGAAGTCGAGGATTTGATCAGCGGGCATCCCGACGTGGTGGAGGCCACCGCGATCGGTGTCGACGACAAGGAGTGGGGCGCTCGACTGCGCGCCTTCGTTGTCAAGAAGCAGGACGCCACCATTGACGAGGACGCAATCAAAACCTATGTCCGCGACCACCTGGCCCGCTACAAGGTGCCGCGGGAAGTGATCTTTCTCGACGAGCTACCGCGTAACCCCACCGGTAAGGTCCTCAAGCGCGAGTTACGCGATTTCGAGGTTCGTTAACGGCAATCTCGGGGCCTCCCTTACGGTTACCGGCGGGCCTGAATGGTGCGCGTGACTTGGGCGGAGAGCTTGGGGTCGGTCAGGAGTTGCTCGATCAGTGCGGTAAAGACCTCTTGTCCCGTGACGCGGGCGACGCCGAGGCGGTCGGCGGCTTGTTGCTGCCAGAGGTCGAGGGCTCGGTGTGTCGCGAGTGAGAGGTCAACAGTTCGTCGTGTTCGCTGCTCGCGTGTTGGTTGAGCGGTCTCTCGTCCGAGACCGGTGAGGCGCTGGGTCGGTCCTGTCTCTCCGGGTCTGGGTGGCGTGGCGACCCTCGGGTGCGCGCGGAACCCTCCGACGCTGGGTTCGTTGTGGCCGGGTACGGCACTCATTGCGACGACCCCCTCTGGGGTGCAAATCAGTAGATCTGGGTATCAGTATGCGCTTCGTTGATGAAGTCCCTCGATTGGATATCACCGTTGCGGAATTCTTGAGGTGCAGGGGCCCGGGGGCTGGCGGTCGCGCCTGATCGCCTTTGATCGCCGAGAGGATAGCCGCGGCGGCCTGGATGTGACCCAGGCATCACTTAATCGAGCTTTGCTACCGCTCTGATAGTAATGCGGGACTTCGGTCAATCATGATCCAACTATTTGGGTCAAAGTCATTAAATGTAAAAATCCGTATTTACTTAGTTAAGTGGATCAGTAAATGCCATGCTAGCTCTAGATATCACTTTCTACTGAGTTACTGAATACAGCACTTGTGGAATTTAGTCTGCTGCCGAATTGGGTGAGCACTGAAGCACGGCATGGGGACGGAAAATATTAGGTGCATACAGTAGCTGTCTTCTGGATAGATAGTAGAATGATTTCTACTATCTAGATGTCGTATAAAACGTGCCTAACGCTAAGTCTCTGGCTTTCATATCGGCTTCACGATCGTGGAAGGAGCTAGCAAATGTTGATCTCACTGTTTTCTGCCCGTAAGGCCGCAGCTCGTGCGGTGGGTGTCGGCGTGCTGAGCGGAGCGATGCTCTTCGGCGCTGCCCCAGTGGCGCAGGCTGTGGAGGTGGCCGCCCCGACGCCCAGCGTCGCAGGTGCCGACTCGCCTAACGGCGCGCCTGGCGTACCGGATGCGTCCCGGGCCGATCTGAACAACCGTGCGGATTTCGGCCGTGTCGTCCCCATGGATGACGACTGGTGGGATCCCGACGACTGGTGGGGGCCTTGGTGGCCCGGGTGGCACGGCGGGCCGTGGTGGCACGGCGGGCCTGGATGGCACGGCGGGTGGCACGGCGGGCCCGGGTGGCACGGCGGGTGGCACGGCGGGCCCGGGTGGCACGGTGGCCACGGAAGGCACTAGTGATTGGTAGTGCAACCACCTGAGGGAGGCCAGCTGCACGCCAATCGGCCGGCCGCCGTTACGGGTCGCGGGGCAGCCCCAGCAGCCGTTCGGCGATGGTGTTGAGCTGCACCTGCGATGTGCCGCCGTGTATCTGAATGCAATTCCGCGTGCAGTTGGACCACCGCCGGCGCCAACGCCGCCGCTACAGCGGCGGCGAACTCGACCCCGGAACAGACTATGTCTCAATCATTCTAGCTAGCTTCGTCAATCGCGTGGGCGGCGTCCTACACTGCGGCGGTGGCCCGTTCGATGTCGGCGATCATCTCTGCGTATTTGTGCTTGATGGTCTGGAGCTGGCCGATCGGTCTGCCGAACTGCTCGCGGAGGATGAGCCAGCGGCTCGGCGAGAACTCTCACCGCCATCGCTCGTTGATCCAGTTAGCGATGGTGTCGGCCTGCTCGCTGCGCGCGCCTGGGGTGGTGAAGTAGTGGTCGGTCTCGATCGAGCAGTGCGTCTTGTCGGTGCTCGCCAGCGCATCGTGGATGCGCTGGGCGTCGGACGGGAAGACTCCGGTATCTGCCTCGGCGTTGATCACCAAGGCCGGGCAGGTGATACGGGCCAGGTGTGGCTCGGCCCGGGTTTGCGCCACCCGCAGGCTCCACATGCTCAGCCAGTTGTGCAGCGTGCAGGCCGCGGCGATGCCATATGCGGAGCGGTTTGCCTTCCCCGGGATGCCCGCGTAGCACCGGTTGGGCGCACGCTTGGTCGGCTCGATGCTGGGATCCACCATGCGTGGGTCGGCCCAGGTGCGCATCACGGTAAACGGCCGATCGGAAAACCCAGCTGCGCGAACGCGTTTGAGCTCCCTCTCGGCCCAGTTGGTGATGGTATGGTTGCGCACGGTCTGCGCCAACCGGTAGCGGGTGACAAATTCCGGCGTGTACGGCGGGCCGTTTTGTGTGTTGTACAGGTCCAGGTCGGGATCGGTGGCGACCGGGTCGCCTTCGTCGACGACGGCGGCATCCATCCAGGCGGTCAATACATCCGGGCGCCCAGGATGCGCGGCGGTAGCGACATAGCCGTCGGCGGCGAGCAACTCTGTCAGTCCGGCCGCCGGCCGCATACCTTCCAGCGGAGTGACGTTCGGGTCGACCGCCTGCGACTGGTAGGCGGCCATCAACGAGCCTCCTCCTGAATTGCCGAGCAATACAACAGTTTCCACGTTCTGAACTTCACGCAGCCAGCGCACCCCGACACCGATGTCGACCAATGCGTGGTCGAGCAGAAAGGTGCTTTCGAAACCGCGGAACCTGGTGTTCCAGCCAAGAAATCCGATGCCGCGGGTGGCCATATAGTCGGCGAGATAGTGCTCGGAGAAGTCGATTTGATAGTGGCTGGCGAGCATTGCCACCTTCGGCTTACCTCCCGCCGCGCGGTAGTACAGCCCCTGGCATGGGTGCCCGCCGGCGTCGGCGCGCCCAGCGGTTGGCGACGGTAGCCCGACGAACTCGCGGATAACCCCCGGCGCGCCGGCATAAGGTGTCACTGTCTGCGCTCCTCGCTGCCGTAGCCCTCGGCTTGGGTGCGCCTGGCCGCCTCGGGGGTAAAAGAGATTGGGATAGCGCACATCTCGGCCCAGCACTGGGCGAAGTCGTCGTTGATCATCGCCAACTGAGACACGCCGATAACCTCGGCGAGCCGATTGCGATAGGTATGCCAGTGGGCGGCGGCGGCCTGGTAGGCACGGTCGCGGTTGGACAGGCCATGCCGGGTCACCGAGACTGCCCGCTCGTTGGCCTCGTCGCGAAAGCGCAGGGCCCACTGACGGACCATCGCCTCCTTGGAGTCGTAGTAGTTGCAGAAGATGCCGCGCCTCCTTCTCACTTGCGTGGCGTGCGTTTCGTGCACGGGGAATCCCTAGAGCAAAGCTGAATCTGATGTTAGGTTCAGACTTGGGGCCTGGCCAGGGCTGGGCTTCTGGGTCCGCCGGGGAGCGAGGGGAGCCGAACGGTGATCAAGCCACACAGCACCAACAGCGAATTCGAACTCGGCGGGATCAATCATGTCGCGCTGGTGTGTTCGGACATGGCGCGCACCGTGGATTTCTACAGCAACATCCTCGGCATGCCGTTGATCAAGTCGCTCGATCTGCCAGAAGGTCAGGGCCAGCATTTTTTCTTCGACGCCGGCAACGGCGACTGCGTGGCGTTCTTCTGGTTCGCCGGCGCGCCGGACCGGGTGTCCGGCATCTCGTCGCCGGATGCCATCCCGGGTATCGGTGATATCACCAGCGCGGTGAGCACGATGAATCATCTGGCGTTTCACGTACCTGCTGAGAAGTTCGATGCCTACCGGCAACGGCTTAAGGACAAAGGTATACGGGTCGGCCCGGTGCTCAACCACGACGAGAGCCCGACGCAGGTTTCCGCGACCCTGCATCCAGGGGTCTACGTGCGGTCGTTCTACTTCCAGGACCCCGATGGCATTACGCTGGAATTCGCTTGCTGGACAATGGAGTTCGGTGCAAATGATACGCAGGCTGTACCGAAGACGGCCGCTGACCGGAGGCCTCGCATGGCGGCTCAGCGCTCATGATGACTGACCGTGTTTTGACCGACGCGCAGATCGCGGCGTTGTCTCCCGAGCAGCGGCGCGAGCTGATTTCTCGACTGGTGCAGCCGCTGAGCGAGCTGGTGGATCCGGTGGCCTTCAGCAAGGTGCGGCGTATCCGACTGAGTCTGATGGTCGGTAGTGCGATCGCATTGATCCCCTGGATTGTGTATCTCGCAATGACGCTGCCGCAGAACTACGTTGCCCACAACTGGCCCGCCACCTGGGTTGGATTCGACATCTTGTTGGTCGGGTTCATGTTGGCAACCGCCGTGCTCGGATACCTGCGCCGCCAGCTGCTGCTGCTCGCTGCGTTCACCTCCGGGGTGTTGCTGATCTGCGACGCATGGTTCGACCTCATGACCGCCGGACCCAATGACGTCTGGTTGTCGGTGATCACGGCCATGCTGGTCGAGGTGCCGTTGGCGATCCTGATGATGACCGGTGCGCAGCGCATTATGCGACTCACCTTGGCACGCTTGTGGCTGCTGGAGCCGGGGATGCGGCTGTGGCAGGTGCCGCTGTTCGCGTGAGGCGGGGACGGTAGAGGTCTGGGTCGGTGAGCTCGTCGAGCAGCGACGCCAATTGATCGACCAGCTGGTCGGGCTCTAGGTGGACGGCGCCGGCCAGCCAGGCACTGATAGCTTGCCCGACGCCGCCGACCACGAAATGCGCTGCCACTGTGAGGCGGTCGTTTGCCGGCACCCGCAGTGCGTTGCCAACATGCTGGCCGGACAGCAGGGCGAAAAGTGCGCTGGATTCGGCGCGTTTACGTGCGATTACCGGGTTGACCAGCTGTGTGCTGAACAGCAGATGCCCGATTCGTGTGTCGTCGGCGATGGTCCGCACGATGTTGGCCATCCCCGCGCGGGTCTGCTGGTGCGCCGGCACCGCGGCCACTGCGGCTTGGGTGGTGGCGACCAGATCGGCGACTACCCATTCGAAAACGTCGCTGACGAGTTCGTCTTTGTCAGTGAAACTTTCGTAGAAGTAGCGCGCCGCCAGGCCGGCCCGGTGACAGACGGCGCGGACGGTCAGCGCGGAAAGGCCCTGGTGGTCGGCCCCCAGCAGATCCAGGCCGGCGGCCAGTAGTCGGCCACGTCGTGCGGCCAGTCGCTGGCTGGCCTCAACGCCGCGGTACGGCCGCGCGCTCGATGCCTCGGCCACCCCGGATCGTTCGGTCACGGGCTCCATCTTGACACCAGCACAAGGCCCGGAACAGTATCAGGAAACAAACGTTCGCACAATTAGCGGGCAGCTGCCGCGGGAGGTCCTACATGGCAGTGCACCAGGCTTCTCCTGAACCCGTCGGGCATGTCGAGCGTGCAATCGCAGACCCGCCCCGTCTTCCGTTGGCCCGGCGCCGGCCAGCGATAGGAAGCCCCACCGATATGCACCACGGGTTGATGGGCGTGGCGCTACTGGCCGGTCCGGCCAACGTGATCATGCAATTGGCGCGACCCGGCGTCGGCTACGGCGTGATGGAGAGCCGCGTCGACAGCGGCCGCTTGGATCTGCACCCGATCAAGCGGGCGCGCACCACCTTTACTTACCTCGCCGTGGCTACCGCCGGCAACGGTGCTCAGAAAGCGGCCTTCCGCCGCGCGGTGAACCGCGCGCACGCGCAGGTGTACTCGACCGCCGAAAGCCCGGTGCAGTACAACGCGTTCGATCCTGACTTGCAGCTGTGGGTCGGGGCGTGTCTCTACAAGGGTGCGGTCGATATCTATCGCATCTTCATCGGAGAGCTAAGCGACGAGGACGCCGACCGCCACTACCGGGAGGGCATGACGCTGGCGACCACGTTGCAGGTGCCGTCCGAAATGTGGCCACCGGACCGGGCGGCCTTCGATCGGTACTGGCAGGAGTCGCTGGCCAAAGTGCACATCGACGACGCCGTCCGTGACTACCTGTATCCGATCGCTGCAGCCCGCATCAAGGGGATCGCCTTGCCACGCCGCGTGCGGCGGCTATCGGACAACGTCGCGTTGCTGATTACCACCGGATTCTTGCCGCAGCGATTCCGCGACCAGATGCGGTTGCCGTGGGACGCCGTCAAACAACGGCGGTTCAACCGGTTGATGGCCGTATTGCGCATCGCGAACCGGCTCATGCCGCGGTTTGTCCGGCAGTTTCCCTTCAACGTGTTGCTGTGGGATCTGGACCGGCGGGTCAGGACGGGGCGTCCGCTGGTCTAGTCGAGGTAGCGCTTGTGGGCGCCGCTTGCCGACGATGTCTCGTTTGGTGTGGGCCAGTGGCCGATAACGCCGCTGAACTCGAGGTCGGTTTGGGCGAAGTCATTGCCTACGGCCAGCAGTGGTTGGTGACTCAGTTGCGCGGCCGCGTAGCTCATACAGTCCCCGAAGTTAAGGGCTGCGGGATGACGGCCCTTGCCGTACTGCAGGAAGGCCCGTTGCGCGGCGGTCGCATGGTCATAGGTGAAAGGCTCTACACCCAAGTTGATTTCGCTGCGCAGGCGTTCAAAGATGGTGCGTCCCACCGGCCCGTGGCGTGCTGTTAGGACGATGAGGCATTCAGCAACGGTTGGGGCCGACATGACCGGGCTACGAGCACCGGCCAGCGCGGCCACAACCTGCCCGGTATGGGGTTGCTCGTCTTGAATCAGGGCCACGATCGCGCTGGTGTCGATGATCATCGCAGCGGGCTCAAACTCCCGTTGTGGGGTCGTAGCCAAGAATTTCCTCGCGTTCGCGTTTGGCGATGGGGGTGTGGTCCGTGAGTAGCGGCCAGATTTCGGTGCGCATGACGTCGAGGAGCTGTGTCTGACGGTCGTCCGCGCGCGATCCCAGAAGCGCCAGCTGGGCGTGCAGGGCGTGGCGGATAGCGGCAGTTTTAGTGGTGTGCAGCCGATTGGCCATTTCGGCGGCAAGCCGGTCTACCTCGGGATCCTTGATGTTCAGTGCCATAGGGTGTATGGTACCAAGCTGCTACAGTTTCTACCACACGTGGCGTGGAGCGCCCCCCCGCAACAAGGGGCGCAGTTGCTGCCCAGGCATGCGTGCGACCGGGCCGCCAACCGGGGCGGCTCATTACGTCTCTGTTGGCCAGTGCGGTTGCGCCGCACCGGGACACAGATGCCGCCGCGCGTAGTGTGGGTTGGGTGCGTAGCGAAGGCGATAGCTGGGATATCACCACAAGTGTCGGTTCGACCGCGTTATTCGTGGCGACTGCGCGGGCATTGGAGGCGCAGAAACCTGATCCGCTCGCCGTCGACCCCTATGCACAGGTGTTTTGCCGCGCCATTGGCGGTGCCGCGGCCGACGTTCTCAACGGTAAGGAACCCGACCATCCGCTCAAGAGCAGCGACTTCGGCGAGCATTTCGTCAACTTCCAGGGCGCGCGCACCAAGTACTTCGACGAGTACTTCCGACGGGCCGTCGATGCCGGCGCGCGGCAGGTGGTCATCTTGGCGGCGGGACTGGACTCCCGTGCCTACCGGCTGGCATGGCCCGATGGGACGACTATCTTCGAGTTGGACCGTCCGCAGGTCCTCGACTTCAAACGCGAGGTGCTTACCGGCCTGGGGGCCCAACCGCGTGCCGACCGTCGTGAGGTCGCGATCGATCTGCGTGATGACTGGTCACAAGCGTTGCGGGACAGTGGATTTGATACAGCAGCGCCGTCGGCATGGATTGCCGAGGGTTTATTGATCTATCTGCCGGCCACCGCACAGGAGCAGCTGTTCACCGGCATCGACTCGCTGGCCGGGCCGGGCAGCCATGTCGCCGTCGAGGATGGCGCACCATTTGAACCGGACGAATTTGCGGCCAAAGTCGAAGAAGAACGCGCCGCGGCAGCCCAAGGCGACGACCTGGGCGTGTTTTTCCAGTTGGTCTACAACGAGCAGTGTGCGCCGGCCACCGAATGGTTCGGTGCCCGAGGCTGGACCGCACTCGGCACTCCGTTGGCTGATTACCTGCGCCAGGTCGGCCGGCCGGTGCCCGGACCCGAAACCGAAGCAGGGCCGATGATCGCGCGCACCACCCTGGTCAGTGCCGCCAAGAGGTGAGCGTGGGGAACTTTTCCGGGCCTAGCGCCGACTACTAGCTGCGTGGTGGTGCGGTCGCTGAGTTCGCCCCTATCGGTCAGGAGTCTCTTCCATGACGCTGCCGGTCATTGCTGCTTTGGTTGCGAGCGGCTGAAAATGGCCGTGCCGGTGTGGCTGGCTGTGCCGCCGGAGATCCATTCGGCCCTCTTGAGCAGCGGTGCCGGGCCAGCTGGCTTGTTGGCTGCCGCCAGCGGTTGGCGTTCGCTGAGTGCCGCATATGCTTCGGCGGCCGACGAGCTCACCGCAATAGTGGCGGCGGTGCAGGCTGGGTGGGACGGACCAAGCGCCGAGCAGTATGCAGTCGCCCATGCCCCGTACTTGGCGTGGCTGCTGCGGGCTAGCACCAACAGTGCTGGGATGGCGGTAAAGCAGGAGACCGCCGCCGCGGCCTACACCATGGCGTTGGCGGCGATGCCGACCTTGATGGAGCTGGCCGCCAACCATGCGATCCATGCGGTATTGACGGCGACGAATTTCTTTGGGCTCAACACCATCCCACTCGCGCTTAATGAGGCCGACTACATGCGGATGTGGTTCCAGGCGGCCGCCACGATGGCCACCTATCAGGCGGCCTCGAGCCTGGCGGTGGCATTAGCGCCACAAACTGATCCGGCGCCGCACATCGAAAATTCGGACAGCTCCGACAGCAGCGGCGACAGCGGTGAGCACGACATTGTCGACAACGATGCTGGCAACCCATACGAGCTGAGTTGGTGGATGAACCGATTCCTGGAGGTTCCGGAAACCTTGTGGCGAGACGTGCTGGAATTTCCGCAGCATCCAGCCGGGGCGATAGCGCAGCTACAGTCTGATATTCCGGGTCTGATCGCCGACGAGGCCGGCCACGTGGTCGAGGCTTATCAGGCGTTCGCTCCCGAAATTCAGGCGCTTGCGCTCGTGACGTCGACCGGCAACGCCGGGTTATCGGCGGGCCTACCGGGGTTGACTGGGCTGGCCGGACTTGCTGGGATTCAGGCTGCCCCGGTACTAGCGGCGGCTACACCGACACCCGAACCGTCTGGTCTGCCGGTGGCTATTAGCTCTCCGGTGCTAAGCGGTGCCCCAGCCGCTGCCTTCGCGCCGACCACGGTCCTGGCTTCGGCTCCGGCGGTCACGCCAGCCACGGCGCTACCACCGGGCGCTGCACCGCCGACGCCCGGTGGTCCAGGCGGTCTTGGCTACCCCTACCTGGTGGGTCCTCCCGGCCTTGGGTTGGGCTCGTCGGTCAGCACCGGTGCCACTGCCAAGAAGAAGGTGCCTGAGCCCGGAATCGCCGTCGCGGCGACGGTCGTGGCCGGGCCGGCGCGGGTGCGACGGCGCCGGCGCGCCCAGCTGCGTGGCTACGGCGACGAGTTTATGCAGATGGATGTCCAGGTTGAGCCAGACTGGGGTGCACCACCGAGTGTGGGGGTACCGCCTGCTAGCGGGGGCCAGTCGGCCGTCGCAGCGATCGCGTCGGGTCAGCGGGCGTGGCCCCTGGGTTTTGCTGAAACCCCGGGTTTTGCTGGAACAATGCCTCGTGATGCCGACCAGGCGGCGACGGGATTGGCCGCGCTGGCTGGTGATGGATTCGGCGGCGGACCGGCGGCGCCGATGGTGCCCAGTACCTGGGAGGCTGAACAACGGCAGCTCGGCAAGGAGGAACAGAGCCGAACCGAAGCTTTTGAATATGATAATCATATTCAGTAAGGTCAAGTGACGGTGTCGCCATGAAGGCGGCCGCGCGATAATACATAACACCCTGATCAGTGTCACGGAAATCGGAGTTGAGTCGTGAAGCGAGCGGGTCTGAGCAGCTCGACAGTTAGCTTATGCAATGCTAACTTCAGGCGGGTCAAGTTGGGCGATACTAGGTACGGGAGACGAAGCGGCCGTGGAGCACGGTGACACCGACACGCTTGGCGTGCAGTCTGGCAGTGCTCGGGCGCACGTCAAGGTGGATGGCGACGTCGTTAGCCGATTCGCTACCTGCTGCCGCGCCCTCGGCATTGTGGTCTACGACCGTCAGCGTCCGGCCGACCTGGCGGCCGCTCGGTCGGGTTTCAACGCGCTCACCCGCATCGCTCACGATCAGTGCGACGCCTGGACCGGACTAGCCGCTGCTGGCGACGTGTCCACCCCTGTGCTGGCAGCGATTTCGCGTACCGTTGACACCGCGGGCATGTTGGCGCGCCAGGCGGAACTGGCCCCCGCCGCGTTGGGCTTTCACTACGACACCGGACTGTACCTGCAGTTCCGGGCCACCGGCCCGGATGATTTCCAGCTCGCCTATGCGGCGTCATTGGCATCAACCGGGGGGCCTGGACACTACGGCGAGGCCGATCAGATAGTCACCGGCATCACCGACCGCCGGCCAGGTTGGCGCGATGCCCGTTGGGTTGCCGCCGTCATCCACTACCGCGCTGGGCGCTGGTCGGACGTCGTCAAGCTGCTGACCCCGATCGTCAATGACCCCGATCTCGACGAGACTTACGCACACGCCGCCAAGATCGCCTTGGGTACCGCGCTGGCCCGGCTGGGCATGTTCGCCCCGGCATTGTCGTATCTGGAGGAGCCCGCGGGCCCGGTCGCGGTGGCGGCTGTTGATGGCGCGCTAGCCAAAGCACTGGTGCTGCGTGCGCACATCGACGAGGAGTCGGCCAGCGAAGTTCTGCAGGATTTGTACGCGGCGCACCCAGAGAACGAGCAGATCGAACAGGCGCTGTCCGACACCAGTTTTGGGATCGTGACCACCACCGCGGCCCGGATCGATGCTCGCACCGATCCCTGGGATCCCGACACCGAGCCCGGTGTGGAAGACTTCGTCGATCCTGCAGCCCACGAACGCAAAGCCGTGCTGCTCCATGAGGCCGAGCGCCAGCTCACCGAATTCATCGGCCTGGACGAGGTCAAAAACCAGGTGTCACGGCTGAAGAGTTCGGTGGCTATGGAACTAGTGCGCAAGCAGCGTGGGCTCACGGTAGCGCAACGTGCCCACCACCTCGTCTTCGCTGGGCCACCTGGGACGGGCAAGACCACCATCGCCCGGGTAGTCGCCAAAATCTATTGCGGCCTAGGCCTTTTGAAGAGGGAGAATATCCGAGAAGTGCATCGCGCCGACCTCATCGGTCAGCACATCGGTGAGACCGAGGCCAAGACCAACGCGGTCATCGACAGCGCACTGGACGGGGTGCTGTTCCTTGACGAGGCCTACGCCCTGGTGGCCACGGGCGCTAAAAATGACTTCGGTTTGGTGGCCATCGACACTTTGCTGGCGCGGATGGAGAACGATCGTGACCGGCTAGTCGTGATCATTGCCGGCTACCGCGCCGATCTGGATAAGTTCCTGGACACTAACGAGGGCCTGCGGTCGCGGTTCACCCGCAACATCGACTTTCCCTCATACGCGTCGCATGAGTTGGTCGAGATCGCGCACAAGATGGCCGAACAGCGAGACAGCGTCTTCGAACAAGCGGCGCTCGACGAGTTGGAGGTTTTGTTCGCTAAATTGGCCACATCGGAGACACCCGACTCCAATGGAATCTCCCGGCGCAGCCTCGACATCGCGGGCAACGGGCGGTTTGTCCGCAACATTGTCGAACGTTCCGAGGAAGAACGTGAATTCCGGTTGGACCACTCGGAGCATGCCGGTACCGGTGAGTTCAGCGACGAGGAACTCATGACGGTGACGTCCGAGGACGTACGGAGATCGGTAGAACCGTTGCTGCGCGGTCTTGGGCTCACGGTACCGGCATGACGACCAACGAGCCGGACCAAGAACGGCGTTCGTTCTCGTCGCGAACGCCGGTCAACGAGAATCCCGACAAGGTGGTCTACCGCCGCGGATTTGTCACCCGTCACCAAGTGACCGGCTGGCGGTTCGTGATGCGCCGGATCGCCTCCGGTATCGCCATGCACGACACCCGAATGCTGGTTGACCCGTTACGCACCCAGTCACGTGCGGTGCTGATGGGCGCGCTGCTGGTGATTACTGGACTGCTGGGCTGCTTCGTGCTCTCCTTCATGCGACCCAATGGGTCGGCGGGTAACAACGCGGTGCTTGCCGATCGGTCGAGCGCCGCACTGTATGTGCGGGTGGGCGACCAACTGCACCCGGTGCTTAACCTGACCTCGGCTCGGCTAATTGTCGGTAAGCCGGTCAACCCCACTACAGTGAAAAGCAGTGAGCTGGACCGGTTTCCGCGTGGCAATCTGATTGGCATTCCGGGAGCACCGGAGCGGATGGTGCAAAACACCGCCCATGACGCGAACTGGACGGTGTGTGACGTCGTCAGCGGGGAAGGCGGGCGCGCTGCCCACAGCATGGGCGTCACGGTGATCGCCGGCCCGCCTGATAGCCGCGGCACCCGGGCCGCCGTGTTGGGGTCCGCGCACGGCGTTCTGGTCGACGCTCCGGCTGAGCGGGGCGGCGGCACCTGGCTGCTGTGGGATGGCAAGCGCAGCGAAATCGACTTGGCTGACCACGCGGTGACCGATGCGCTGGGGTTTGGTGTCGGTGTTTCTGAGGCGCCTGCACCAAGGCCTATCGCGGCAGGGCTGTTCAACGTGATCCCCGAAGCGCCGCCGCTGACGGCGCCCGCCATCCCGAATGCTGGTGGCACACCAAGCTTCGGACTGCACGCGCCGATCGGGGCGGTGGTGGTGTCCTTTGGTCTGGCGGCGCTGGACAAGAATCCGGCCGATTCGGTGCGGTATTACGCGGTGTTGCCGGACGGTCTGCAGCCTATTTCGCCGGTACTTGCCGGGATCCTGCGCAACACCAATTCCTATGGACTGCAGCAGCCGCCCCGGCTCGGTGCCGACGAGGTTGGCAAGTTGCCGGTGTCGCGGATGCTGGACACCGAACGCTATCCCGGCCAGCAGATCAGCCTCGTCGACGCTGGCCGCGATCCGGTCAGCTGCGCATATTGGCGCAAGCCGGCCGGGGCCGCTACTAGCTTTCTGAGCCTGATGTCCGGCTCGGCGCTGCCGGTGCCCGATGCGGTGCGCGCCGTCGAGCTGGTGAGCGCCAGCTCCCAGGGAAACGGTCCGACAGCCAGCCGGGTTGCGCTGGCACCCGGCACCGGCTACTTCGCCCAAACCGTGGGTGGCGGCGCGGCCGCACCAGCCACCGGATCATTGTTCTGGGTCTCCGATACCGGGGTGCGCTATGGGATTGACACCGAGGCTGATACCGGACCAGGAGCGGCTGCTGGGCACAGCAAAACCGTTGAGGCTCTTGGCTTAAACCCACCTGCGCTGCCCATCCCGTGGTCGATGCTGTCGCTGTTCGCGGCTGGCCCGACGCTGTCACGCGCCGACGCACTGCTGGCACACGATGGCTTGGCGCCCGATACCAGGCCCGGTCGTACCACGACAGACGGGGAGTCCCGATGAGCCGACTTATCTTCGAAGCTCGCCGGCGGCCGCCGCCGCCGAGTAGCCGCAAGGGCACCATCACCATCGAGGCGCCTCCCGAATTGCCCCGCGTGATTCCGCCGTCGCTGCTGCGGCGTGCGATGCCCATTCTGATGGTGTTCCTGATCGTCGGCATGGTCGTCGCGATGGTCGCCACCGGGATGCGGCTGATCTCGCCGCAGACCCTGTTCTTCCCGTTCGTGCTGCTGCTGGCGGCCACCTCGCTCTTTCGCGGCAACGACAACAAGATGCGTACCGAGGAGGTCGACGCCGAACGGGCCGACTACCTGCGGTACTTGTCGGTGGTCCGAGACAACATCCGGACCCAGGCCGCCGAGCAGCGTGCGGCCGCGCAGTGGTCCCACCCTGAGCCGACGGCGTTGGCAAGCGTGCCCGGGTCCCGCCGTCAGTGGGAGCGGGACCCGCATGACTCCGACTTCTTGATCGTGCGGGCCGGGCGGCACCAGGCGCCGCTGGCCACCGCGTTGCGGGTCAAAGACACCGCGGACGAGATCGACCTGGAGCCGGTGTCGCACAGCGCATTACGTAGTTTGCTCGACGCTCAGCGCACCGTTCGTGACGTGCCGACCGGAATCGACCTGGGCAAAATCTCACGGATCACCGTCTTTATTGACGCTGAGAGCTCCAAGGATGCTAATACCTCCAGGGATGAAGCGCGTGCGGCGTTGCGCGCTTGGATCGCTCAGGCAGTGACCTGGCACGACCCGGCGTTGTTTGGGGTGGCGCTGGCCACCCGCGATCTGGAGAGCAGCGACTGGTCCTGGCTTAAATGGTTGCCACACGTCGACATTCCCGGTCAGCTTGATGGCGTCGGCTCGGCTCGTTACTTGTCGACCGACCCTGACGAGTTGATCTCGCTGCTGGGAGCCACGCTTGCCGACCGCCCGGCGTTCACCGGCACGTCGGCCGAGGCGCTGCGCCACCTGATGATCGTGATCGACGACCCCGACTACGATCTGAACGCCTCGGCCCTGGCGATGGGCCGAGCTGGGGTCACGGTGGTGCATTGCTCCACCACACCGCCGCACCGCGAACAGTATTCGGATCCCGAACAGCCGATCCTGCGTATCGCGCACGGTGCCATCGAACGCTGGCAGACCGGCGGCTGGCAGCCCTACATCGACACCGCCGACCAACTCGGCGCCGCCGAGGCCGCCCACCTGGCCCGCCAGCTGTCACGGTGGGACTCCAACCCGACGCACGCCGGGCTGCGTTCAGCGGCCACCCGCGGGGCCAGCTTCACGACGCTGCTGGGCATCCCGGACGCGTCACGGCTGGACGTGACCACACTGTGGGCGCCACGCCGCCGCGATGACGAGCTACGTATACCGATCGGTGTCACCGGCACCGGCGAGCCGCTGATGTTCGACCTCAAGGACGAAGCCGAGGGCGGTATGGGTCCGCACGGCCTGATGATCGGGATGACAGGATCCGGTAAGTCACAGACCCTGATGTCGATTCTGTTGGCGCTGTTGACCACTCACTCGGCGGACCGGCTGATCGTGATCTATGCAGACTTCAAGGGTGAGGCCGGCGCCGACAGCTTCCGAAACTTCCCGCAGGTTGTCGCGGTGATCTCGAATATGGCCGAGAAGAAGTCGCTAGCCGAACGGTTCGCTGACACGCTGCGCGGTGAGGTGGCCCGCCGGGAGACGCTGCTGCGCGAGGCCGGCCGCCGGGTTCAGGGCAGCGCGTTCAACTCAGTGCTCGAATATGAGAACGCAATAGCGGCCGGCGCAGTAGATCTGCCCCCGATCCCAACGCTATTCGTGGTCGCCGACGAGTTCACCCTGATGCTGGCCGATCATCCGGAGTACGCGGAGTTGTTCGACTACGTGGCACGCAAGGGCCGCTCGTTCCGGATTCACATCTTGTTCGCTTCTCAGACGCTGGACGTCGGCAAGATCAAAGACATCGACAAGAACACCTCATACCGAATCGGGTTGAAGGTGGCCAGTGCCAGCGTTTCCCGTCAGATCATCGGTGTGGAGGACGCCTATCACATCGAGTCGGGCAAAGAACACAAGGGCATGGGCTTTTTAGTACCGGCTCCCGGCGCGGCACCGATCAAGTTCCGCAGCACCTACGTCGACGGGATCTACGAGCCGCCGCGATCAACCAAGACTCGGGTGGTGGAAGCTACGCCAGAGCCAAAGCTGTTCACTGCTGGGGCGGTGGAGCCGGATCACCCCATCGTGATCACCAGCGAAGACGATGATGAGTCGGTCGCCCCGCCGCGCAAGCTGATCGCGACAATCGGCGAGCAGTTGGCGCGCTACGGGCCCCGGGCGCCGAAGCTGTGGCTGCCGCCGCTCGACGAGTCGATCCCGCTGACCGCGATGCTAGCTAGTGCTGGAGTGCCGCAACGGCAGTGGCGCTGGCCGCTCGGCGAGATCGACAAACCCTTCGAAATGCGTCGCGACCCGTTGATATTTGATGCCACCTCGGCGGCCGGTAATATGGTGATCCACGGCGGTCCCAAATCCGGAAAGTCGACTGCGCTGCAGACGTTTATCCTGTCGGCCGCGAGTCTGCATTCGCCGCGTGACGTGACGTTCTACTGCCTGGACTACGGCGGCGGCCAGCTGCGAGCGATTCAGGATCTGGCGCACGTCGGTAGCGTTGCGTCGGCCTTAGAACCCGAACGAATCCGCCGCACCTTCGGAGAGCTCGAGCAGCTGTTGCTATCGCGGCAGCAGCGAGAGGTATTCCGGGACAAGCGGGGTAGCGGCTCGGCGCTCGATGACGGTTTTGGCGAGGTCTTCCTCGTCATCGACAACCTCTACGCTTTCGGCCGCGACAACACAGATCAGTTCAATACCCGTAACCCGCTGCTGGCCAAGGTAACTGAGCTCGTCAATGTCGGCCTGGCGTACGGCATCCACGTGATCATCACCACCCCGAGCTGGCTGGAGGTGCCGTTGGCGATGCGGGACGGGCTCGGATTGCGACTAGAGCTCAAGCTGCATGACGCGCGGGACAGCAACGTGCGCGTGGTTGGCGCGCTGCGTCGCCCGGCTGACGCCGTCCCGCACGACCAGCCTGGCCGCGGGTTGACTATGGCCGCCGAACATTTCCTATTCGCGGCTCCGCAGCTAGACCAGGTGGCCGTGATCAATGCCCGCCACGCCGGCGTGGCTGCGCCGCCGGTGCGGTTGCTGCCCACCAACCTTTCGCCCGATGCCGTTGATGCGCTCTATCGAGGCCCGGAACAAGTGGTCATCGGCCAGCGTGAAGAGGATCTGGCACCGGTCGTCGTCGACTTCGCCAACAATCCGTTGTTAATGGTGTTCGGCGACAGCAAGTCTGGTAAGACCACGCTGCTGCGCCACATCATCCGCACGATCCGCGAACACTCCTCCCCCGACCAGGTGGCGTTTACCGTGCTGGATCGGCGGCTGCACCTCGTGGACGAGCCGTTATTTCCCGACAACGAATACACCGCCAACATCGACCGGATCATCCCGGCGATGCTTGGGCTGGCCAACCTCATCGAAGCACGCCGGCCACCGGCAGGTTTGTCGGCAGCGGAATTGTCCCGCTGGACATTTGCGGGCCACACCCATTACCTGCTCATCGACGACGTCGACCAGGTGCCCGATTCACCGGCGATGAGCGGTCCATATATCGGACAGCGGCCGTGGACCAACCTCATCGGGCTGCTCGGACAGGCCGGTGATTTGGGGCTGCGGGTAATCGTCACAGCGCGGGCCACCGGATCGGGCCACATGCTGATGACCAGCCAGCTGCTGCGCCGCTTGAACGACCTGCAGGCAACTACGCTGATGTTGGCGGGCAATCCAGCCGACAGCGGCAAGATCCGGGGCCAGCGATTTAGCCGATTGCCGGCCGGACGGGCGATTCTGTTGGGCGACAGCGACAGCCCGACGTATGTACAGTTGGTCAACCCGCTGGTGGCGATCGCAAGCGTGGCGGAGCCGGGCGTAGTGGGTCGCCACTCATCAAAACCCAGTGGCGAATCGGTACCAAAACAGGTCAACGATGACGGGTTCCACTAAATGATTGGTAAAACGCGACAGAAGGAGTGATAGTCATGACGTTGCGAGTAGTTCCTGAGGGGCTGGCCGCGACCAGTGCGGCGGTGGAGGCGCTGACGGCACGGCTGGCGGCCGCGCATGCCGCCGCGCTTCCATGGATCGCTGCGGTGGTGCCTCCGGCGGCGGATCCGGTGTCGCTGCAGACCGCCGCCGGGTTCAGCGCTCAGGGGCAAGAGCACGCTGTGGTGGCGGCCCAAGGTGTTGAAGAGTTGGGCCGCGCCGGTATCGGTGTGGGCGAATCCGGCGCCAGCTACGAAATCGGTGATGCCACGGCGGCCTCGACGTATGGGATAGTGGGCAGCTGACAATGAGCGCGACCGTCTGGATGGCCTCGCCGCCGGAGGTGCATTCGGCGTTGCTGAGCGCCGGTGCCGGACCGGGACCGCTGCTGGCTACCGCCGCCGCATGGAGCAAGCTGCGCACCGAATACGGCTCGGTGGTGGCCCACGAGCGCCGATGGTGCCGGGTACCTGGGACCAGGATCAGGAAGGTCCTGCCAAGCCCAGCCAACACAATGGGTTGGGGAAAGGGGGCTCGGACAGTTAGCAAAGCAGTTTCACCACGTGCTCGTTAGTAATCGGAATACGAAGGGAGACAATTGTTATGAGTCTTTTGGATGCTCATATCCCACAGCTGGTCGCCTCGGAGGCGGCGTTCGGTACCAAGGCGGCACTGATGCGCCACACCATTAGTCAGGCCGAGCAGGAAGCGATGTCGGCGCAGGCGTTTCACCAGGGGGAAAGCGCGGCGGCGTTTCAGGCCGCGCATGCCCAGTTTGTCGCCGCGGCCGAGAAGGTCAACACCCTGCTCGATGTCGCGCAGCAGCATTTGGGTGAGGCCGCAGGCACGTATCTGGCCGCCGACTCCGCGGCTGCCTCGACCTACGCCGCCGGAGCCGGGTCCTAACCCGATCAGACTGTTACCCGAAAGGACTTGTAATGCCACAGATTATGTACAACTACCCGGCAATGTTGGCCCACGCCGGGAGTATGTCGGGCTATGCCGCCACCTTGCAAGGGCTGGGCACCGATATCTCCGCCGAGCAGGCCGCGCTGCAGGCTGGCTGGGCAGGTGACACCGGGATGACCTACCAAGCCTGGCAGGTCCAGTGGAACCAGGCCTTGGAAGACATGGTGCGGTCCTACCAGTCAATGGCGAGCACTCACGAAGCCAACACCATGAGTATGCTCGGCCGCGACCAGGCTGAAGCCGCCAAGTGGGGCGGCTAATCGTAGGTCGATGAACGTCGATCCCAACGCCGTTGAGCTGACGGTCGATCACGCATGGTTCATTGCGGAAGCCATTGGAGCGGGCAGCTTCCCGTGGGTTCTGGCGATTACCGCGCCATATCGCGACGCCGGGGAACGGGCCGCCTTCGTCGAACGTCAGAAGGCCGAGCTGACGCGGATGGGTCTGGTGACAGCAGACGGCTCCGTGAACCCGGCAGTCGCCGACTGGATCAGGGTGGTGTGCTTCCCCGACCGATGGCTCGACCTCCGTTACTTGGGGCCTGCGTCGGCCACTGGCGACAGCGAGCTGCTACGTGGCATGGTCGCGCAGCGCGCTGGCGTCAGCGGTAAGACCGTGGTCGCGCTGCGCAGTGCGCAGCTGATCACGTTTACCGCAATGGATATCGATGACCCGCTCGGGCTGGTGCCGGTTCTCGGCGCCGGCCTGGCGCAGCGGCCACCGGCGCGCTTCGACGAGTTCAGCATGCCGATGCGGGTCGGCGTCCGGGCCGACGAGCGATTGCGGTCCGGCGCCTCGTTAACGGAAGTCGCTGACTACCTGGGTATTCCGAAATCGGCGCGGCCGGTGGTGGAATCGGTGTTCTCCGGTCCTCGGAGCTACGTCGAGATCGTCGCCGGCTGCCACCGCGACGGGGAGCACGCCACCACCGAGGTCGGGATAAGTATCGTTGACACCACCGCGGGCCGAGTGTTGGTCAGTCCGTCCCGCGCATTCGACGGCGAATGGGTGTCTACGTTCAGCCCAGGGACACCCTTTGCCATCGCTGTCGGAATCGAACAGCTAACCGCCACCTTGCCAGAGGGCCAATGGTTCCCCGGCCAACGGCTGTCTCGAGATTTCTCTGACCAGATTTCATAGCCGGACCACGACGTGGGCTGCCGGGCGGAGCAGGAGATCGGCAGTTCAAACCAGTCGGATGACACAGCAGTAGCGAAAACCATGGCCGCGCAGACGATGCGGTCGTCATAGATAGAGAGAAAACGATGTCCCAAGTGTGGCGTGCGCCTTTGCAGAAGCATTTTGCGAGGGTCCGGTGACGTCCGGCGCCGTCATGCCGATCGTCCGCGTTGCCATTCTCGCGGACAGCAGGTTGACGGAAATGGCCCTGCCAGCCGAATTGCCGTTGCGCGAAATCCTGCCCGCGGTACAGCGTCTGGTGGTCCCAACAGTGTCGAATGGCGATGCCTCAGTGGCTACCGGCGCGAGTTCGCAGCTGAGCCTGGCGCCCATCGGTGGAGCGCCATTCAGCCTGGATGCCAGCCTGGACACCGTTGGAGTCGTCGACGGTGATTTGCTCGCATTGCAGCCGGTACCGGTAGGTCCGGCGGCACCCGGTATTGTCGAGGACATCGCCGACGCCGCGATGATCTTCTCGACTTCCCGGCTAAAGCCTTGGGGGCCAATGCATATTCGCCGCGGGGCGTTGGCTGCGGCGACCGCCGTGGCCGTTGCGGCAACCGGTCTGGGTGTCACCTATCGGACAGTCACCGGTGCGTTGACCGGACTGCTCGTGGTCACGGCGATCGCGGTACTCATCGCATCGGGTGGTTTGGTGCTTAGGTCACGTACGGCGCGCACCGGGTTGGTGCTGTCGATCGCAGCGCTGGTGCCCATTGGTGCCGCCTTAGCGTTGGCGGTACCCGGCAGATTCGGGCCAGCGCAGGTGTTGTTGGCCGCCGCCGGTGTCACCGCGTGGTCGCTAATTACTCTGATCGTTCCTGGCCCGGAACGTGAGCGGGCCGTCGCCTTCTTCACCGCGACGGCAGTGATCGGGGCGGCTGTGTCGTTGGCAGCCGGTGCCGAATTGCTTTGGCAGCTAACGCTACTGGCCCTTGGCTGCGGATTGATTGTGGCGGCTCTGCTGGTCACCGTCGAGGCGGCTCAGCTCTCCGCGTTGTGGGCACGGTTCCCATTGCCGGTGATCCCGGCGCCGGGCGATCCGACCCCGTCGGCGCCGTCGTTGCAGGTGCTCGAGGACTTGCCGCGGCGGGTGCGTATCAGCGACGCCCATCAGAGCGGTTTCATCGCCGCCGCCGTGCTGCTCAGCATGCTGGGCTCGGTGGCGATCGCGTTGCGTCCGGAGGCGGTGAGCAGCGTGGGCTGGTACGTGGTCGCGGCAACCGCGGTTACGGCCACGCTGCGCGCCCGGGTGTGGGATTCGGCCGCCTGTAAAGCCTGGCTGCTTGCCCAGCCGTACCTGGTCGCCACCGTGCTGTTGGTGCTCTACACCGCGACCGGACGCTACGCCGCGGCTTTCGCTGCGGTGCTGGTGCTCGTCGTGGTTGTGCTGGCCTGGGTGGTGGTCGCGCTCAACCCGCGCATCGCCGCGCCGGATAGCTATTCGCTGCCGCTGCGCCGCTTGCTGGGCATGGTCGCCTCCGGCCTTGATGCTTCACTGATCCCCGTCATGGCGTATCTGGTCGGCCTTTTCAGCTGGGTACTTAATCGATGATGCGGGCTGGACCTCGACTTGGACTGGCCTGCCTCGCAACGACTCTGGTCGTCTTCCAGACAATACTGATGGGGGGCTGTCCGCGGGCACTCGCAATCAGTCCGCCGGTGGTCGATCCAGGCGTGCCACCACCGAGCGGCGCACCAGGACCCGTCCAGACGATGCAACAACGCGGCTCATGTACCACCTCCGGAGTCATCCCGGGCACCGATCCCGGCATTGCGACATCCAGTCAGTCGATGCTGAATCTTCCTGCAGCATGGCAGTTTTCTCGCGGCGAGGGGCAACTGGTGGCGATCGTCGACACTGGGGTACGGCCGAGCCCGCGGCTGCCCAACGTCGACGCCGGCGGCGACTATGTGGAGTCGAGCGACGGCCTGACCGATTGCGATGGGCACGGAACCCTGGTCGCCGGGATCGTTGCCGGCCAACCCGCTTCGTCTGGTGAGGATGGGTTTTCGGGTGTTGCACCCGCGGCGCGGTTGTTGTCCATCCGGGTGACCTCCGCCAAGTTCTCGCCGCGATCGCCGGGCGGCGATCCGCAGCTCGAGCAGGCGTCCCTCGAGGTGGCCACGCTTAGCCGGGCCATTGTGCATGCCGCAGACCTCGGCGCGCGGGTGATCAACATCTCTACGATAACTTGCTTGCCCGCCGATCGGCCCATCGACCAGTCCGAGCTCGGGGCCGCGATCCGCTATGCGGCGGTGGACAAGGACGCCGTGATCGTGGCGGCGGCGGGCAATGCCGGGTCGACCGGAACGGGTGGTGGGAGCATGAACTGCGAGTCCAACCCGCTCACCGACCTGGGCCGCCCGGACGATCCGCGGAACTGGGCGAGCGTCACCTCGGTGTCCATTCCGTCGTGGTGGCAGCCATACGTGCTGTCGGTGGCGTCGCTGACACCGGGTGGGCGGCCATCGAAATTCACCATGGCCGGGCCGTGGGTGGGTATTGCGGCCCCGGGCGAAAACATCGTTTCGGTGAGCAACCGTGACAGTGGAGGTCTGGCTAACGGCCTGCCCAACGATCACGACCAACAGATCGCACTGAACGGCACCAGCTACGCGGCCGGCTACGTCTCGGGAGTCGCGGCGCTGGTTCGCAGCAAGTACCCGGAACTGACCGCCACACAGGTGATGCGCCGTATCACCGCGACCGCGCACACCGGCGCTCGGGCGCCCTCCAACGTCGTCGGCGCCGGTACATTGGACCCGGTGGCAGCCCTGACCTGGAACGTGCCCGTAAGCAACGAATCCGGTATAGCGCCGGTAAAGCCGGTTACTGTCCCGCCGGCACCGGCGCCGAAGGACAACACACCGCGGAACGTCGCGTTTGCTGGGACAGCCGCGCTGGCTTTGGTGGTCGCGGCCGTCGCCGCGACTGCCACGATTGCCGCGCGCCGACGAAAGGATCCCACCCCGTGAGCGCGCACCGATCACGCTCGGCTGCTATGTGGCCGGGCAGCGGCCGGATCACGCTGGCGCTGCTGACCGTCGTGCCCGCGCTGATGGCGTACCCCTGGCGATCGTCCCGAAGCTACTGGTTGCTCGGCATCGCCGCGCTTGTGGTGATCGTGTTATTCGGCTGGTGGCGCGGGCTGTACTTGACCACCATCTTGCGCCGACGACTGGCGATGATGTGGCGCCGTCGTCGGCCCGTCAGCGAATCCGGCTGTGCCACCCAGACAACCGTGTTGCTGCGGATGGGGCCACCGGCTGGCGAGACAGACATTCTTCCGTTACCACTGATCGCCCGGTACCTGAACCGCTACGGCATCCGTGCCGACACGATCCGAATCACCAGCCGCAACAACGAATCCGACGGCGCATGGTGGGAGAGCTGGATCGGGCTGACGCTGTCGGCGGCGAATAACTTGGCGGCACTGCAGGCGCGGTCATCGCGGATCCCGTTGCAGGAGACCGCCCGGGTCGCGGCCCGCCGGCTCGCTGACCACCTCCGTGAAATCGGTTGGGAGGTCAGCATGGCCGGACCCGATGATGTCCCGCGGTTGATCACGCCGGCCGGTGACGAGACGTGGCGCGGGATGCGGCAAGGCTCGGATTACCTCGCGGCGTACCGGGTCAGTGTCGATGACGCATTGCCCGGCACGTTGGACGCGATCCGGTCACACCCAGCACGCGAAACTTGGACGGCGCTAGAGATCGCCGACCCTGGATCAGGTGACCACAACACCATTGCGGCGGCCTGTGCGTTTCTCACCGACACTGCGCCGCAAGGGGCCGCGCCGTTGGCAGGATTGACCCCGCAATGCGGAAATCACCGGCCGGCGCTGGCGGCGTTGGATTTGTTATCCACGCAACGACTCGACGGACACACGGATACGGCCACCGAGTTGCTGACCCGGCTGCGTTGGCCCGCTCCTGTGGCGGGGGCTCATCGGGCACCGCGACCCGAAGCCGCTAGTCGAACATGACCTGGTGCAGGAAGGCGCTCATCCGGCGCAGATAGTCCAGCTGACTCACGTGCAGTACGTGACTTCCGGGGAACCAGTGCAGCGCACAACGATCCCAATGCTCCCACAGCATTACGGCCTGACGTGGTGGAGCCAACCGGTCGCCGAGACCGGTGATGATCATTCGACGGTCCTTGGGCAGCAACGGCTGGTAGTTCAGCGGGCAGTGGTAGGACAATCCGGCAACGAGCTCATCACGGCTGATCTTGGACAGCCACAGCCCCAACCGGAGGGGTACGTTGGCCGGGAACCATTCGTCCAACATCATTGTTGTGGGAGCGACGACCGGGCAGTTGGGGATGACGGCCGCGAGCCGGGCGTCGACAGCAGCCAGCAGCGCGGAGGTGTAGCCGCCCAGCGAAATACCGGTCAACGCGATGCGGTCGACACCGGTGCGACGCAAATAGTCGACGATGGAATGGAAGTCATGCACGGCCTGGGCCATCGCCTCGGCAAAACCGCTGAGGCCGCGGGCGAAATAACCGAAACCGCTGAACGGCGAGAACTTTTCCGCCCGCGGACCGTGGAACGGCAACGTATACAGCAGAACGTCGTAGCCGGACCGGTAATACCACGGTAGCGAGAAGAACCACCCGTTGAGCAGATATGACGACCCCATGAAGCCGTGGATGACGCACAGCGTGGGACGCGGTCCGTCGGCATGCCGCCAGTGCTGCGCACACACAATGTTGTTGGACCTCAACGCGCGCCATTCCTTGCGCATCGCGGGGTTGATCGCGGTAAAGCTGCTGGCGAACGCGATGTTGTCGACCGTGCCGTGCGCAACCCGCTCGGCGAACAGACGGGCCGGCCGCGACGAGACCCGGGGCAACTGGGTGGGCGGCGGGAACGACTTCGCCGGATCCTGCTCGGCCGCCAGTTCGGCGTAGAAGTTTAGGTTGCTGCGCTCGGTGCCGGATCTGGTGCGGCAGATCGACGTGGCGACCACGTTCGGCGTCACCGTCGTAGCCAGCACCGACGCGACCCAGGTGCGTAACGCGAGATCGCCGATCGCGGATGCGCCGACGGCCATGCGCTCCTGGGACGATAACGCTGAGCAGGGGGGTAGTCCGTCGGCGCCGGCCGGTACGTCGGCACCGGAGACGTTGGGGATTGGAATGGGCGGATTGATCGGATCCTGCTCGGACGTCACGAACGTCTATGGTATCCCGCCGATCTGGCGATGCTCGTGTGTTTGAATGGATTTCCCTCGGTTCTGTGCAGGGTTCGTCGACCACTCGGGCAGTGTTCGACGGTGTTGATCAGGAGGACTGACATGTGGGATCCCAACGTCTACCTGGCTTTTGCGGATCACCGCAGCCGCCCGTTTTATGACTTGTTGTCCAGGGTGGGTGCCGACCGGGCGCGCCGAGTGGTCGACCTTGGTTGCGGCCCCGGGCACCTGACGCGCTACCTAGCACAACGTTGGCCAGCCGCGGTAATCGAAGCAATGGACAGCTCGCCAGAAATGGTCGCCGCCGCCCGGGAACGTGGGATCGACGCCACCGCTGGCGACTTGCGAACCTGGAAACCCCGGCCCGACACCGATGTGGTGGTCAGCAACGCGGTCTTGCAATGGGTGCCCGAACACCCCGAGCTGATGGTTCGGTGGATCGGCGAGCTGGCGGCCGGATCGTGGCTCGCCGTTCAGGTTCCGGGCAACTTTGAGACGGCGTCACACGCCGCAGTGCGGGCTGTCGCCCGCCGGGAACCGTACGCAAAGATCATGCGCGACATACCGTTTCGAGTCGGTGCCGTGGTCCATCCGCCGGTGCACTACGCTGGGATGCTGCTGGATGCTGGGTGCAAGGTCGACGTCTGGGAGACCACGTACCTGCACCAGCTCACTGGAGAGAACCCGGTGTTGGAGTGGATCACCGGAACCGCGCTGGTCCCGGTACGTGAGCGGCTCACCGAGGAGGCCTGGGAGCAGTTTCGCCAGGAGCTCATCCCGCTGCTGGCCGATGCCTATCCGGTCCGGCCTGACGGCACGACGATCTTGCCGTTCCGGCGAGTGTTCATCGTCGCCGAGGTTGGTGGCGCGCGCCGCTCAGCTGGGTAACCCCAGCAGCGGTGCCTCTTCCCGGTAGCGGTCGACCCACTCGTCGGAGCGCTGGTCGGCCTGCCGTTCCAGCATCGGTGGGGGTGCCAGGCGCCGGTCCTGCCCGATCGCCTCAAGAACGCAACCGACAATCGTGGTCAGGTTGCGCCACAACACTGGATACGCGATGTCGATCGGTGTGATCGCCTCCTCGACGAACCAAGCGCGCCAGCTGTTTTCCTGATCTCGCAAGATCCCGACGATGTGGGCGATGGCGCCAGCGTGGTACACCGCCCGCGAGTCGCGCTCCGGGTCGGGGCGGCCCCGCCACACCCGGGTCTGTACGGCACGCCAGAACGACACCGCCTGCGACACCACGTCCGGTCGATGGACGTGCACGTAAACAGGCTCGTGGCCGATCACATCGCGGATTGCCGCGCGCAGGGTGTCGCCGGAGCGGTCGGGTAGATGCGCGGCGCGTTGTCGTAACAGTGGCGTCTGGTTCCACATCAGCTTGCCACCCCAGACACCGTTGGGGGTGCGCCCCGAACTGCGGATATGCTCTCGCCAGGCAACCGGCGTCGCCGTGTCCGGCGTACCAGGGTCCAGCGGATCGAGTAATTGCAGAATCGACTCGTCCTCGACGCCAGCGAACCACTGCCGCGGCTGGGGAGCCAGACCGGTGGTCGGCAGGTATTGGAAGAACTCTTGTGGTTCCCCGGCGCATCCGGTCGCGCGTAACGACTCCACCAGCAGCGTGCTGCCGCTGCGCTGGGTGGCAAGTACCAGATAGGACGTCTGGGCACCGGACATCGGATGAGCTTAACCGCAACTATTGAGGGCGACCTCACTCCTCGATGCCGCGGTCACCGGCGATCGCTGACCGGCTGGTCGGCGTCGCGTTATGGATCCGTAGGTACGTTTCGGTATAGCGCAACGCGATATGGGTGCCAGCGAAATTCGAGGGTATGACGTCGCCGGTTTGTTGGCGCCAATCGTGCAGTCGGACAGCCAGATTCGCCGCGATCACGTCCATGTCGGGGCGGTTGTCGGCCAGCAGGTTGTTGGTCTCGGTGGGGTCGACGCGCAAATCGTAGAGTTCGCGCTCCGGACGCGGTGCGGCGGTCAACGGTGCGACGGCCTGTCCCGACGGGCTGGCCTGGATATCCCACGGCAGATCCAGCAGTGGCCGGGGCGCGTAGTTTTCGATGTAGCTGTATTCCTTTGTGCGGATTGCCCGAATCGGATCGTAGGAGTCGTGGTAAGTCTTGGTGGTGTAGACGTGATCGCGAACTGGATCGGTGTGGTTGTCCGGCGCGAGCAGCAGGCTGGCGTGCGACACACCGTCGATATCGGCCGACGTGTCCAGGCCCAGCAGCTCCAACAGCGTCGGGACCAGGTCGACACCGCTGAACAGTTCGTCGTAGACGCAGGGGGACAGTGCCCGGCCGGTAGGCGGGCGGATGATCAGTGCGATGCCGGTTCCGGTGTCATACAGTGTGGATTTAGCCCGCGGGAACGCTGGGCCGTGATCGGTGAAGAACACCACCCACGTGTTGGCGTCGAGGCCGGTCTGGGTCAGCGTGTCCAATATCTGGCCGACCGCGGCGTCGGCGGTAGCGATGGATCCGTAGAACTCGGCGAGGTCTTGGCGCACCTCTGGGGTATCAGGTAGGTAGTCAGGCAGGTCGACGGCCCCGCTGTCGGCAGGTTGGTAGCGTTCTTGTGGGTAGGGCCGGTGGGTTTCAAAGAACCCGGCCGTCAACAGAAATGGTTGTTCGGAAAGGGCTGGGGCGCTGTTGCGCAGCCAGACTTGGGCCTTGTCGATGACGTACTCGCAGTACGAGTTCGACACGTCGAACTCGTCGAAGCCCAGCCGTTTCGGATAGGAAGTCTCATGCTGCATACCGAAAAGAACTGAATACCAACCTGATTCGGATAACATCTGGGGAAGGGTGCGGACCCCGGCGCGGTATTCCCAGCCGTGATGGGCTAGGCCGACCAGTCCATTGGTGTGCGGGTAGCGACCGGTGAACAGCGATCCACGGGATGGCGAGCACAGCGGCGCGGTGGCATGGGCCCTGGTGAACAGAATGCCCTCGGCGGCAAGCTGATCCAGTCGCGGGCTGGATACATCAGGGTGCCCGTATACGCCTAGCTGGCGCCCCAGGTCGTGCCAGTGCACAATCAGCACGTTGTCTTTTGTGTTGTCGCGTTGCCGGTCCCTTGCCGCACTGTCACCCGTCATTTTCGTCACCTCGACCGGCGACGATACCGCACCGGCTGCGCGGTGCGTGGGCTTACGCGGGAGTTGGAACGATGCGACCCGCGCCACGGTGGCATGATCGGCGAGTTGCGGGCGGCGGACTGGATGGTGGGGCTGATCCGCGTGACGGCCGCCTGCACGCCGGGCCAAGCCCAGGCTCAGGTTATGCGCGAATGCTGTTGGTTACCAACTTCACCGGGGTGCCGCTGGCCGGTACCCCGCACGGGTTGGTGGCCCCGGTCACCGGGGACGGACTTGCCCGCCCCACCGGTTCTCGGACACGAATTCCGACAGCGGTCGCGCGAACGCCCAGCCGTCCAATTCCAGCGCCGGCCGATCCGGAAACTCAGGCACCGGGCCCAGACACAGGATGGCCACCGGCTGGGCATCGGCTGGCATTGCCAGCAGGGCCGCCAACCGTCCGGGATCGAACAGGGACACCCAGCCCATGCCAAGACCTTCGGAGCGAGCTGCTAGCCACAGGTTCTGGATGGCGCACGATACCGATGCCAGGTCCATCTGCGGTAGCGTGCGTCGGCCGAAGACATGCCTGTCACGGTCGTCGCACAGCGCCACCACCAAGAGCTCAGCGCACTCAAGAATGCCCTCGACCTTCAGCTGCAGAAACTCCTGGGCCCGCGGCCCCAAGGCTTGTGCGGTCAGCGCGCGCTCTTCGTCGACGAGCGTGTGAATGCGTCCGCGTAGCGGCTCATCGGTGATCCGGATGAAGCGCCACGGCTGCATCAGACCGACACTGGGCGCGGCGTGTGCGGCTTGTAACAAGCGGGCCAGCACATCCTGCGGCACCACCGCGCCCGGCACGAACCGGCGCATGTCTCGCCGTTGGGAGATCACGCGGTATACGGCCCGGCGCTCTTGGGCATTGAACGCGTGATCGGTCACCAGGCCATCGTAGAAAATGGTGGCTAGCGTGAATCGTGTCGAGAAGGGAGTATCCGGTGAAGCTTGCCGATGTGCTCGACCAGCTGCCGACCGATCGCGGTGCCAAACGTGGCTACGGCGAGCCTTATGAGACGGCTGACGGGGCCACCGTGATTCCGGTTGCCAGCATTGGTGTCGGCCGTGCTCGGCGTCGTTTTCACCGTGGCGAGCAGAATGCCCAAGCGGACCAGGACGCCCCGGCTTTCGGCTTTGCCGCGGTGCCCATGGGGGTGATCACCGGCCTGCTAGCGGCGGTGATAGGTACCCTAGCGGTGCTGCGTCAGCCGCCCTGGCCACGGATCACGATCACGGACTATAGGTGACGCCGACCGCGCGGAAGACGTATTCAGCCGGGACATCGAACGCCAGTGATCGGCGCGGCAGGCGAGCCAGCACATCGTCACTGATGGCCGCCTTGTAGTGCAGAGACAGTTGGCCGCTGAACTTCGGGTCCACCTCGGCGACATCGAGATCGAGTTGCAGGCCGGTCGACGAGATCTCGGCTTTCGCGGCACCAGCCTGCGCCTGGTTCCAGCGCACATCGATGGCCCGGCCAGCCAGCCTCGGCACCACCGACAGCGTCGCCAGGACCCGCTCGGTGGTGAATGCCAGCGAACCCACGTAGCTGCCGACACTGTGTGAGGCCCGCAGCCCAGGGATTACGCCGCTGAATCGTCGGGTGACCGCGACGTACTCGGCGAGATAGATGAGTCCCTCCGCCTCAACCTGGGCACGCAGATCGGCGGGTAGCTTGCCGATGCCGAACCACTTGCGAACATAGACCGCCATCCGGCCAGTATGACCCGAGTAGGACCGGGGTATCCCGCTGCTGGTATCGATTACGTCATGACCCGCCCGCAAAACATTCTGGCCGCTGCTGTTGCTTTGGCCGCCATCATGGTTTACGTCGTTATGTGGATGGGCCACCAGCAAGACTGGGGTTGGCTGCACGGCGTGGACTGGTCGTTGTTGAACGCCACGCACGACATTGGGGTCAAGCACCCGATGTGGGTGCGGTTCTGGGATGACGTGTCTTTTGCCTTGGGCCCGATCACGTGGAAGGTGCTGGGCGTAGTGGCCGCGGTGGTCGCGCTGGTGCTGCGCAAGGTGCGGGCGGCGCTGTTGCTGTTGGTCTGCTTGCCGCTCAGCGGTTTCGTGACGATGGCGGCCAAGAGTCTGGTTGGTCGGCCGCGACCGGCCACCGCGCTGGTGCACGTATCGTCGACCTCATTTCCGTCCGGTCACGCGCTGGAAGCGACGGCCAGCGTGCTCGCGCTGCTTATCATCGTGGTCCCGCTGTTGAGTCGCTCAATGCGTCGCGTCGCGGTTGTGGTGGCCGCGCTGAGCGTGCTGATGGTGGGGACCGCCAGGGTTGCGTTGAACGTGCATCATCCGTCAGACGTGTTGGCCGGCTGCGCACTGGGATATCTGTATGTCATGGTGGCCCTGTGGGTCTTTCGCCCGCCGATGCGCAGCGCCCAATCGATCGAGCCGAAGAGTTGCTGTGCAAACGCGTCTGGCCGGCCGTCGTCGCTGACGGGGCAGCCTGAGCTGACCGAACCGGAGCTGGACACGGCCCGCTAAACCGCGCTGCGGCCACATCACAGCGCGGTGACCTAACCGAATCTAAACCTTTACTTGACCTTTAGGCTGGATGGGTCTGACCATGTAACCCATGCGCCGACTGGTAGCTCTGCTGTGCGCCGCGGCCTGCGCGGGTTGGGCCGCCCTAGTGCTCGCACCGATCGGTGCTGCGGCCGGCGCCCCCTGGTTCGCCAACTCGGTCGGCAACGCCACGCAGGTAGTTTCGGTCGTCAGTACCGGCGGGTCGACCGCGCGGATGGACATCTACCAGCGCACCGCCGCGGGCTGGCAGCCGCTCAAAACCGGCATTCCCACCCACGTCGGCTCGGCGGGGATGGCGGCGCAGGCCAAGAGCGGCTATCCGGCCACCCCGATGGGGGTCTACAGCCTCGACTCCGCTTTTGGCACCGCGCCGAATCCCGGCGGCGGCCTGCCCTACACCCAAGTCGGGCCCAATCACTGGTGGAACGGCGATGACCACAGCCCGACCTTCAACACCATGCAGGTGTGCCAGAAGTCGCAGTGTCGGTTCAATACGGCCGAAAGCGAGAACCTGCAAATCCCGGCGTACAAACATGCGGTGGTCATGGGCGTCAACAAGGCCAAGGTGCCCGGCGGTGGTGCCGCGTTCTTCTTTCACACCACCAACGGTGGCCCGACCGAGGGTTGCGTGGCGATCGACGATGCGACGCTGGTGCAGATCATGCGCTGGTTGCGGCCCGGTGCGGTGATTGCGATCGCGAAATAGGTCTCGACTGTGAACTCCTACGACGGGTTCTCGGCGTGTCGCGTCGCACGGTTCACGCTCGGGGTTAAGACAATGCGCGACCAGGTTGCATTTGAAAGTTTAAGCCCGCCAACGACATCGTCGCCTCGTAGGTGCGGTCATAGCCGGTGGCGCTGATCTTCCAACCAGCGTCGGTGCGCCGGTACTGGTCGTGGTAAAAGGCCGCGCCGATCAGCATGAAATTGAATTCGGCGACGATAACCCGGTCTTGGAGATACCACGTTGCCGATGCGGTATCGCCGGTCACGGTGATCTCCGGATGTGTCACACGATGCTCGGTGATGACGGCCGGGCCAAGCGCTGAGCGCAGGTAGTCCACCAAGTCGGTGCGGTTGGTGAAGTGCAGCACCTCGCCGAGGGAGGAGCCATAGTCGCCCGCGATGTCGTCGGTGAGGGTATCGGCGAAGTCGTCCCAGTGCTTGGTATCTAGCGCGCGTAGGTACCGATACTTGACCTGTTTGATTGCTTCGACGTCGGCGGCCGCGTCGTGAACGCTCATTACGCCATTGCAACATATTCTGGTCTCGCCGAAGGCTCGTCGCGTGATTAGGTTTGGGTCATGCGTCAAGACCGCAGCCGGTACGCACCGTTGTCCCGCAACGAGTTGGCAACCTTGGTTCCCGAATTGCTGCTGATCGGGCATATGATCGACCGCTCCGGCATGGCCTGGTGTGTTCAGGAGTTCGGCCACGAAGCGATGTTGCAGATCGCCATCGAGGAGTGGGCGGGCGCTAGCCCGATCTACACCAAGCGTATGCAGCGGGCGCTGAACTTTGACGGCGACGATGTGCCGACCATCTTCAAGGGTCTGCAGCTTGACATCGGCGCTCCGCCACAGTTCATGGACTTCCGCTACACACTGCACGACCGCTGGCACGGCGAATTCCACCTCGACCACTGCGGCGCACTGCTCGACGTGGAGCCGATGGGGGATGCGTTCGTCTTCGGCATGTGCCACACCATCGAGGATCCGACGTTCGATGCCACCGCGGTAGCGACCAATCCGCGCGCGCAGATGCGTCCCATACACCGGCCTCCCCGGACTCCGCCGGATCGGCATCCGCACTGCGCATGGACCGTCACCATCGACGAGTCGCACCCGGTGGTCGAGGGTTGTCCGGCGCTGCAGCTGGTCCGCGAAACCAAGGCGGCCAGTTGGGAACTCGCCGCCGTCGACTCGTCTGACGAGGGCCTGGTCGATTACTCGGGTCCATTGCTGTCCGACCTCGACTTCGGCGCGTTCTCGCACTCCGCCCTGGTGCGGATGGCCGACGAAGTGTGCCTGCAGATGCACCTGCTGTACCTGTCGTTTGCGGTCGCAGTGCGTGCCCGAACAGTAGCCGACACCGAATTAGCCGCATCGGTGGGCACCCGCCAACTGATCGGCCTGGCCGGGCTCGCCGCCGAACGCATCCACCGCGCACTGGCGTTGCCCGGCGGCATCGAGGGCGTGGTGCGGGTGTTGGAATTGCATCCGCTGCTGAACCCGGCTGGCTACGTGGCCGCCGAAATGGAAGGGAATCGGCTAGTCGTGCAGCGGTCACCGGCCCACGACGACGGGGCGTGGATATCGCTGTGCTCACCGGATTCCGTGCGGCCGCTGCAGGCGATTGCCACCGCGGTGGACCCGCACATCCAGGTTCGGATCAGCGGGATGAGCACCGATTGGACCGCAGAGTTGACGCAAACCGACACCGCCGCAACTGAACTGCCCGAGGTGATGGTCACCAAGGTCAGTCGTGGGTCCAGATTCCAATTCGAGCCGAGGCGTTCGCTGCCACTCACCGTGGTGTGAACGGACGGTCTTGGCACGGGTTTTCAGGTGCACAAGGGGATCGACGCAATTTTGTCAAGGTGGTGGCGGTACCACTTCGGTGACACAACCGCATCGACCAGATACCAATGAGGTTGGCACCGGCGTGGTTACAACCCAACCGCGGCTATGGTTGACGCTGGCCATCGACCCTATCCACCGACGAAAGTATTTACTCTATGTACGACCCGCTGGGGTTGTCGATCGGCACCACCAACCTCGCCGCGGCGTCTAACGGAAGTCCTCCGGCGAGTCGCCGTGCCGTATTGACCCTGTATCCGCACTGTGCCCCGAAAATCGGTCTACCCCGGGAAACCCCGGAGAACCCGAACGTGACTGAGCCCGGCGTCCGCATGAGTGGCTTTGTGGAGCGGATCGGTGACTCGGTGGCGCTGGTGTCCAGTGATGGGTCGGCTCACGATCCGGATCTGCTGCTGGTCGAGGCCCTGGATGCGATGGTGCTGGCTGCCGGCACCGACGCGGCTTCGTCGGAGATCTCCATCGCCGTTCCCGCGTATTGGAAACCCGCAACCGTACAGGCGCTGCGCAACGGGTTGCGAACGCATGTGGGCTTCGTTCGAAGCGGCATGGCGCCCCGCCTGGTGTCGGACGCAATCGCGGCGTTGACTGCCGCGAACGCGGAACTATGTCTGGCGGCAACTGGTGTGGTCGCGCTGCTTGATTTCGGCGGCGCCGGCACGTCTGCCACATTGGTGAACCTCGCCGGAGATTTTGAGATCATCAGCGCCACAATGCGTTACGCAGACTTCTCCGGCGATGAGATCGACCGGGCGTTGCTGCTTCGGGTTTTTGAGGAGCTAGGCCACGGCAGCGGTATCGACTCCGCCAGTACTGCCGAGGTCGGGCAACTCGGCCAACTCATCGAGCAGTGCCGTGCGGCTAAAGAGCGGTTATCTACCGACACTGTCACCGAATTGGCCGCTGAGCTTGGTGGACGGCGGTGCAGCATGACGCTGACTCGCAACGAGCTGGGGGACCTGATCCAGGACCGGCTGACCGGCTTCATCTACGCATTCGACGACATGCTGGCACGTCATCGTAAGAGCTGGGCAGACCTAGCGGCGGTAGTCACCGTCGGCGGCTGTGCCAGCATTCCGCTTGTTACTGAACGTCTTTCGGTGCACAGTCGCCGACCGGTCGTGACCGTGCCGCAGCCCGCGTTCGCGGCTGCGTGCGGCGCGTTGTTGCTGGCCTCGCGCGGGGAAGAGCTGGACCTAAGGACTCGGACATCCGTCGGCCTGTCCGCGGTGGCTTCCGGTAGCGACGTGATCGAACGAACGGTCGGCTTGGACGCCGGGGTGTTGGTGATCGACGAGGATGCCTTGACCGAGCGCGAGTTGGCCTGGTCGCAGACCGAATACCCCGGGGACGTACCGGCCCAGTTTGGCGGCGATTCGTTCTACGAAGACGGTCCTGCGGGCTGGTCGATGCGGCTAAACGTGATCGAGCCGCCCCTAGGACGGCCCTGGCGGCGCGTCCGGGTTTCGCAGCTGGTTATTGGGCTATGCGCCCTGGTAGCCATGACCGCGATCGGTGGTGTGGCATACACGCTGACGGGTATGCAGAAGCCCGGGGCTCCGGCGGTGCCCACCGTCGCACCCCGGCCGGCACCGCCGCCCAGCTCGACAGCACCGAGTCCGGTCCCCCCACCGCCGACCTTCGCGCCGGTCCCCAGCGTTACGACGGTGCCGAGCAGCGCTGTGCCGCCCCCACCGCCACCGGCACCGCCGCAGGTGGTTGTGACGACATCGCCGCCAGTGGTGACCAAAACAACCGTTGTGCCAACGACTAAGCCGCCGACCACCACCACGACGCCGACCACGACGCCGACCACGACGACGACGCCGACCACGACAATCGCGGCGGCCCCGCCGCCCCCGGAGCCGACCACCCCTACGGTGGCGATGACGACTCAGTGGTTGCACGTGCCGCTCATACCGGTGCCGATACCGGTTCCCGTTCCGCAGCATCCGGTTCCGCAGAATCCGGGTGGCGGCAACCTACAGAACCCGTTCCTAAGTCCCGGCGGGTAGCTAAACCAGCTCAGCTTGATCAGGCAATCGGGTCCGTGTCTGGCTGCACGCGAGTAGCGTTGAACCATCCAGGCTGGTGGCGAATTGCCGTGGCGAAGACCCTTCGTGCTGGCCAAAATTTGATAAAAGTTCCAGCTCATCGAGGGCGGCCCGCGCGGCGCCCGTCCGCCCAAACCGTGGCTAGTGGCGAGGCCCGTTTTGCGGGCCCTTTGAAGCTTTGGAGGGCCAGTGGACATCGTACTTGGGGTATCGATGGCACCCACGGCGGTCCGCTTGCTGCTGATCGAGGGCGAGAATGCCGACGGCGTCACCGTCGAACAGGACACGTTCCAGCTCGCCGCCGGTGCGGATTCGGCGACTTCTGGTGTGGCCGATCGAGTGCTGGCCGCGATTGTCGGCACCCGTCAAGGCGCAAGCGAGGGCGGCCACCGGCTGACATCAACAGGCGTGACGTGGACAGACCCGGGTGAGTTAGCCGCGCTGCGTGACGAGCTCGCTGCCCGCGACGTCGGGAGCGTCATGCTGGTCTCCCCGTTGCTCGCTGCCGCAGCATTAGCGCAGACGGTGGGCGCTGCGATCGGCTACCAGCACATCGCCACGCTGTTCGTCGAGCCAGACAACGCGACGTTGGCCGTCGTCGATGTCGCCGACGGTTCGATCGTCGATCTGCACCGGCAGCCTCTAAAAAATGCGCACCAGGCCCGCGACGGTCCCTGCCCAGGAGCCGTTGCCGCCGAGCTGATGGCGATGGTTGCCGGTTTGGATGCACCCGGATCGCGGGCGGACGGCGTGTTCATCATCGGCTGCGGGGCCGACATCGTCGCAATCAAACCTGGACTTGAGGCGGCGACTTCGCTCGACATCAGTGCCCCTGAGGAACCGGAGATGGCGCTGGCCCGCGGGGCCGCTCTCGCGTCGGCGAACGCGCCGCTATTCGCGGCGTCGACGGCCGCCCTGGCTTACGCGCTGGATCCGGGCACCGGTGAGGTCAACCCCCGTGTGCTGAGTCCGACATATCTTGACGTCTGCGCACCTGCCGACCTGGGCGACAATGTGCTGGCTTACAGTGCCCTGGACGACGACGACCAGACCGTGCAGCGGCGTGGGCCCTTGGTGCTGGCCGGTAGCGCGATGGCGGGGATCGCGGCCCTCGTGGCTGGGCTGGTGGTGGTTTCGTTGTCGTCTGATGTTCGCTCGGTGACCGCTCAGCGGCCCAGCCCCCGCATCGGCGTCGTCACCCCTGCGACTCAGGTGCCGCCCAGTTTGCCGCAGGCACAGCTGCCTGCTCCCAGCTCTGCCCCGGCCTCGCCGCCGCCACCACAGTTGGCTGCGCCACCGTCACCACCGCCGGTGGTGCAGTGGACGCCCCCAACCATGGTGAACATGGTGCCTGCCACACCGCGCCGGGTGCCGTCTCGGCGCGCCCCGGAGTCTGTGCCCCAGACCCCGCTACCGGCCGCCCCAGTTACCACTCCGCCGGCCGCGGTGCCGGCGCCGCCACCGCCACCTGTTGAGACTCAGCCGCCCACCCCAATCATGACGATGTACCTGCACGTCCCGTTCGTCACGATCCCAATTCCGATCTACCCACCGGCGCCGCCGCCCCCGCCTCCACCTCCGGAGCCGGCGCCGTAAGCGCTGGGCGAGGACACGTGGCGGATGGTTTCGGCAAAGCGCACACTGGGCAGTGTCTGCTACCAACGGCAAGGAGGTCGGGTGGGCGAGTACGGTGCATTCGGATTTGATCCCGACGACTTCGATCGACTCATCAGGGAGGGCAGCGAGGGATTGCGCGACGCCTTCGAGCGGATCGGCAGGTTTGTCGGTGGTCCAGGTGCTCGGACAACATGGTCAGCGATCTTCGAGGACTTGTCGCGGCGCGCGCGTCCCGCGCCGGAAACCGCCGGCGAGGCCGGTGACGGTGTGTGGGCCATCTACACCGTGGACGCCGACGGTGGCGCCCGTGTCGAACAGGTCTATGCAACCGAACTCGACGCGCTGCGGGCGAACAAGAACAACGTTGATCCGAAGCGCAAAGTGCGTTTCTTGCCGTACGGCATCGCGGTCAGCGTGCTCGACGATCCCGAAGAGCCGACGCAGCAGTCGTAGTCGCGGTCAGCCCTGTTGGACGACGTTCGAGTCGCCGGACTTGTCGATATTCGGTGAGCCCGAGTGGTAAGTGACGTGGTTGTTGAAGCCGGACGCGTCGATGGTGTCGACTGAGTCGACGGTGACTGAGTTCTTCACGCCGGACACGGTGAGGCTGGCGCAATGGCCGGTGATGACGACGGTGTTGGAGACTCCGCTGACGCTGACCATGCTGTCGTTGCAGACGATCGTCCTGCTCTGGTTGACGCCGGAGATGCTGATGTTGCCGGCCGGCGGCGGCGGTGTCGATGGTCCGGCGCTAGGCGTTTGAGTCCGACTTACCGAGGGAGCCGGGCCGCTGGGGCTCGTCCTCGGCGAACTGGGACCGCGGGAGATGCTCGGGGTAGGGGGCAAAATGACGAGGCCGCCGCGGGAAAGTCGGTGTGCGCTTAATGCGGCGATGCCGCCCACGAGGGCCAGCATGAACACGACGAAGAACGCCCCCAAGATCCACCACAGGCGGATGCCTGAGCGTGGTTTTGGCGAGGGGCCCCGGAACGGGTCGCCGTAGCCGTATGACGGCGGGAGCGGTGGAACCGGCGGACCGGGTGGGTAGCTAAAACCGTGCGGTGGCTGCGTGCCTCCCAGCTCGGAGGAATGCGCCGAGTCAGCCAGCGGGCGCTCTAGCTCCCGGATCCGGGCTTCGGGATCATCCTGGGGTTCCATACATCGATGCTGCCACACCGGATCACGCCGAATAGGCCATTCGTTGAGGAGCTTTCGGTCGGTAATTTCAGTGGCGTGCCCGTCTTGCTCAACCGTCAGATCGTGTTGCGTCGCCGCCCCACCGGGCTGGTCCAGCCCGGGGACACCGAGCTGGTCAGCGTGGCGGCACCCGAACTGGCCGAGGGTGAGGCCCTAGTCCGAACCACCTATGTCGGTATCGATGCTGCCGCTCGGACCTGGTTGAACGACCAGCCGGGCTACCTTCCGCCGGTGCAGCTGGGCGAGGTCATCCGGGCGGCCGGGATCGGCGAGGTCGTGGCGTGACTTCGGGTTTGACGCGTGCATCGACTACAAAAGCGACGACCTGGCGGCGGCGCTCAAGCACCACTAGCACCATTGCCCTCGGCGGGTCAACGTCTACTTCGACAACGTCGGCGGGCCGATCCTAGACGCGGTGCTGGGCCGGCTGGCCGCCAAAGCGCGGGTCGTGCTCTGCGGCGTCATTTCCAGCTACCTCACCGGCGAGCACCCCGGTCCGGCCAACTACGTGAACCTGTTGGCCAAGAGCGCGCTGATGCAGGGATTCAACACGCTTGACCAATGGGCCCGTTTCGACGCGGCTTTCGCCGCGCTCCGTCAGTGGGAGCAAGACGGTCGGCTGGTGCATCGCCAGACCATCTTCGACGGCATCGAATCCTGCGTCGACGCCCTCAACGGGCTCTTTACCGGGGCCAACATCGGCAAGACCTTGGTCAAGGTCGGCGAGCCGACGCCAGGTCGTTAGCTTTGGGCTAACTTTCGCCGAGGCTGCGGTGCAACGTCTTCTTAGCGTCGGTCAGGGCAGCTAGGACCTTGGTCCGGGCCTGGGCAAGCTGTTGTTTTTGTTCGTCGGTGCCGGTCCAGGTGATCGTGCGAGCCAGCCCGGCCAGTTCGAAGAGTTCCCGGCGGATCTTGAAGACGTCGCCGAACTGGGAGGCCCGTGCCAGGAACGCCTGCGCGGTCTCGCTGCTGATACCCCGCCAAGCCAGCACGTTCTGTCCGAGTTCAGTCAGGCTCGCTACACCGTTGTCGACGGCTACCATGCCCCGGCCGGCGAGCAGTCCAATGGCAAGCTCTGCCATCTCCTGCGGAGGAGTGAATGCGCCGTCGGTTTTGTCGGACACCCGTTGTACGACCTGCGCCGCGTCAGCCGGCCCGTCGAGCAGCATCGCGGCGGTGCCGAATGCCGCACGCTTGAGCCCCCAGCGACCACCGGGACCGAAACCACCGCCGCTCCAATGACCGTGGCCGTGTCCGCCGCCAAAACCGCCAAAACCGGGGCCACCGCAGCCGGGACCGCCGAAGAATCCACCAGACATCCTTGTCGTTTCCTTTCTCGTGATGACGCTGCCACCGGCAGCCATCGACCTATCAAGTTCCTTGATACCACCGACTCTCGCGGTGTCAACAAGCTTGATGGTCACCGAGCGGGATCACGACGACATGCCAGCATGTGTGGCATGAGTCAATCCCACGATGAGCCGTTGGGGTATCTGCTGTATCGCGTGATGACGGTGCTGCGGCCCCAAGTTGCTGCCGAGCTGAAACCGCTGGACCTGGGTCTGCCGGAATTGGTGTGCATGCGGATCTTGTCGATGCGTCCCGGGCTCTCCAGCGCCGAACTGGCGCGTGGTACCAATGTCTCCGCTCAGGCGATGAACCAGGTGCTACGCGGATTGGAGGAGCGTGGTGCTCTGACACGGCCGGCATCGACGCCGGCGGGAAGGGCCATGCCGGCTCAGCTCACCAGTCGCGGCAAGGCGCTGTTGAAGCGTGCGGAGGAGGCCGTCCGGGTGGCAGATCAGCGGATATTGACCCACCTCACCGTCGACGAGCAGCGCCACCTCAAACGCTTGCTCTACGCGGTGGGGGCACGCGCTGGCGACTCGGGGCCGAAGTGTGCCTATGAATCGACAGAAGCTTAGATCGCTGCTGCGACGGTCGATTTCAGGGCAGTTCCGCGTCGGCTGATATGGTCCTTGGCTTATGCCAGAGATGGATCGTCGCCGCGTGATAATGATGGCGGGGTTGGGCGCGTTCGCCGCCGCTGTCCCGATGCCGAAAGCGGAGGCTTCTCCACTGCGCCCACCGCCGGCCGCGCCCACGGCCCAATCCGGGGGATTCCTGTTCCGCGACGAGTTTGACGGTCCAGCCGGCTCGTCGCCGGACCGGTCGAAGTGGATTGTGTCACACCACCGCACGCCGATCAGGAACCCGGTCGGGTTTGACCGACCGGAGTTTTTTGGGCAGTACCGTGACGGTCGCCAAAACGTGTTCCTTGACGGCAATTCCAATCTCGTTCTGCGCGCTACACGAGACCGCAACGGCTACTTCGGCGGATTAGTCAGTGGAACCTGGCGCGGAGCCATCGGAACCACCTGGGAAGCACGAATAAAACTCAACTGCCTTACCGGCGGCTGCTGGCCGGCCTGGTGGTTGTCCAACGACGACCCTGGTCGCAGCGGGGAAGTCGACCTCATGGAGTGGTACGGCAACGGAGAGTGGCCGTCGGGAACCACGGTCCACGCAAACCCCGAGGGCACAGCGTTCGAGACGCACCCGATCGCCGTGGACGACGCGTGGCATAACTGGCGAGTCACCTGGAATCCGACCGGCATGTACTTCTGGCTGGACTATGTGGACGGCATGGAGCCGTACTTCAGTGTTCCGGCGACCGGCATCGAAAATCTGAACGACCCCATCCGCCAGTGGCCATTCAATGACCCCGACTACACGATGTTTCCGGTCTTGAACCTTGCGGTTGGTGGTTCGGGTGGTGGCGACCCCGCGCGCGGGTCTTATCCAGCTGAAATGCTCGTCGACTGGGTGCGGGTTTTTTAGGCCGCGGGGATGCGTGCTAACCCGACGCGTGGTTTCATAGCAGCGTTTGCGAAAGTTGCCTGGGGGGGAACGCGCCAAGACGAAGGCCCCGGCTCTTTAACGATTGGTGGTATTTAAGGTGGATCGTCGCAGCATGTTGTTGACAACGGGGATCGGCATGTTGGCGGCCGCGGCCGCAGCCGCCGTTGGTGTCCCGGAGGCCGAGGCCTACCCGGCTCCGCCGGCGGCACCGGCAGCTACCGCGGGTGGGCCCTACATTTTCTCCGACGAGTTTGACGGCCCGGCGGGCGCAGGTCCCGATCCGGCCAAGTGGACGGTGCAGACCTGGCAGGACGACGTGTTCCCGCCGGTCGCGGGGCTATACCGGGACGATCGCCGAAATGTATTCCTCGACGGCAATTCCAACCTCGTCCTGTGCGCCACCCAAGAATTCGGCACCTACTACGGTGCCAAACTGCGTGGCAACTTTCGCAGCATGATCAACCAAACCTGGGAAGCGCGGATCAAGCTGGACTGTTTGTTTCCCGGCCTGTGGCCCTCGTTCTGGGGGGTCAACGAGGATCCGCTGCCGGACGGCGAGGTCGACCTTTTCGAGTGGTACGGCAACGGCGAGTGGCCGCCGGGCACCACGGTTCACGCGGCGTCAAACGGGAAAACCTGGGAAGGAAAATCGATTCCCGGTCTGGTCGACGGCGGCTGGCATACCTGGCGAATGCGTTGGGATGAGCAGGGTTTTGTCTTCTCGCGAGACGGGGCACCGTACTTTAGTGTTCCGCCGAAGCCCATCCACGTCCATGGCGGCGCTCCTGACGACATGCGTTGGCCGTTCAACAATCCCGGTTATTGGATGACTCCTATGTTCACGCTGGCGGTCGGTGGCGTTGGCGCCGGCGATCCAGCCCTAGGTACCTTCCCGGCGGCCATGCTTATCGACTACATACGCATCTGGTAGTGGCTACTTCGTCGCTTTGATCACCTGGACCAGGTTGAACTGCCAGCGCTCGACTAGCCGGAAGCCTAGGTTGTGCGGAACCGCGAAGGCCGAGGTTGCTCCGTAGCGCGGACCGGGCGGCAGCGCCGAATCTTGTTCATGGGCCGGCTGCGAGGTGTCTGCTTGGGTGATGATCCACACGACGCCGCAGTGGCTTAACGGCTCGGCGACAACGTCTGGTATGAGATTGGTGTCGAAGACGTCGTTGCGGTCCGTCGCTCGTTGCCAAAGGGTGAGGTCGATCAGCTTCCGGTAGGCATCAGGACGCGCCGCCATCAATGGGCGCATTGGAGCAGGCATGAACGTCACTGTGTCGTTCACCAGTAGGCAATCACCTGGTGCTGCTGCCGTGCTGATCAGATCGGCCACTTGACTGTAATCCATTCCGTATTTGGCATACGGGTTGCGCTGCGCAAGAAGGTAATTCGGTACTGCGGTCAGAGCGAAAAGGCTGATAAGAGCTGCCGCTATCCAAGGCTTTGCGGCCACGGCGGCGATGCAGCCGATGCAGATACCCACGACTAGTGCTAGTGCCGGTGCGGTGAAGGACAAGTAGCGGGGTGTGTAGATCGGGTGGACAGCCGCCGACCACAACAGGATCAGCGCGGTCGGGATGACAAGCCAGGCCACCGCAAGGGTCAGCAGTTGTCGATCTGCGGTAACCAGTTGTGCGGATGTGAACAGCCACAAGACAATAGCGGCGCCTATGACCAGTGCCGACAGAACCGCAAACGCGGGACTTCGTTCGAAATATTGTTGTACCGCCACATCTTCGAGCGTCCGGTGCCCGATTGGTGCAATCCAGCTGATCTGCTGCACTTGCCCGATGGCTTCGAACAAAAACGGCATCACAGCGCAACCCGTCAGAACCGACGTAATAGCGAACCGCGCTAGGACGGTTCGCGTGCGCCGGAAGGCGCCGATAAATACGGCATGCGCCAACAACAACAGCACGAGGTACACATCAAGCAGAATCGATATCGTTAGGGCGCAGCCATAAAACAGCCAGACCCGAACGTTGTCACGGCGCGCGGCATATCCGAGCAGTACTGTCAGCCACACGCCGGCCATCATCGAAACGGCATACGGGCGAGCTTCGATGCCTGCCCACGTCGACCGCGGCAAGATCGCGCAGATGACTCCAGCGGCCACCGCCGCAGTACGAGAAGAAAACTGCCTGCCCAGCACCACTACTCCGGCTGCGGTGCCTCCAACAGCCAGACCACTTGGCACGCGGGACCAGAACTCGGTGGCCGGGAAGATTTGCAACCAGCCGTGCATCAGCACGTAGTACAGGCCGTGAACGACGTCGACATTGCTTAGCATGCGCCATAATTGGCCCAGCGAACGACCGTATGAAGCCGAAATGGTCGCGGCCTCGTCGTACCAAAAAGATGGACGACCGGCGCTGGCCAGACTCACTGCGGCGGCCAACAATCCAACGATCAGCGGGTCCAGCGCAGCTGGTGGCGGTGCGAGTCGGTCGCGGCGAAGTACGCCCCGGTGACGTCGTGACTCGCCAGCCGCCGGGGCGCTCACCGAATCGCCCGGCGCGCCGCATTGCGCGTTGCGATCACTCGACACAACTCCCCGATGAACACATCGCTATGGTGCCAGAAGCCAACCTGTTCGCACCAGGTAGCCCAAAGAGGTACTTGACACCGTGTCACCTCCTGGGCAACTGCGCGCGGCGTACGCGAATCATATTGAGGGACAAGGTGGTCTGTTGCCACCTGACGATCTAGAGGCCATGGTGGCGTCATCTGATCGCGCGCCGTAGGTTACCGCGGCGTCAAGCGCCGGCGTGCGGCTCGGGTCGTCGACGACGACGACGAAGTCGGCCTCCTTCTGGCTCCAGGGCTACAGGGCTCCTGAGGAGCAATGATCGCACGTGGGCCATGGCGATCCTTCAAGCATCGAAACTGTAAGTGGCGTGGACCTTCTCTCGGCGTGTCGTCACGGTAGCTACAGTGTCGAGGTCGTCAACCTGAAGCACCCTATGGTCAGGCGGCATGGTGCCTGAGCCCAGGAATTACTTCGCCGCTTCCCGGACGATCGTTCTTGTTGAGATGGCCGTGGAAAATGCATGCCACAATCACGCACTGAGTCATACAGCTCACCAAGGCTTTTCAGTCCGCGCCGGTGCGTTTCGGTGAACAGCGCATCTAGGGCGTGGGGGAACGCGGATCCGCCGCGGAGCGGTCCGGGATCGGTTACCAGCGGAGCGCCAGCGAGGTGAAAAAGGCGTGCAAAATGACGCCGCGGCGGTGTCGGCGGGTGCCGCCTGCCTCACAACGCCGGATCATCGCACGCGAGGCGCATTGAGTCACGCCGCGCTGCAATGCGAAGATTGCTGCTCGTGTCAGAAAGCTGGGGTTCCGTGCTGACCGGGCTCATTCCGCTCGCGTTGGTTATCGCGCTCTCGCCGCTGTCGATCATCCCGGCGGTACTGGTCTTACAGGCGCCGCGGCCGCGGTGCAGCAGCCTGGCGTTTCTTGGTGGCTGGCTGTTGGGTCTAGCGGCACTGACGGCGCTGTTCGTCGCGGCGTCCGGCGCGCTGGGGGGATTGCATAAGTCCCCGCCAACGTGGGCGTCCTGGCTGCGCGTGGTCCTCGGGTCGGCGCTGATCATGGTCGGCGTGCTGCGTTGGCTGACTCGGCATGGTCGCACCGAGTCGCCGGCTTGGATGCGCGTGTTTGCCGCCATCAGCCCGGTGCGGGCCGCGGTAACAGGGGCAGTGCTGGTGGTGGTCAGAGTTGAGGTGCTGGTCATTTGCGCGGCGGCCGGATTGGCCATCGGCGCCGGCGGACTTGGTGTCGTGGGTGCGTGGGTCGTTGCCGCCTGCTTCGTCGTTGTCGCCGCGTCAACGGTCGCGATCCCGGTATTGGCCTACGCGGGTGCCGGTCACCGCCTCGATGGTGCGCTGGCGCGGCTCAAAGAGTGGATGGAGCACAACCATGCTGCTTTGCTGGCGGCGATCTTGATGGTGATCGGCGTCATGGTGCTCTACAACGGACTTCATGCGCTGTGACCCCGTCCAGGACGAGGTTGAGGTGATCGGACGGGATCGGCCCGCCCGTGCCAGGGCACCGATGACGAGATCGCCCGCCCCCCTGATCGGGGTCGGCAGCGCGATGGCCTAGTGTGTGTCGTCGACTCGGATACCCGCACCAAAGAGGATCTCGACATGCGCATCACGGTGGCCGTATTTGTCGCGGCGAGCGTTCTGTTCGGCTGTCCCGGTGTCGCCGCGGCAGCGCCCAAGACCTTCTGCGACGAGCTTAAAGGCGTCATTGCTGGGCAGGTGTGCCAGATTCAGATCACGGATCCGGCCTACAAGATCGACATCAGCTTGCCAAGCTTCTACCCCGACCAGAAGGCGCTGCAAGACTACGTCGCCCAAACGCGTGACGGATTCGTCAATGCGGCCAAGTCGGCCCCGCCCCGCGACGTGCCCAACGAGCTGGATATCACCTCGGCCCCCTACGGGTCAGCGGTACCGCCGCGCGGCACGCAGTCCCTGGTGCTCAAGATCTACCAGACGGTCGGCGACGCGCCGCCCCAAACCAGCTACAAGGCGTTCAATTGGGACCAGGGCTACCGCAAGCCGATCACCTACACCACGTTGTGGAAGCCCGACACCGATCCGCTGCCGGCGGTCTTTCCTATCGTGCAGGCTGAGCTGCAGAAGCAGACGGGCCAGCCGGTGGCGATAGCGCCGGATGTGGGCTTAGACCCCGCCAATTACCAGAATTTCGCTATCACCAATGACGGGTTGATTTTCTTCTTCAGCCAGGGTCAGCTGCTGCCCGCCGCGGTCGGCGCCACCCAGGCAGTGGTGCCGCGTTCCGTGGTCGACCCCATGCTGGCTTAATCCGCAAGCACCGGCCGTGGCCTGGCTGTTGGGTGGGCGTCAGGTTGCGCTCGGGGAGTTGGCTGCCCTGCGCGACTCCGACGCGCAGGGCAGATCCAACCGGTGGTGTCGTTGGTGGCTGCTCGAGATTTCTTCCAGTGACTTGCCCTTGGTCTCGGGCGCCATGAACAGGCAGATAACGAACGCCGCCGCGGTGAGGATCGCGCCGAACAGCATGGTCGTACCGGCGCCGAGGGTGGCGATGCTCAGCGGCAGCAGGTACGTTCCGGTCGCGGCTCCAACCCGGCTGACCGAGATCGCGATGCCGACGGCCGTCGCCCGGAACTCGGTCGGGAACAGTTCGTTCGGGTAGATCCACACCAGGATGCTCGGGCCGCCGGACACGAACGCATAGATGCAGAACATGGCGACGATAAACCACAACCGGCCGCCTGCCCACAACCACAGGCCGGCCAGCGGAATCACCATGATGCCCAACGGAGACACCGCCACCGGGCGCCGTCCGCACCGCTCGACCAAGTACAGCGCGAGGATCGACCCCGCAACGATGAGGCCGATGATGCTGGTCTCGACCATCAAACCCGCCGGCCCGTCTCCCGAAATTGCGAAGCCAGACAAGATCGTGGGCAGGAAGGTGAGCAACGCGTAAAGCGGCGTGACGACAGCCAGGTACAGCGCGCTGCACATGGTTAGCCGGCGCAGGTACTCGCCGCGAAAGTACCCCCGCAGGTCGACCTTCGGCTTTTCGGGAGCGTCGTCGGTCCGCACGAAGCTCACATCGACCGTGATGCCATAGACCTTCTTGATGACCGCTTCGGCGTCGGCGAACCGGCCGGTCTGCACCAGCCAGCGCGGCGACTCCGGGATTCCGCGCCGGAGCAGGATGACGATCATGCCGAGCGCCGCGCTGGTGGCGAGCAGCAGCCGCCAGTGGGCGTTGTCACCTGCCATGTCAATGAACAACGCGCCGACGATGTAGGCGAAGACGGCACCTGCCGACCAGGCGACCGCCGACATGCCGACCGTGAAACCGCGATTCTGCGAGGGCGTGAACTCGGTCAGCAGTGACGTCGCGATCGGATAGTCTGCGCCAATGGCGGCACCGATAACGAAGCGCAGCACGATCAGCTGCCACGGGGCAGTCACGAACACCGACAGGGCGCAGCCCATCACCAACACAACCAGGTCGAGGGCGTACATCTTCTCGCGCCCAATGCGATCGGTGAGAAAGCCAAAGACGCTGGCGCCAAGGAACATTCCGATCAGTGACGCCGCCCCGATGAGCCCCGATTCGGTGGCCGTCGGATTGAGTTGCTTGGCAACCCCGGGCAACGCCACACCGATGATGCTCATCACGTAGCCGTCGAGGAACGGTCCGCCGCAGCAGGCGATCAGGAGCCTGGTGCGGAAGCCGCGCTTGGCCGGCACATCCATCACGTCGACTGGGTTCATCTCGTGTTCGCTACAAGTTCCGGTCGGCGGCGTTGTTGAGGACGGAATAGGCTAGCTGCTCGAGCAGCAGCGCGGCTTCCCTTGGCGCGTCAAGGCTTACGTCCAGCACCTGCTTGGTAATGCTCAGCGCCAACGGCGAATGCACGGCGAGCTCACGCGCGATGGCGGTTGCCTGCTTCACATGCTCACCGGGTGCGGTGATCTCGGTGAGGATGCCCCACTGTTCGGCCTGTCGCGCGTCGAATCGCTTGCCGCGCAATATCAGGTCGCGGGTGCGTCCGGTGCCGAGCATCCGGGCGAGCCGGGTGATGCCGCCCGAGGAAGGCAGGATGCCGATTCCGATTTCGGGGAATCCGAAAACCGCTGCAGGGTCAGCGATCCGGATGTCGGCCGCGAGCGCCAACTCGAGCCCGCCGCCCAGGCAGTAGCCGGTGATCGCGGCGATGGTCGGCTGCCGGAGTTCGGCAAACAGCTGGTACACCGAACCGGATGCTCGGTAATAATCGGAAGTCGCCTGCGGCGTCATTTCGCGCAGTTCGATGACGTCGGCGCCGGCCGAAAACACGGTGTTTCCGCCGGTGATGACCACGGCTCGGCTGGATTCGACCTCGCTGCTGCCCAGCGCGCGCAGCAGCTCGTCCTCCAGGTGCGTGGACAGCGCGTTTTTCTTGCGCTCGTGTCGCAGCGTGACCACCGCAACCTCGTCCTCGCGGGTGACTTCGACGGTTCCGGTGTCGTCGGTCGGCATCAGGGCTAGTTCCCTTCGGCCTGGTACGGGAAAGACAGCAGATTTTCCAGGCCACGCTTTTGTGCCTCGTTCGCGATGACGAGGCGCTGGATCTCGGAGGTGCCCTCCCAGATCCGGTCGACCCGCAGTTCGCGCCACAGCCGCTCGACGGGATAGTTGCGCATGTAGCCCCGGCCGCCGAAGATCTGCACGGCGCGGTCGACGACCCGATTGGACGCCTCCGACGCTGCCAGTTTCACCGTTGAAGCCTTGGCGTGCAATAGCTTTCGCTGGTTGCTGTCGTTCGGGTCGGCCTGATCGAACTCCCAGGCCACCTGGTGGGTGTAGGCGCGGTTAGTGGTGATGTCGACGACGGAGTCGGCGATCATTCCCTGGATCAGTTGCCGGTTGATCAGCGGCTCGCCGCCGTGCATCCGCTCCCGGGCCCAGTCGACAGCGAGCGTGAGAGCCCGCTCGGCGGCACCGATGGTCCTGGCGCCGATCATTAGTCGCTCCTCGGTGAACCAGTCACGGGTCAGTTGGAGTCCGGCGCCGACGCCGCCGAGCACCGCCTCGGGCCCGACGTGCGCGTCGCTGAAGGTGAATTCGGGGTGCTCGTAGACGAAGGTGTGGGTGTAGCGGGGAAGGTTGGTGATCTTTACACCGGGGGTTTCCACATCGACGAGGAACAAGGTGGGCGCGTGCTCTGGTTCGACATAGGCGAGCACGATGAGGTAATCCGCAGCGTCGCCGACGGTGACGAACCACTTCTCCCCATTGATCACATAGCCACCCGTCCCGTCGAGGGTCGCGGTGGTCTTCGCGGCCGAGAAATCCGATCCCGCAGTGGCTTCTGAGATCGCAACGGCGTCGCGCCGATGGCCGCGTGCACTCGGGATGAGGTAGCGCTCACGCTGCTCGGGCGTCGCGTGCGCGAGCGGGTTAGCCGGCCGCCACACGGTGTCCCACAGCGCGTTGGTCAGTTTGCCGAGCTCGTCCTGCACAACGACCTGCTCGAGCACGGTCAGCCCCGCGCCGCCGAACTCGGTCGGCGTGTTGATGGCCTGCAGGCCGGCATCGAGGACCGAGGCTTTGATCGAGGCGTGCGCCTCGGGGCTGAGCCCGTTGTTGCGCTCGCACTCGTCCTCGAACGAGATGATCTTCTCGGTCAGGGCACGCGCCCGCTCCTTGAGCTCGGCTAGCCGTGGGCTATAGGCGAAGTCCATGGTTATGCAGTTCCTTTCGGATGGGGTGGGGACTAGGCCCCGAGTACCATGCGGGCGTCGAGACCGAGTGCACCGTCAGGGGTTACCAGCAGCGGATTGATTTCGAGTTCAGCGATCTCGGGATGCGCGACGGCGGTAGCCGTGATCGCCGCGATGGCGGCGCCGGCGGCGGCAAGGTCAACGGGCGGGCGGCCGCGAACTCCGCGTAATAGTGCAGCGGCCCTTAGGTTTTCGAGCAATCCGCGAGCAGTATCGAAGTCGACTGGAGCCAGCGCGAACGCGACGTCGGCGAGCACCTCGGTGTAGATGCCGCCGACGCCGACCATGGCGACGGGCCCGAACCGCGGGTCACGTTGGACGCCGATGATCAGTTCGACGCCGTTGCGCACGTCGGCCATCGATTCGACGCAGTAGCCTGGGGGATCCAGCGTGTCCTGCATCCGGCTCAGCGCCGCAGCCAGCTCCTCGTCGGTGGCCAGGCCGAGAGCGACGCCGCCCGAGTCGGATTTGTGCAGCAGCCTCATCGCCTTGAGCGCGACGGGATAACCGAGTTCGCCCGCCGCGGCGTGCGCCTCGTCGGCGTCGCGGACCAGTCGAGCGCGGGGAAACGCGACGCCCGCCGCACGGACCAGTTCGCGCGCATCCCAATAGCTTGAACCGGTCACCGGCTGCTCTGGCCTTGCCGGTAGGGCCTGCAACGGCCTGGGTGCGGTGGCGCGATCGAGCACGGCAAGGGTCATGGCGGCGTCTTCGACCGCTGCGAACACCGGAACACCGGCGTCGGAGAGGACGCGCGCGGCCTTGCTTGCACCGCGCATGGTGTGCACGACGACCGGTTTGCCGTGCGCGTGAGCAACATTCGCCATCCGGGCGGCGACGTCGAGCTCCGCGCGGAACAGGCCCTCGCCGTAGTCGCCGTACCCGCCGAAGTAGCCCGTGATCAACACCGAGTCGATGTCCGGGCTGTCCAGCACCGCGTCGAGAACCGAGACGAAGGAGGTGATGTCTTGTTCGCCCGCCCCGGCCAGATCGACGGGGTTGGTCACGCCCGCCGACGGTGGCAGTAGCGACCGCACTACGGTGCTGAGCTCGGCGGCAAACTGGGGCACGGACAACCCGGCGGCCTCGACCACGTCGCAGGCCAGTCCCGCGTGACCGCCGCCGTCGGCGATCACCCCCACCCGGTGCACGGCGTGCCGACCGTAGCTCAGCAGCGTGGCTGCGGTGTCGGCCAGCTGGCGGGGGCTGGCGACGCGATGGATGCCGGCGGCGTGGCAGGCCGCGTCAATGACGGCGGCGTCGGACGTTAACGCGCCGGTGTGCGATTGCGCCCCTCGGATCGACGCCGCGCTGCCGCCGACGGCGAGCAGCAGTACCGGTTTGCCGGCCTGGACCGCCGCCGTGGCCGCCGCGACGAAGGCGCGGCCGTCGCCGAAATCCTCGCAATAGACGGCGATGAGATCGGTGTCGGGATGGTCGACGCAGGATCCGATGAGGTCCGCCGCACCCAGGTCGGCCTGATTGCCGAGTGAGACAAAGCGGGAGAATCCGTGGCCGCGTGCCGTGAGGAAACCGCTGAGCTCCAGCGCCATGTTTCCGCTCTGGGAGAGGAGCGCAATCCGCCCGGGCGGCAACGGGTTTGACGCGAGGGTGAGCGCGGTGCTGGAGTCAAGTACCCCCAGGCAATTCGGCCCAAGCAGCATCGCGCCGGCGGCTCGGACCCGTTCGACAATGCTGTCCTGAAGGGCTCGGCCGTCGGCGCCGAGCTCGGCGAACCCTGCGGTAATACCCACGATCGCGCGGGCACCGGCCGCGAGGGCGTCGTCGACGGCCGCTTCGAAACCGTGCGCGGGGACGGTCACGACCACCAGGTCCACCGGCTCGTTGAGCTCGGCGAGGCTGCGGAGCGCGGGCCTGCCCAGAATCGATTCGCCGCGATGGTTGACCAGGTGGACCGTCCGGGTGTCGCTCATGCGCATCGCCTGCACACTCAGCCAGTTGCCGTACTTTGTCTCGTCATTGCTTGCACCAAGTACCGCAACGCTTTTCGGGTCGAACAGCGCGGTGAGGTCGCGGGTCATGGCTGCACCTGCAGGGGCGGCGCGGGATGGCCGGTGCCCCATGCGTCGGCGCCGCCGTCGACGACGATGGTGGTGCCGGTGATGTAGCGCGCGGCTCGCGAGGCGAGGAAGGCGATCACCCCGGAGACGTCTGCGGCGGTGCCCAACCGCCCGAGTGGAACCGCTGCCTCCCACTGGGCGCGGTCCTCGGCGGTGTAGTTCTGCTGCATGCCCTCGGTGGCGAGGGTGCCAGGCGCGATGCAGATGCTGCGGATGCCGTAGCGGCTCCATTCCAGGGCGAGCCCGGATGCCAGATTTTCCAGCGCTGCCCGCGCCGAGCTGGCGTGCACCATCGACGGAATTCCGCGCCGCGGCGAGAACGCCATGAAGAACACCACTCCAGCGTGCTGCGGGATCATGGCGCGGACAGCAACCTCGCGCGTCACCGACCAGGTGCCGTCGACGGCGAGGCGGTGCACGGCCCGCCAACCTTTGCTGGTGATCTCTTCGGCGGGGGCGGTGAATTGTCCGCCGGCGTTGTTGACAAGGATGTCGATACGGCCGAAGTGCTCAAGTGACTGGTCCACCATCGATGCGACTTGGTCGTCTTCGCGAATGTCGATGGACAGCGCTAGGGCGCGTGAGCCGATCGCTGCTATCTCGGCGGCAGTTTTCTGCAGCGGCTCGAGACGCCGCCCGGCAATGACGATGTCGGCGCCGCTGCGGGCCAGGTCCAGCGCGACAGCGCGTCCGATCCCCGTTCCGCCGCCGGTCACCAGGGCTACCGCGCCGCGGTGAACGTCGGGGCGTAGCACTTGCCCGGCGCCACCGTCGGGAGTTTCGACCTGTATCAACGAGCCCCCTCGCCATGTCTGACTGACGCATCAGTTTTACAGTGGCTCACCGGCCATCCGGCAAGGGACCTGCCTCCAGATCGGTTGTACTAGTCCGCTGCTTCGGCAGGTACTTGCTGCTGACCGCCGGCGATCTGGTCCAAATGCGCTGCCCGAGACGCATCTGGCCGTATCTGACTAGTGCGTTAGATTAATGCCATGTGGTCATTGAGTCAGACGCGAAGGGCTTAGGAGTGGTGAGCCATTTCGGCGAAGACGACAAGCGCACCGCCATCCTGGACGCCGCTGCCGAGCTGATCGCTGAACGCGGCTATCACGCGGTGCGCGTCTCGGACATTGCCGCGATGGTCAACACCAGCACCGGTGCGGTGCACTACTACTTCCCGGGCAAGAGCGAAGTGCTGACCCGGGCTCTGCGTCACGCGGTCGACCGCGCTTTCGATCGGCAAAGCCAGGAGCTGAAGAAGATCGACAATGCTCATCAGCGGTTACTGAAGCTCATCGACATGCAGCTTCCGCGGGTCGGCGCGGTCCGCGATGAGTGGTCGATTTGGATGCAGTTTTGGGCAGAGGCGACGATCCGGCCAGAACTACGGTCCATCCACAACACCTACTATGCGCGGTGGCACGAGACGATGGTGCGCATCGTTCAGCGCGGGCAACGGCAGGGTATCTTTCGTGGCGACGTCGACCCCGAGATGATGGCTCATCGCCTCACCGCGTTGACGGATGGTGCCGCGATCAAGGTGCTGACCGGGGCGTTGAGCATGTCCGTCTCCGCGATGAAAGAAATCCTCGTGCAGTTCGTGCGAGACGAGCTGATCGCCCGCCAGTGACCGTGCCGGTTTCGTGCGAGATGTGGAGCCGATGACGGGAAACGAACCCGCGTAGTCAGCTTGGGAATCGAGGACAAATAGAAAATCCGCAATGCTGCATCGAGACCGGGTCTGGCTACTCCAAGCTTTTGATGCGTGTGCGCAGCATTTCTGCGAGTAGCTCGGTTCGTCGATCATCGAAACCGATTTCTTGGCACCGATCCGGCCAGCTTTGGGCAGCCTCGATGATCTCATCGATCATTCCTGCGGTGGCGCGTTCTCGTAGGCCGAGGCGAGTAGCGGCGTCGACGAAGTTCGTACGCGTGAGTCGGTTGGCCCGACCGTAAAAATTGAGGGCCATTGGATCTTTCCAGGCTTTATAGGGCTGAGTACTAAGCAGGTCATACGCAGGCGTGGGTTGCCACACTCCTCCTGGATTGTATATGGACAAGTTCTTGCCATGGAGGTCGCCGTTGCCGATAATCCATGAGAAGACAACAACTTTGAGGAGTTCCAAGACAGCGATTGCCCGGGACCCGCCACCGCGACCGCATGCGTCTGCAAGTACAGTGATCGCGGTCTCGGTTTTTATTCGGTATTTCGACGCCGGGTACACGCCCGCAATCTGGCATGCGTCTTCTTGCGCTATCCGGTTCGATCCATCGCGGTCGAACCGGGTGACCAGTAGCGCACTGTGACCGGTGGCGTCGTGGATAAGCGAAGTCGTTGCAACCCGTAGACCGCAGGCTGCGGCCATACCCATAAAGAAGTGTTCGTTCTCGATGATTAACGGATAGTCAACGGGGTTGAGCTTGAGGATCGCCGGGCCCGACGTCGTTTGAGTCGGCGTTGACCATGTCGCGGCGCTGACTTTCGGCTGGACACCCGCTAAGCCCACCGGGTCAGCATCGACCGATCCCGTCAGCTTTTTGTAGACCGCATGAAAGTCGTTGTCGCGCTGAGGCTGAAACATGGGAAGCTGCTCAGTGGGTTGGACCCCGGCGGGCAACACCCGGATGTTGCCGATCGTGTCAGCGCCTATCGCGAGCAGTAGGGTGAGGTGATCGTCTGCCGATGTCTTTGTGGAGGACATGACAACGCCGAGTCGGACTCCTTCCGGGAGGAGTCCGGCGAAGAACGGGGCTACGGCACCACCCGTGGTGATTACCGGGTCGTGGTCTCCCGTTCGAAGCAGCGACCAAGAGACCGACTGGTCACGAACACGTGCTTCGGTGACGCGTTCGTTATCGACGTAGTCGAAGCTGATGGAGTCGTCGGTCCGGCGAACCATGGACCCGGCAAGGTGATTGTTGATGTAGACGTCGGCGTGGGTTATTTCGCGTAGGTCCGAACGGGCAGGCGTCGTCATTCGGTCTTGGCGCCCACTTGTATCTGCATGCCGAGTATGTTCGCGATCTCGGCGACAGAGCCAAATTTGATCGACCCGTCACCGCGCTCGAGTGACTGAACGCTTGAGCGGGAGACGCCGGCCAGATCTGCAAGTGTCTGTTGCGTCAAGCGCAGGTCGATGCGGCGGTCTGCAAAGACGCGCCCGATGCGTGCTGTTTCAGGCATAGAAATGTCGGGGTGCGGTCTCGTCCTGCGCGGCCTGGCCATGTCCCTCCCTTATGCTCGGAAAAGCAAGCATAAAACAATGCTACGCTCTCTGAGGAGATCTGGACCGGCTTATGCTTCGAAAGGCAAGCATAAGCTGATGCTGGGCCAGTGAACGGGCCTTGGCGAATCTTATGCTTGGATTATCGCGCTTAAGATCTGATCCGCTGCGACCACGCGAGCCGCCGAGCGTCTCTACGCTCAAGTCTGACCTGGTCAGACTGGAGCCGATGACGGGAATCGAACCCGCGTATTCAGCTTGGGAAGCTGATGTTCTGCCATTGAACTACATCGGCGCGGTTGCTCCGAAAGGCTAGCATCCGCCATCGCGCCGGCCGATAGGCTCCCTGCTGCTCACTGAGCGTGACCTCAAGGCGCCCTTTCCGACTTGGCCGGCTTGGACGCCGAAATGTTGCAGCGCCGACGTGAAAGCGTGGGTAATTTTCTCTGGCACCAGCCGATTAACTCGTTCGTCCTGGTAGACGGGTCAATGCCAGATTTTGACCGGGGGATGTTTATTCTTTCGTGATCTCGTAAAGTGCTCTCCGTGGTTTGCCATAAATTGCCCAGGAACCGACGAAAGTCGTCACTGATGCTGGCTGCAGTCCTCGCCCCGGCTGCCGTGCTCTTAGCAGCGGCGGGAGATGTTCATTCCCTCGCTGCCCGCAACAACGCTAAGCCGGGTGTGGCCGACGTTCCGGCGTGCTGCCTGCAAATCGTGGCAGCAGCTGCGCCCGCGGGCCTGCCCGGGAGCGCGGTGGCTGGGGGTCTCGACGCGGGCCAGCACGCTCGGGCATCGAGGTGGCGGGTCGACAATCACGCTCGGTTTTTGCCTGCTGGGGTCGCACCGGAGCAGGGCCTACAGGTCAAGACCATCTTGGCGGCGCGCGCCATCAGCGCGGCTTTCCCCGCGATACATGAAATCGGTGGTGTGCGACCGGATTCGTTGAGATGGCATCCGGAGGGCTTTGCGATCGATGTGATGGTTCCTAACGCCGGCACCGCCGAGGGCGTCGCGCTGGGAAATGCGATTGTCGGCTTCGTGTTCGACAACGCAACCCGATTTGGGATGCAAGATGTGATTTGGCGCGGCGTGTACTACACACCCGGTGGCGCACAAGCGACGGGGTTCGGCCACTATGACCACGTCCACGTCACCACGACGGGGGGCGGATACCCCACGGGTCGGGAAAACTACCTTCGCTAAGGCGTGGAGCCGGTGACCCGAATCGAACGCACTCAGCGGCAGATACGCTCATCGGGTGCTGCTCTCTGATCGTGACCTCAGGGCCGAAATCACCGCCGGCCGGTTGGGCATCGACCCGTTCGACGACGCCCTGGTGCAGCCGTCCAGCATTGATGTTCGCCTTGACTGCATGTTCCGCGTGTTCAACAACACCCGCTACACCCACATCGACCCCGCGCGGCAACAGGATGAGCTGACAAGCCTGGTCCAACCGGTTGACGGGGAACCGTTTGTGCTGCATCCGGGTGAATTCGTGCTTGGCTCCACGCTGGAGTTCTTCAGCCTGCCCGAGGATCTGGCGGGACGGCTGGAAGGCAAGTCATCGTTGGGCCGGCTGGGTCTGTTGACGCACTCGACCGCGGGCTTCATTGATCCCGGCTTCTCCGGCCACATCACGCTCGAACTGTCCAATGTCGCTAATCTGCCGATCACCCTGTGGCCGGGCATGAAGATCGGTCAGCTGTGCATTTTGCGCTTGACCAGTCCGGCGGAACATCCCTATGGCAGTGCGAGCGTGGGGTCGAAATACCAGGGTCAACGGGGGCCGACGCCATCCCGGAGCTACGAGAATTTCATAAGAACTACTTGACCGCTACGTTCTGGCTGAGTACCGGCAGTGACCTTGCTCGTCCCGCCGGTTCGCCGGTGGTGGCGGCTTCGGGCGGTTTCGGTCACAGGTAAGCCAGCCCGCAGCAGCGAGCTCACAGCCCCGAGCTGGCCGGCGCCCAAACACTGGTTTGGTAAACCGCCAGGATTCTATAAAATCTAGCTAATTCCGGATGATGACGCCTCGCGATGCTGTGGCAACGAACTCTGTGCTCGCCTAGCCAGAACATCGCGTTGTGCAGCGGACATCGGGTAGTACAGCAAACCGGTTTTGAGGACTTGGAGGTGCGGTGGACATTGTGCTTGGTGTGTCTATGGCACCAACGACAGTTCGCATGGTCCTGGTGGAAGGTGAAAGCGCTGGCGGGGTCACGGTTGACCAGGACAACTTCGAAGTCGCTCCCGAATCGGCCGCGGCTACCACGGCGGATCAGGTGGTCGCGGCCATCCTCGGGACTCGGGAAAGTGCGGCCGAGAGCGGCTACCACGTGCAATCGAGTGGGGTGACCTGGACGGATCCCATTGAGGCCGCGGCGCTGCGTGATGCCCTGGCCGTCCACAAGGTCGAGAACGTCATGCTGGTCTCGGTGTTTGTGGCGGCCGCCGCGCTGGCTCAGGCGGTCGGCAGCGCAACCAATTGCGCCCGCACCGCGCTGCTGTTTGTTGAGCCGACCACCGCGACGCTGGCTGTCGTCGACAGTTCCGACGGGGCGATCGCCGATGTGCGTCGGCGGCCGCTGCCCGAGGCCGGCGACGCGGTGGTGGCTGAGCTGGCCGCGATGGTCTCTGGTGTTGCAGCGATGGAAGCTCGCCCGGAGAGCTTGTTCCTGGTCGGTTCTGGCGTAGACATCGCGCTGCTCAAGCCCGCGGTGGAAGCGTCGACATCGCTGTCGGTGACCGTACCTGAGGAGCCGGAGATGGCGTTGGCGCGTGGGGCGGCGCTGGCGTCGGCGAATGCGTCGTTGGGAGCGCCGCCCACAATCGTGATGGCCGCTGCGCAGGATCCCCCTACCGCGTGGCTAAATGTGGATGCGCTCGCCGACCTAGGGGTGGGCGAGCTCGCGTACAGCGCGGTTCCGGATCAGCAGGACGACGGCTACCTTGACTACGGCGCCAGGCACGACGACTGGCGCAGCCGCAACCGTTTTGTCTTCGCCATGAGCGCGTTGGCCGTCGTCGTTGCGGGGGCGGTGGCATTGGCGCTGGTACTGGCGCTCGGAATCCGGCCGCATGCCGAACAGCGGTCCAGTCTTAGCAAGAACGTCGTCGTCCCGGCCAGTCAGGCGCCGGCGTCGAAAATCGAAGTGCCCGCCCCTCCCTCAGCCGTGCCCGCTCCGGTGACTGAGGCGCCGCCGATAGCGCCCGCACCGGCGGCGCCGATCTGGACTCGTCCTCCGCAAGAAGAGCCGCCGTTGCGCCCGCGCGAACACCCTGGCTGGGGCCATCGCCGCCTAGGGCGGGGCCTCTGGCCGTAACACTGGGGGACCTTTGCGTGAGGCCCCGGTCGCCGGAACGCAGGTAAACTGCGGCAATACGGGAATGCCAGGGGCCCACGGCGAGGACGATCGTCTGTGGAGGTAACTAGCTCGCCAAACTATTGGAGGAGCTTTGGACACCGTGCTTGGTGTGTCGATGGCGCCGACGTCAGTCCAGATGGTTCTGGTTGAAGGCGAAAACGGCAACGGCGCCACCATAGATGAAGACAATTTCGACGTCAGCGCTGACGGCGATATGGCATCGGTCAGCGCGGCTGACCAGGTGCTCTCGGCGATCCTGGGGACCCGGGAGGGTGCGGTGGCGGGCGGCTATCAGCTGACGTCGACTGGAGTTACCTGGACGGACCCCGTCGAAGCTGCGGCGCTGCGTGACGCGCTGGTCGCGCACAAGATCGAGAACGTCATGTTGGTCTCGGCGTTTCTAGCCGCGGCTGCGCTGACGCATGCGGTTGGCAACCAAACCAACTACGCGCACACCGCATTGTTGTTCATTGAGCCAGATGCAGCGACCTTGGCGGTTGTCGATACCGCTGACGGGTCCATCGCCGACATTCAACGGCAAGCTCTACCCGAGGACGACGACTCGGCGGTCGCCGAATTGGCCACGATGGTTTCCGGGGTGGAAGCGCTCAAGACGTGCCCGGACGCGGTGTTCGTCGTCGGCTCTGGCATCGACATCCCGCTGATCAAGCCCGCGCTGGAGGCAGCGACGACGCTGCCGTTGACCGCGGCCGAGGAGCCCGATACGGCGCTCGCGCGGGGAGCGGCGCTGGCATCGGCGCACGCACCGCTGTTCTGGTCGTCCACCGCGGCCCGGGCTTATGCGCAGGATCCAGGCACCGGCGGCGTAAACCGGTGTGTACTTGCCCCCGGTTATGTCGACGTCCCCGCCGGCGTGGACGCGGGTGCAGGCGCTCTCGCCTACAGTGCTGTCTCCGACGAGTCGGTCGATGCCTACACCGACGGGCTGACCGCTTCGACCCGCCTAGTAGATCGCGGTGAGCGGAGGTCGTTCACGTTGCTCGGTAGCGCGTTGGCGGCGGTCTTCGTCGTCGGTGTGGCAGCGCTGGTCGTTTCACTTGCGATCAGCATTCGACCGACGGTCGGTGTGCGGCCCGATCCCGGCCAGCAGATGGTGGCCCCTACCCAGCAGCCGACACCGGCAGCTCCCGCCCCGGCGCCTGCTCCGGTTCCCGCTCCGGCGCCTGTTCAGGTTCACGCTCCGGCTCCCGTGCCGGTACCGGCGGCGCCTGCCCCTGCCCCAGTACCGGCGGCGCCCATTCCCGTGCCAGTTCCGGTACCGGCATTACCGCCGATCCTCGGTCCCCCGATGGCGCCGGGCCACGGCGGGTTCCCGGGTGGCGGTCATGGCGGCGGGTTCCCGGGTAGGGGGCACGGCGGCGGGTTCCCGGGCGGGGGCCGCGGTGGGTTCGATATCCCCGGTATCCCCGGCCTGTAGTTCGGCAAATTCCTCGCTAGACCACCTGTCACCTGCCGTTTGCCTGGCGCTCAGCGCCGCGATGCAGTTAGCTCATCGCGGCCACCTACACACAGGTATATGCGATGCACCGTGTTCGGGACGGGCTATCTGGGTGCCACCCATGCCGTCGGGATGGCGGAACTGGGACACGACGTCGTCGGGGTCGATATCGACCCGGGTAAAGTCGCCAAGCTCGCCGGGGGCGACATTCCGTTCTACGAACCCGGTCTGCGCAAGCTGCTGATCGACAATCTCGCCGCGGGACGTCTTCGGTTCACCACCGATTACGACGTGGCGGCCGAGTTCGCCGATGTGCATTTCCTCGGGGTTGGCACGCCACAAAAGAAGGGTGGATACGGTGCCGACTTGCGCTATGTCCACGCTGTCATCGACGCGCTGGTGCCTCGGTTGACGAGTTCATCGATACTCGTCGGCAAGTCGACGGTCCCGGTGGGCACCGCAGCCGAGTTGGGCCGGCGGGCCGCTGCCCTGGCAACCCGGGGAGTCGACATCGAAATTGCCTGGAATCCGGAGTTTCTGCGTGAAGGCTTCGCGGTGCACGACACCTTGAAGCCGGACCGCATTGTGCTTGGCGTACAGCAGGATTCGGTGCGCGCCGAGGCGGCTGTTCGCGAGCTGTACGCGCCGCTGCTGGGTGCTGGTGTGCCATTCTTGGTGACCGATCTGCAGACCGCGGAGTTGGTGAAGGTGTCTGCTAATGCGTTTCTGGCAACCAAGATTTCGTTCATCAACGCGGTCTCCGAGGTGTGCGAAGCCGCCGGTGCCGACGTCGCCCTGCTCGCCGATGCGCTCGGATACGATTCGCGGATTGGACGCCAATGTCTCAATGCGGGTTTGGGATTCGGCGGTGGTTGTCTGCCCAAGGACATCCGCGCCTTTATGGCCCGCGCCGGGGAGCTGGGAGCCAATCAGGCGCTGACGTTTCTGCGTGAAGTGGACAGCATCAACATGCGCCGACGCACCCGGATGGTCGAGCTGGCCACCACCGCTTGCGGTGGCTCGCTGCTCGGGGCCAACATCGCCGTGCTCGGCGCGGCGTTTAAACCCGGATCCGACGATGTGCGCGACTCGCCCGCGCTCAACGTCGCGGGTCAGCTGCAGCTCAACGGTGGCGCGGTGAACGTGTACGACCCCAAGGCCCTGGACAACGCGCGTCGCCAATTCCCCACGCTGAACTACGCGGTTTCCGTGGTGGAGGCCTGCGAGGATGCGGATGCGGTCTTGGTGCTGACCGAGTGGCCGGAGTTTATCGACCTCGACCCCGCCGACTTAGCCGACCACGTGCGGGCCCGGGTCATCGTCGACGGCCGTAATTGCCTGGACGTCGCCCGTTGGCAGCAGGCAGGTTGGCGGGTATTCAGGCTCGGCGCGCGTCGGCCCTCGTGACGCGGCCGGCATCGAGGGCTCGTTGCCGAGGGGGTCACGCAACACTGTCCCACTGCTCGTCGGCGACATCGGCGATGCAGTGGTAGGCGATCACCGGAGTCCCAGGGTTAGCCACGCCGCCGTTGACGTTGAGGCAGGGACCGAGGGCATTGGGCACAAAACATGCTGTCCGCTGCTGCTGGATAACGCCAGCGGCCAGTCGCGGCGGTTCAATCGGTTGTGACCGCCGGGTAACCTGGCCAGGTGGACTACGCGGCCGCATTCCTCGAGCAGAACCGCGCCTTTTCGAACCTTATCCGTGATGCCGACGAATCCAGCCCGGTGCCGACGTGCCCGGGTTGGAGCCTTAGGCAACTGGTCCGCCACGTCGGCCGCGGTGACCGCTGGGCCGCGCAGATCGTCAGGGAACGACTCGACCACTTCCTCGATCCCCACAGCGTCGAAGGTGGCAAGCCGCCACCGGATCCCGCCGATGCCGTCTCCTGGCTGCACGGTGGCGCGCAGCGGTTGGTCGAGGCCGTCGAGCAGTCTGGTGCGCAAACACCGGTATGGACATTCCTCGGGCCGCGCCCGGCGAATTGGTGGATCCGGCGTCGGCTACATGAGGTCGCAGTGCACCGGGCCGACGCCGCTCTCACGGTCGGGGGTGGCTTCACCCTGCCACCCGTGGTGGCGGCTGACGGGATCACCGAATGGCTGGAGCGTATCGCGATTCAGGCCGGGAGCGACGGGGCAGCACTGCCGCTTGAGGCAGGCAACGTCCTGCACTTACACGCCACCGATCCCGATCTGGGTGAATCCGGCGAATGGACGATCGGTGTTTCTGAAGCCGGGATCACCTGGTCGCACCAGCACGGCAAGGGCACCGTGGCGCTACGCGGTGGCGCCACCGAGCTGTTGCTGGCGATGGTGCGCCGAGTTTCCGTTGCCGCTACCAGTATCGAGATCTACGGCGACGACGTCGTGTGGCAAAACTGGCTGGACCGCACGCCGCTTTAGCGTCGGCCGACGATGTTGGATGCTCAGCCCACACGGTAGTTTGCAGACCATGACCACATCGGAGATCGCCACCGTTTTGGCGTGGCACGACGCCCTCAACGTCGCGGACCTCGAGACCCTGGTGGTCTTGTCCAGCGACGACATCGACATCGGCGACGCGCACGGAGCCGCCCAGGGCCACGCGGCGCTGCGCCGGTGGGCCACGTCCGTCAAGACCACGGCGGAGCTGGGCCGGATGTACGTGCGCCAGGGCGTCGTCGTCGTCGAACAGAAGATCAGCAGTCCGGAAGACTCCGGCGCCATCACCACCGCCGCATCGGCCTTTCGGGTGGTCCACGATCACGTGACGTCGGTGTTCCGGCACGAGGACCTGGCATCGGCGCTAGCAGCCACCGACCTCACCGAAGCTGACTTCGTCAATTAGCGGTCGATAGAAAGCGTTAGGAGCCACCCATGCGGGGGATTATCTTGGCCGGCGGCTCGGGCACACGGCTGTACCCAATCACGATGGGCATCAGCAAGCAGCTGCTGCCGGTCTACGACAAACCGATGATCTACTATCCGCTGTCCACGCTGATGATGGCCGGCATCCGCGACATCCTGGTGATCACCACCGCTCACGACGCACCCGGGTTTCAGCGGCTCTTAGGCGACGGCATGCAATTTGGCGTCAACATCAGCTACGCGACACAGGATCACCCCGACGGTCTGGCGCAGGCATTCGTCATTGGTGCTCATCACATCGGCACCGACACAGTGGCATTGGTGTTGGGGGACAATATTTTCTACGGCCCCGGGCTGGGGACCAGTCTGAGCCGTTTCCAATCTGTCAGCGGCGGAGCCATTTTCGCCTACTGGGTGGCCAATCCGTCGGCCTACGGTGTCGTCGAGTTTGGCGCCGACGGCATAGCGCTCTCGTTAGAGGAGAAACCCGCCACACCGAAATCTCAGTACGCAGTGCCGGGCTTGTATTTCTATGACAATGACGTGGTCGAAATTGCCCGGGGCTTAACCAAATCGGCGCGGGGCGAGTATGAGATCACTGAGGTCAATCAGACCTACCTCAACCAGGGCCGGCTGGCGGTCGAGGTGCTGGCTCGCGGGACGGCGTGGCTTGACACCGGGACTTTCGACTCGCTGCTGGACGCCAGCGACTTTGTCCGCACACTGGAACGTCGGCAGGGCTTGAAGGTCAGCATTCCTGAGGAAGTGGCGTGGCGGATGGGCTGGATCGACGACGAACAACTCGCCCTGCGCGCGCACAGCTTGGCTAAGTCGGGGTATGGCCGTTACCTGTCGGAACTGTTGGAACGGCGTTGATTTCGGCCACGCACCGAAATTGCAACCTCTGCGCATCCGCTCGGCGTGTCGCTGCAACAGTTTAAGTGTCGCGGTCGTCAATCCGACCATCTTATGGTCGATCGCTTGCGTTAGTGGACGCCGTCCCCGGCGCAGCTCTTATTGCCGGTAGCTGACCAGGAAGTTACCCAGCCGGTCGATCGCGGCCGCCAAGTCACGAGACCATGGCAGCGTCACCAAGCGCAGATGATCCGGTGCCGGCCAATTGAATCCGCTGCCCTGGGTGACCAGGATCTTCTCCTGTAGCAGCAGATCAAGGACCAGTTGCTCGTCGTCGACGATGTCATAGACTTCCGGGTCCAGCCGGGGAAAGACATACAGCGCACCCGCGGGTTTGACGCATGACACCCCCGGGATCTCGTTGAGTTTGGCCCAGGCGACGTCGCGCTGCTCGAGCAGCCGGCCGCCCGGAAGCACCAGATCTTCGATGCTCTGGTGGCCACCGAGGGCTACCTGGATCGCGTGCTGCGCAGGCACATTCGGGCACAACCGCATATTCGCCAGCAGGTTGATCCCCTCGATGAAGCTACTAGCATGATCCTTGGGTCCGGTGATCGCCAACCAGCCGGCCCGGTACCCGGCGACCCGGTAGGCCTTCGACAGACCGTTGAAGGTAAGGCACAGCAGATCAGGCGCAATCGAGGCCACGCTGATGTGCTTGGCGTCGTCGTACAGGATCTTGTCGTAGATCTCGTCGGCAAGCAGCAGCAGCTGATGCCTACGCGCCAGATCGACCATCTGGGTAAGGATTTCGCGGCTATAGACGGCGCCGGTCGGGTTGTTGGGGTTGATCACGACCAGCGCTTTGGTGCGCTCGGTGATTTTCGATTCCACGTCGGCGATATCTGGCTGCCAGCCTTGGGTTTCGTCGCAGAGGTAATGCACAGGTGTGCCACCGGCCAGCGAGGTCGACGCCGTCCACAGCGGGTAGTCCGGCGAGGGGATCAACACCTGATCACCGTTGTCTAACAGGGCCTGCAGCGTCATCGTGATCAGCTCGGAGACACCGTTGCCGAGATAGACGTCATCGACATCGAATCGGGGGAACCCGTCGACCAGCTCGTAGCGGGTAACCACCGCACGACGGGCGGGCAGGATGCCCTGGGAGTCGGAGTACCCCTGCGCGTACGGCAACGCCTGGATCATGTCGCGCATGATCACGTCGGGTGCCTCGAACCCGAACGGCGCTGGGTTACCGATATTGAGTTTGAGGATGCGGTGGCCTTCGGCTTCTAACCGTGCGGCATGTTGGTGCACCGGGCCACGGATTTCGTAGAGGACGTCCTGGAGCTTGGACGACTGCGCGAAGGCACGCTGCCGGTGATGGCCAGGGGTATGCACGGGCAGCTGGTGAGCAGTCACGTCACTCATGGTGCCATTGTTGTCCAACGCAATTTGCTGATAGGCGTCTGGCGCAAGCTGGAACCGTTGCATGCAACATGCGTTTCATGCAACATGGACGGTATGAGTGGCACATCGACACGGCGAGGCAGCGAATACCGCCAACGCATGCGCGAACGCGGATACCGCCCAGTCCAAATGTGGGTGCCTGACGTCCGGTCGCCACGGTTCGCCGAAGAGGCACACCGGGTAGCATTAGCCCTGGCCGAAGCCGACCGGCACAGCGATGACATGGACTTTGTTGAGGCGATCTCCGACGATCTGGCCCCACTGGATGACGACGAGTGAACCGTGGCGAGCTCTGGACCGTTTCGGGGGGCGTCTATGCGGCCAAGCCTCGTCCGGCGATCATTGTTCAGGACGACCTGTTCACCGCAACGGAATCGGTCGTCGTCATCCCGCTGACCACGACAGCGGTGGCTGGCGTGGCAATAGCGCGAATCGCGGTCCCGACGACAACTGGCATCGCCGAGCCCAGCTTCGCCATGGTCGACAAGATCACGACAGTCCGCCGTTCAAACCTCGGAGCGCGGGTCGGTCGCGTGTCCACCACGCTCATGGCAGACATCGAACGGTCGCTCATGGTGTTCCTTGGCTTGGCCTCCTGAGGATTGCTCGTCACATCATGCCCGACTGACTGCCGTCCTGACACCGTCAAATCGGTCGTCAGCGCTTGCCCGGCGGTCGTGCGCTCCGTGCGATGCCCAGCCCTTTGGCGGGCGCGGTCGGCGGAGCCGGGTCGCCATCGGCGTGGTCGGACGGCTCCGGTTCCGGCTCGGCGGGCCTGGCAGCTTCGGCTGGGGCAGGGCTCTTTTTCGCGCCGGGTCGCTTGGCGCCGGCGGCCATCCCGAGCCCCTTGGCGGGCGCCGCGGGCGACTGGGCTTGCGGTGCCGCCTTTTTGGCGCCGGGCTTTTTGGCGCCGCCGGCGATGCCCAGTCCCTTGGCCGGCGCGGCGGGTGGCGCGGCCTGAGTCACCTGCTGCGGCGCCGGTGTCTCAGCGGGTGCCTCGGTGGGCTCTTTCGCGGGTGCGGTCGGGGCAGCCGCGGCAGCCTTGGGACCCGCTTTGGAACCAGCCTTGGCGGCCGCTTTGGCGGCCGTGCCCTTCGCCGGCAGCGTCGCCTTGTCGTAGTCGAGCGAGCCGAGCAGCACCTGGGCCACATCAAGCACCTCAGGAAGAGGCCGGTCGCTGCCGGCTTCTTCTTGCCGGTCATTGACACCGTCGGTGACCATCACTCGGCAGAACGGGCAGGCGGTCGCGATGGTGGCGGCGTTGGTGGCCAGCGCCTCGTCGACGCGTTCGTGGTTGATCCGCTTGCCGATGTGCTCTTCCATCCACATCCGCGCGCCGCCCGCGCCGCAGCAGAAGCTGCGCTCGGCGTGCCGAGGCATCTCGGTGAGGTTGGCTCCCGCAGCCCCGATCAGCTCGCGCGGTGCCTCGTACACCTTGTTGTGCCGGCCCAGATAGCACGGGTCGTGATAGGTGATGTCTTGAGACACCGGGGTGACCGGGACCAGCTTTTTGTCGCGCACCAGCCGGTTGAGCAACTGGGTGTGGTGCAGCACAGTGTAGTTGGCGCCCAGCTGCCGATATTCCTTGCCGATGGTGTTGAAGCAGTGCGGGCAGCTGACGACGATCTTGCGGTCGACGGTCTCTACCCCCTCGAACAGCCCGTCCAAGGTCTCGACGGCCTGAGCGGCTAGCTGCTGGAACAGGAACTCGTTGCCCGAGCGGCGCGCGGAGTCGCCGTTGCAGCTTTCGCCGGTGCCCAGCACCAGGTACTTCACCCCGGCGATGGCCAGCAGTTCGGCGACGGCTTTGGTGGTCTTTTTGGCTTTGTCGTCATAGGCGCCGGCGCAGCCGACCCAGAACAGGTATTCGTAGCCGTCGAAGCTGTCAACGTCCTGCCCGTAGACCGGGACGTCGAAATCGACCTCGTCGATCCAGTTGGTCCGATCGCCGGCGTTCTGCCCCCACGGGTTGCCCTTAGTTTCTAGGTTCTTGAACAACGTGGACAGCTCGGAGGGAAACTCCGACTCCATCATCACTTGGTAGCGCCGCATATCAATAATGTGATCAACGTGCTCAATATCAACTGGGCACTGCTCGACGCAGGCGCCGCAGCTCACGCATGACCACAGCACGTCGGGATCGATGACTCCGCCCTGTTCGGCAGTGCCGACCAACGGGCGGGCCGCCTGCTCGGGCCCGTGTCCGGGCACCCGGCCGAACCCGGATTCCGGCACATGGTGGCCCTCCTGTGCGGTGGTCTCCAGGTCGAGACCCTGCAGCGCGTCGGCAGGTTTCTCCCCCAGGATGTAGGGCGCCTTGGCCATCCAGTGGTCGCGCAGGTCCATGATGACGAGCTTGGGCGACAAGGGTTTGCCGGTATTCCAGGCCGGACACTGCGACTGGCAGCGCCCGCACTCGGTGCAGGTGGCGAAGTCGAGCATGGCCTTCCAAGTGAAATCCTCGATCTTGCCGCGACCGAAAACCGCGTCCTCGCTAGGATCTTCGAAGTTGATCGGCTCACCGCCCGATTCCATCGGCAGCAGTGGGCCCAGCCCGTCGGGCAGCCGCTTGAAGGTGACGTTGATCGGCGCCAGGAAGATGTGCAGGTGCTTGGAGTGCAGCACAATCAGCAGGAAGGCCAGCATGACGCCGATGTGCAGCATCAGCGCAACGGTCTCGATGATCTCGTTGGCGCCCTGACCCAACGGATGCAGCAGGGCGGCCATGGCGTGCGAGAAGAAGGCGCCGCCGCCGTAAGGGAACTCGTCGCCGAGCGCATTGACCGACGCCCCGCGGAAAATGGCATACGTCCAGATGACGTTGAAGATCATGAACAGGATCAGCCACGCACCGCCGGTGTGTGAGCCGTAGAAGCGGGACTTGCGGCCGTATTCCTTTGGCTTGCTGCGCATGCGGATGATCGCGAACGTGACGATGCCGGTCAGCACGGCCAGTGCAAAGAAGTCCTGCAGAAAGCCCAGCGCGTTCCAGCGGCCGATGATCGGGAGGTGGAAATTCGGCTGGAACAGCACGCCGTAGGCCTCGATGTAGACCGTAAGCAAGATGAAGAAGCCCCACATGGTGAAGAAGTGCGCCAAACCTGGCAGTGACCACCGCAACAGCCGTCGTTGTCCGAAAACCTCGGCGATTTGCGTCCAGATGCGGGTGCCTAGCTCGTCGGTGCGCCCGCTGGCCGGTTGGCCGGACATGATCAGCTTGTACAGCCACAAGACGCGCCGTGCCGCGAACAGCAGTACGACCGCGGTCATGCTCAGGCCCAGCACCATTCTGATCAGCGTCTGCGTGGTCACAGAAGGTATCTCCCATGCATAGTTACTTCGGCATTACTGCACCGGACCAGTCGATCTCAGTAGCAGGCAATGTCAGTACGGGCGCCGTTGTTGCTTGCTTTGGCCTGCTCATAGTGACATCTGTGCAAGTTTCAACGCGAGAAAGGCAACCCTAAGTTGCCCATTATGGTGGCGACTTCGCGTCGGTGCTTATCGAGCATAGGCGCGGGGAGTTTGACGGGTCCAACGTTGCATGTGCGTTAGCGCCTAAACGGGGGCTCAAAGAGTGGTTCACGCCGGGTGGGCCGGATGGGCGTTTCCGATGTTGTTGGTTGCGAGGTCGTCGGCGGCGGTGCAGTGGTCGTCACCGGTGACGACGTGGTCGGAGTGGTCGTTGCCGGCTGGCTGGTGGTCGTGGTTATGGTCGTGGCCGGTGTGGTTGTCGTCGTTGTAGCGGGCTGGCTAGATGTTGTGGTCGCTGGCCCGCTCGTGCTGGTGATGGTGGTGGGCGGCGGCGGGATCACCGTCACGGTAGGGCTGTTGTTCGGCCCGGTCATGGTCACGGTCTGCGACGGCGGCGGTGGTGCTGGTTCGGTGGTCGTGGGAATGGCGGGCTTGTTTTTGCCGTGGCCCACGTTCACCGCCAGCAACACGGCTGCCAGCACGGCTGCGCCCGCGGCCCCCACCCCGAAGATCAGGACCGTGCGTTTGTACCACGGCAGCGGTGCGGTTTCGGCCGCATAGCGCTGGTCGTCTGGATAGCCGAATCCCGTTGTCTCCCTGTTATACTCGTCGGCGACATCGGGGCCTGTGTAGGGTATCGGTTCGTCTACGTTAGCGGCTTCCTGTGACCAAGCCAGGGCTCGGTACGTAGCCGATTTGTCGTCGCCAGCGGTCTGGGCGGCCCATGCCGATGGGCTCATCTCGGTTGGCGGGGCGACCAAGTCGGTGGGCGCGTCGATGCCGCCGACCATGGTGGTCGGCATGCCCGATAACGATTGCTGCTGACCGAGCACCGCCGCACCGATGGCGGCGCTGAGCGCGGGCTGCGATGTAGTCAAGATGGGCACCTGCAAGCGCTCCGCCAATCGTGCGGTCAGCAGCGGGATGCTTGCGCCACCGCCGACGGTCGCGGCGGCGGCCAGGTTGCCTCGCGGAATCCCGTTGCGCTGCAACGTCTCTTCGACGGTGCTGATGAAGTGGTCCAGTGGCCCAGCGACAAGTTGCTCAAACTCTGTGCGAGACAGCCGAATATCGGTGTTGGGTCCCAATGATCCGGCACGAATGGTGGTCGCTGCGGCCGCAGACAACTCTTCCTTGGCGCGCCGACATTCGACCAGCAGGCTGGTCAGCGACCCCATGCGTGCGGTGCTGGCGAGCTCGGTGGTGTTGGCATCCGGGCCGCCCGCCCGCAGCCACGTCAGGATGAGCTGATCGATCGCGTCACCGGAGAGCTCGGCGGTGCGGACCGTGTGACCGATCTGCTGAAAGTTGGACCCGGCATTCGATCCCACGTTGACCAAAGTGACGCTGGCGCCGCTAGCGCCAACGTCGCACAAAGCGACAACGCCGTCTGTCGGGAATCCCGGTTTGGCGTACAGCGCTGCGAGCGCGGCCTTAGCGTCGGAGATCATCAGGGCAGGCGCGCCGTCGGACGCCAGGGCTGGCTGGGCGACCAACGCCTCACGCAGCGCCATGAACTGACCGTCGGACCAATAGGCGGGGATCGCTATAGCGACCGGTGTCCCGCGCCCGACGGTGCGCGCCAATGCATCGAGCGCCGCTACCGTCGCCGCTTCGCCGAGGTACTTCGTCCCGTCGGCCGCCACCAACGGAGCCCGGTCCCCGACCCGTTCGACAAATCCCCGCAACGCCAGTCCGGGCTCTGTCAGGCTCGGGTTTTCCTCCGGCAGACCGACTTCGGCGGGCCGATGATCGAACAGTGTCAAAACGGATCTGCGGCTCACCGGCGCGTTGCCTACCCGGGCCGCGACCAGGTTGGCCGCCCCGATCGACAAGCCGAGTGACTCGCTCACATCCGGTACCCCTGTGTTCGTTGTTTGCTGGTGGTCGGCGTGGTGTGCTACGGCTGCCGATCGTATCGGCCAGGGCCCGGTGCCAGTCCCGGCCGCGCGGGCGGCTACCGATCGGCGGCTAAACCTTGATCTGGCCGCGACGTGTGCGACTAGCCCATGTCGGTGAGGCCAGGCGGCAGGGTAATCACCGTCGGCACCTCAGGAATAGTGATGACCGACGGTAGCGGCGGCAGATGTGGCCGCCGAGGCAGCTGATGCGTGGGTTGCTGGGTTGGGGGCTGTGGGCGGTGGATCGGATGGTGGGTATCCGCCCCGGCCGACGTTCGCGTACTGCGTCGGCTGGTTGTGAAATCGTCCGGTGGGCCGTAGCGTGCCACCGCACCGATGGTACTGACACCACCTGTCAACTGCCGCTGTGCGGTTAGCCGAGCGGAAACAGCCGACGCGCCTCAGCTGCGAACTTCGGCGCCGTAGCGGCTAACGCGTCGAGAAGCTGGTGTGCGGTGAAGGATGGGTTCGTCCAAGCGGCCATGAGCCGACAAAGGGCTATATGGGTGGCATATTCATAGAGGTCAATCTGGTCGAGCAGAAGTCGTCGGGGTGGGATACCTCGATGTTGTATGGTTCGACGGCTTCAGTTGGAAAGCCCGTGTGATCGGTGGTGACGATGACTTCGGCACGTTCCCTGACCGCTGCAGCGAGCACATGGCGGTCCTTTTCATTGTTCCGCATCGCGTCGATGAGCTCCTGGTACCCGGTGACTTCGGCGTCAATGAAGTGTTGCCGCATCGTATTGAGCCGCTTATCAGCAAATTCCGCTGCCACACCGAGCTTTTCGACCATGGTGCGACGTGTCTCAATTAAGGTGTCATGCGACCAGAGGGGCCGATAGATGCCTTCATTAGCTAGCCGCAGCAGCACATCAACGAGTGGATAGCGAGCGAGCACACAAGCGTCCAACACCACTGGAAACGCCATACCCGCTTACCTCCTACTGCGCCTTGAGGATTGCGGTGATTTCGCCGGCCGAGTCCCGGGTTAGCTCGTCTAGGGCGGCGTGCCGGTTGGCCCGCGTCTTCTCCTGGTACTCCAGTAGCGCATCGAGGCTGACCTTGCGATGCCGACCTGGCTTCTCAAACGGAATACGGCCTTCTTCGAGGAGTTTGACCAGCGTCGGACGGGAGATGTTTAACAAGTCGGCTGCCTCCTGGGTGGTCAGCTTCTGCTGTCGCGGTACGAGAGTGATGGCCCTGCCGTGCGCCATCGCATTCACCACGTTGAACAGTGCCTCACGCACCGGCTCGGGCAGGACAAGCGGACGGCCATTAATGCCGCATACGGAAACCTGCTCACACGCGAGTGCCTCAACTAGCGGCGTGAGGTCTCTAGGCTCCTCGGGTGGTAGCACGGTCCGTTCTTCAACGGTAAGCATGGCGGACATACGCCCAGGTTAAAACGAAAGAAACGAAAAGTCGAGAACTGGGCCTGACTGGCACGCACAGCGCGCGGAGTTGTTTGATGACGATCTGCGCGACGTTGCCGACAGCCTGGAGGCCGACATCAAGTACGCCGCTACGGTCCTATTGCGGTCCCAACCGGCGACGTGACCCGTGCCGCCTAGAACGTGTCGACCTTGTCGATGCTGACGAACATGCCATGTCCAGTGCGATTGTTCGTGAACCGGGTGCCATCCGCAGTCGCGTCGATCGTCCAGCCCTGCGCGGCGTAGATCTTGTAGTCGATGGTGACGGTGGGGATGGCCCCGAGGTTGCCCAGCACCCACTGCACGGATCCGTTCGCGGTGACGTTGACGCCGTTGGCGTGCTCGCCATCCTGCATAGGGGAGTGGGTGAAAGGTGCCTCGCACCCGACGCTGGTGGTGCTGATCTGGCAGCGCGTCACTCCGGACTTGGTTTCGATAAAGACATAACCGTTCTGGTCGGGCGGGAGCGGGATCGCGCCGGCCGGGCCTGCCGGTGCGCTGGGTGGGGCCGCGTTAGGGCTTCTGGTGGTCGGTGGCGTCGACCTGGGTGTGGGGAAGGACGGTTCAGTTGGTCCCGTTCCCGGCACGGCGACCGGCTTGCCCTCGATGATGGCGACCGGCTTGCCCTCGATGATGGAGCTGCAGCCGTCGATCAGCATAGGACTGGCCAGCACGGCGGCGAGCAGCAGCGAGCCACCGGCCAGACTCCGCCGTGTCTTTTGCGAAAACCGCACGCGCTACTCCCCAAAATTTTGAGACACCGGCAGTCAGGTTACGCATGAGGTGACGCAAGTTACTGCGGTGACGCCTTTTTGGAACGGCGCCGATGACAAAGTGTTACCGCTGCGGCACGGACCCAGCCGTCATCGCTGCGGCGCGATGAGCCGCAGCGACGATGCCTTGATAACCGGTGTGCCGGCAGAAGTTCCCGGACAGGCCGGCGCGTATCTGGTCGTCGGTGGGGGCAGGATTGTCACGCAGCAATGCGGTCAGTGACATCACGACACCCGGCGTGCAGAAGCCGCATTGCAGCCCGTGGCATTCCCACAACGCCGACTGCACCGCTGACAAGGTGCCGTCGGGCGACAGCGTATCTGAGCGGTCGGTCGACTGTGACGACCTCGCCAGCGGACGCGATATCGACCGGCCGCGGGACGAACCAACGTGATGTCAATTCACTTTCGGCTCATAGGAATTGGCGGTAAGAGCAGCCACGACGTGGCCGAACATGGTCTGCTTGATGGCGCCCAGGGTGCCGGGGTCCTTGCCGCCGAGCGGACGAAGCAGGTCGACTGCCGCGGCGGTCACGGCATCCTCGGCCGCCGTGCTGTCGACAATTCCGAGGCCGGCGGCTTCGCCGCCGCCGAACCGGCGCCCGGTGGTCATCGAAGCGGTCGCTGCCTGGGGAGCAAGTTTGGCTTGGATCAGCGCGGCCATGCCGGGCGTGAACGGGACGCGGATGTCCACTTCGGGAAAGCAGAAGTAGCCGCGGTCAGCGCGCATAACCCGAAAATCGTGAGCCATGGCCAACATTGCCCCGGCACCGAACGCGTGGCCAACAACGGCCGCTGCAGTAGGAATGGGCAGCGTGAGGAGGCGAGCCAGGAGTCCCTGCACCCGGCCGACATACCAGTGAGTCTGGTCACCGTGTGCGGACAGCCAGTCCAGGTCCAGCCCATTGGAATAGAACTTGCCCAGCGCCGTCGTCACCAAGCCGCTGGCACCGCTGGCGATGATCTCATCGAGGCAGGAGTTGATTTCGTCGAGAAAGACAGGTGTGAACCGGTTTTCGTCATCGCCAAGTTCAAAGATGGCGATCTTTTCATCGTAGTTCAGGCCGATGGTCATCGGGTTCTTCCTTTCTGCTGTTGGTCACTGTGCGGTGGTGGTCCGACCTCGAGAACCGCGCGTACCGCTGCATGGAGATGCTCTCGTGCCGTCGTGTTGCCCAGCCGGTCACGGCGTAGCAGGATCGCTGTCGGCAGATCGACGATGCATGTCGTGATCGTGTCGACGGCACCGGCGTCTTTGCGGTCCCAGACGGTGACCGCGAGCCGAATCATCAAACCGACCAGTAATGCGTCGAGATCGCGGAGCTCAACTTCGATCTCGTTGGGCAGGCCCGGTTTGAGCAGTTCTTCCCGGCGCACCGTCAGTAGCAGTCGGGAGGAGTCTGGATACTGCTCGGCAAAGACGACCGGTGCATCGGCGGCAGCCACCACAGCCTCGACTCCGGCCCGCCGTCCCGACGTCGACAGGGCCTGATCAACCAATGCGGTTTGCGTCTCCAGGAATCGGTGTCCCGCCCGCAGCCATACCCGACCCATCAGCGCCGCACGCGACGCGAACGTGTGATAGACGGCGCCATTGGAGACGCCGATCGCCGCGCTAATCGCACGGATGGTCACCGCGGCCGGCCCAGACGCGACAGCCAACGACTCGGCGGCATCTAGAACCCGATCCGGGTCATGCACACGGGGACGAGGCATCGCGCCCCACAGTAACAGAGCGACTGCTCTAGTATCGGTGCACCATTGACGCCGCCACGATGGCGTAGGCAAGAGAGCGCTGTCGCTAGCTCAACCTTCGATGATCACTGTGCCCGACGCGCCGGGCTGACCGTGGGTCCCGGTAGCGCCGTGAGCGCCGGCCGCACCGCCCGCAGCGGTAGCGGTGCTGGTGCCGGGCGTGCCAAAGAGTATCCCGCCGTGTCCGCCTGCGGCGCCGGCCCCGCCGTTACCGCCGTCCCCGCCGGCGCCGCCCGATCCGCCGGTCCCGCCGGTCCCGGGGTCGCCAAGGATGATGTTGTTTCCAGCGGCTTTGTGGGCAAGAACGCCGCTGCCTGCGGAGCCGCCGTCGCCGCCCGCACCGCCAGCGCCTCCGGCACCGCCCGCGGCTCCCGCGCCGCCGGCGCCGGCATTGCCGCCGTTGCCGAACAGCGCTGAGGTGCTGCCGCCAGTGCCACCCGCGCCACCGTTGCCCCCAGTACCACCGTGACCCGTCGCGTTGCCGCCGGCGCCACCGGAGTCAGCGAGATTGTTGCCGCCGGCGCCGGTGACACCCTTGTTGACGTTGCTGCTGCCCAGAATCTGCACGTCACCGCCGCCACCGCCGGTGCCGCCCGCCCCAGCGGCGCCGCCGGCCCCGCCCACACCGCCGGCCCCGCCCACACCGCCAGCGCCGCCGTTGCCGAATAGCAGCGCCGAGGAGGCAGCACCGGCCCCGCCGTCCCCGCCGGCGCCGCCGTTACCACCATTACTTGACGTGTTGCCGCCGTCCCCGCCGGCGCCGCCGCTGCCGCCGATAGCGGTGCTGTTGCTGCTGTTGCCGGTGAGCGTCGCGGTGCCGCCGTGGCCGCCGAAGCCGCCCGCACCCCCGGCGGTACCCGTGCCGCCGGCTCCTCCTGTGCCGCCGGCTCCGCCAGCGCCGCCGTTACCGAATAACAGCGAGGAGGCGCCGCCGGCCCCACCGGCACCTCCAGCGCCGCCGTAGCCAGCGTTACCTGACGCGTCGCCGCCGCTGCCGCCGTTGCCGCCGGCGCCGGCCTGCGCTAGGGCACCGACGCCCTTGGACAGCGAAACCGAGGTGCCAGGATTACCCGCGCCGCCGCCATCTGCGGGGCCTGCTACGCCGCCCGCCCCGCCAGTGCCGCCGGCGCCGCCGGCACCACCGTTGCCTGCCAGCAGGCCGGCGGCGCCGCCGTGACCGCCGACACCGCCGGCGCTACCGTCGCCGCCAGAAAGAATGCTGCCTGTCGCGTTGCTGCCCGGGGCGCCATCGCTGCCGATGACTGAAGCGGCACCGCCCGAGGCGGGGGGCGGCGGCGTTACCGTACCGCTGCCGCCGTCCTGACCGGCGACTAGCGCACCGGACGCAGACGCTGCGGGGCTGACGGTGGGGGCAACATTGTCTGCCCCGGCTAGCCCCGTTCCGCCGATCCCTCCTGCCCCGCCGTCGCCGATAAGCCAGGTGCTGCCGCCGATGCCGCCCGCACCCCCGATGCCGCCGTTGATGCTGGCCACTCCGACTCCACCGAGGCCGCCGGCGCCGCCGTTGCCCGCGATCCACCCGCCGGCGCCGCCGGCTCCACCGGCCGCGCCGGGCCCGCCTTGGCCGCCAGCGCCGCCCTGGCCGAACAGCCCCGCGGCACCGCCCGCGCCACCGGCCACTCCGGTGGCCGTGCTCGCACCACCGGCTCCGCCGTTGCCGAATAGCAGCCCCCCGGCCTGTCCAGGTTGGCCCACTCCGTTGACGGTTCCGCCGTCGGCGCCAGGGCCAATCAGCGGGCGATTCAGCAGCAACTCGGTGGGCGCATTGATCACGCCCAGCAGATCTTGCTCGAGGGTCTGCAAGGGCGACACATTGGCGGCTTCCGCACTCGCATACGTGTTCGCACCCGCATTCAAGGCCTGCACAAACTGGTTATGAAATGCCGCCGCCTGGGCGCTGAGCTTCTGATACGCCTGGGCGTGCGCACCGAACAGCGCCGCGATGGCTGCCGACACCTCATCGGCACCCGCGGCCAGCATCCCGATCGTGGGAGCAGCCGCGGTGGCGTTGGCCGCGCTGACTGTCGAACCGATATTCGCTAAATCCGCCGCTGCGGCTGCCACCATCTCCGGAGTTGCGATCACAAACGACATCAGATACCTCCCAGTTCATGACGGCGCGGACATCGCGGTGCCATCACGGGGAATAATCGGCAGCTCCGCAATAATAGGTGAGCATGCTGCACAAAGTTGCGTGTTGCGTTAATTCCGCCAAAGTTCCCTGATTCGCCGCCTGGCGGGGTCGAACCGGCTCACCGCGACACGGCCTCGGCACCTCATGTCGGCAGTCGGGGCAGGTGTCGGCTGGAACTATTGACGACTAGAGCTTCTGCAATCGTGCGTCGGTTGGTAACTGTCGCTAAGGAGTCGGATGCCTAGCCAAAGTTTCAACGCCGAGTCCCGGTGAAATGACCACTTATCGCAATGTTACGAGTCCAGAACATCCGATTTATCGCATGCCGCCGACAGCTAGCTGGAAATCCGACGAGCTGACGAAATTGCGACACCTTAACCAGCTGGGAACAAAACCGCGAAGCTGGGGCGTTGACCCAGCGACAAGTTGAGTGGGATAGACTCAAGCCTGAGTTGACAGCACCGCGGCTACAGGCGCAGGCTTGAGCCGGGTTCACTCAGCATAGTGCACGACAAAAGCTCTACTACTCAGGAGGAATCACCATGGCTCGTGCGGTCGGCATCGACCTCGGGACCACTAACTCCGTCGTCTCCATTCTGGAGGGTGGCGACCCCGTCGTCGTTGCCAACTCCGAGGGGTCGAGGACCACTCCGTCAATTGTCGCGTTCGCGCGTAACGGCGAGGTGCTCGTCGGCCAGCCCGCCAAAAACCAGGCGGTTACCAACGTCGACCGCACCATCCGGTCGGTCAAGCGGCACATGGGCAGTGACTGGTCCATCGAGATCGACGGCAAGAAATACACCGCGCAGGAGATCAGCGCCCGCGTTCTGATGAAGCTGAAGCGCGACGCCGAGGCCTACCTCGGTGAGGACATCACCGACGCGGTCATCACCACCCCCGCCTACTTCAATGACGCCCAGCGCCAGGCCACCAAGGAAGCCGGCCAGATCGCCGGCTTGAACGTACTGCGGATCGTCAACGAACCGACCGCCGCGGCGCTGGCCTACGGCCTGGACAAGGGTGAGCACGAACAGACCATCCTGGTGTTCGATCTGGGTGGTGGCACCTTCGATGTCTCGTTGCTCGAAATTGGCGAGGGCGTGGTCGAGGTGCGTGCCACCAGTGGTGACAACCACCTCGGTGGCGACGACTGGGACGACCGTATCGTCAACTGGCTCGTCGATAAGTTCAAGGGCACCAGCGGTATTGACCTGACCAAGGACAAGATGGCCATGCAGCGGCTGCGTGAGGCCGCCGAGAAGGCCAAGATCGAGCTCAGCTCGAGCCAGAGCACCTCGATTAACCTGCCCTACATCACCGTCGACGCGGACAAGAACCCGCTGTTCCTCGACGAGCAGCTGACCCGCGCTGAATTCCAGCGCATCACACAGGATCTGCTGGACCGCACCCGTCAGCCGTTCCAGTCGGTGATTAAGGACGCCAGTATCTCGGTTTCTGAGATCGATCACGTCGTGCTGGTGGGCGGTTCGACCCGGATGCCCGCGGTGACCGATCTGGTCAAGGAACTTACCGGTGGCAAGGAGCCCAATAAGGGTGTCAACCCCGACGAGGTCGTGGCCGTTGGCGCCGCGTTGCAGGCCGGTGTCCTCAAGGGTGAGGTGAAAGACGTTCTGCTGCTCGATGTTACGCCGCTGAGCCTGGGTATCGAGACCAAGGGCGGTGTGATGACCAAGCTCATCGAGCGCAACACCACGATCCCCACCAAGCGCTCGGAGACCTTCACCACCGCCGACGACAACCAGCCGTCGGTGCAGATCCAGGTGTACCAGGGTGAGCGCGAAATCGCCTCGCACAACAAACTGCTCGGCTCCTTCGAGCTGACCGGTATTCCGCCGGCTCCGCGTGGTGTCCCGCAGATCGAGGTCACCTTCGACATCGACGCCAACGGCATCGTGCACGTCACGGCCAAGGACAAGGGCACCGGCAAGGAGAACACGATCAAAATCCAGGAAGGCTCCGGCTTGTCCAAGGAGGAGATCGACCGGATGATCAAAGACGCCGAGGCGCACGCCGAGGAGGACCGCAAGCGTCGCGAGGAGGCCGACGTCCGCAACCAGGCCGAGACGCTGGTGTACCAGACGGAGAAATTCGTCAAGGAACAACGGGAAGCCGAAGGTGGTTCGAAGGTTCCCGAAGACACCCTGAACAAGGTGGATGCCGCTGTGGCAGAAGCCAAGACGGCGCTCGGCGGTACCGACATCGCCGCGATCAAGTCGGCGATGGAGAAGCTGGGCCAGGAGTCTCAGGCGCTGGGGCAGGCGATCTATGAGGCCACTCAGGCCGCGTCGCCGGCCGGCGACGCGGCCTCCTCGCCCGGCGGATCGAGGTCTGCTGACGATGTGGTGGACGCGGAGGTGGTCGACGACGACCGGGAGTCCAAGTGACCCAAGGAAATCAAAACGCGGATAGCAATCCACACGAACAGGTGACGGTCACCGACAAACGGCGGATCGATCCCGAGACTGGCGAAGTGCGGCACATCCCTCCCGGCGACATGCCGGGAGGGAGCGAGCCGGCTGGCCTGGCGGACCAGAGCGCCGACACGACCGACACGACGATCGACAAAGTTGCTGAGCTGACTAGCGATCTGCAACGGGTACAGGCCGACTTCGCCAACTACCGTAAGCGAGCGCTGCGCGATCAGCAGGCGGCTGCGGATCGCGCCAAGGCCACCGTTATCAGCCAACTGCTGGGCGTGCTCGACGATCTCGATCGGGCACGCAAGCACGGCGATCTGGACTCGGGTCCGCTGAAGTCGGTCGCCGACAAGCTGATGAGCGCATTGACCGGGCTCGGGCTGGTGGCGTTTGGTGCCGAGGGCGAAGACTTCGACCCGGTGCTGCACGAAGCCGTGCAGCATGAGGGCGACGGTGGGCAAGGCTCTAAGCCGGTGATCGGTGACGTCCTACGGCACGGCTACAAACTGGGCGAGCAAGTGCTGCGGCACGCCCTGGTCGGGGTGGTCGACACGATGGCCGCCGACGGTGCCGAGACGGTCGCCACCGCTGAACCCGTCGACGGCACTGCCGAAACCGAGCAAGCCGACCCGGACGATAACGCGACACCGCAGGTGAATAGGGCCCAGAATCAAGACAATTAGTAGAGGAATTAGTACAACACAAAGAGGACGGTGAGGGGGTGACGCGATATGGCCCAGCGTGAATGGGTCGAAAAGGACTTCTACAAGGAGCTAGGCGTCTCCTCTGACGCCAGTCCCGAAGAGATTAAACGCGCCTATCGGAAGTTGGCGCGCGACCTACATCCCGACGCGAACCCCGACAATCCCGCCGCCGGCGAACGGTTCAAGGCGGTGTCGGAGGCGCACAACGTGTTGTCGGATCCGGTCAAGCGCAAAGAGTACGACGAAACTCGCCGGCTGTTCGCCGGTGGCGGGTTAGGTGGTCGTCGGTTCGACGGTAGCTTCGGCGGCTTTGGAATGGGCGGCGACGGGGCCGAGTTCAACCTCAACGATTTGTTCGATGCTGCCAGTCGAACCGGCGGCACCAACATCGGTGACCTGTTCGGTGGCTTGTTCGGACGCGGCGCCAGCACCCGCCCCAGTCGGCCGCGACGCGGCAACGACCTGGAGACCGAGACGGACTTGGATTTCGTCGAGGCGGCCCAAGGCGTAGCGATGCCGCTGCGGCTGACCAGCCCGGCGCCGTGCACTAACTGCCATGGCAGCGGTGCGCGGCCGGGCACCAGTCCGAAAGTGTGCCCCAATTGCAGCGGCTCCGGCGTGATCAACCGTAACCAGGGCGCGTTCGGCTTCTCCGAGCCCTGCACCGAATGTCGGGGCAGTGGGTCGATCATCGAGCACCCTTGCGACGAGTGCAAAGGCACCGGCGTCACCACCCGTACCCGCACCATCAATGTGCGGATCCCGCCCGGTGTCGAAGACGGACAACGGATCCGGCTGGCAGGGCAGGGCGAGGCCGGGTTGCGCGGTGCCCCGTCGGGTGATCTGTATGTGACCGTGCATGTGCGGCCAGACAAGATCTTTGGTCGAGACGGCGACGACCTCACCGTGACCATTCCGGTTAGCTTCACCGAACTGGCTTTGGGCTCAACGCTTTCCGTGCCCACACTGGACGGAACCGTCGGCGTCCGGGTGCCTAAAGGTACCGCCGATGGCCGTATCCTGCGGGTGCGAGGACGCGGTGTACCTAAACGCAGCGGTGGCCATGGGGACTTACTTGTCACCGTTAAAGTGGCGGTCCCGCCGAACTTGGAAGGTGCCGCGCAACAGGCGCTGGAGGCCTATGCGGCCGCCGAGCGGTCAAGTGGGTTTAACCCGCGGGCGGGATGGGCAGGTAATCGGTGATGGCTAGAAACTCTCGAGACCCCAGAAAGCAAGAATCCCGGACGTTCTTGATCTCGGTGGCTGCCGAGCTGGCCGGCATGCATGCGCAGACCTTGCGCACCTACGATCGGCTCGGGCTGGTCAGCCCGAGCCGGACTTCCGGTGGTGGGCGTCGTTATTCGCAGCATGACGTCGAGCTGCTGCGCCAGGTACAGCGACTCTCGCAGGACGAGGGGGTTAACCTCGCTGGCATCAAGCGCATCATCGAGCTGACCAATCAGGTTGATGCGCTGCAGTTGAAGCTGCAGGAATTGACCGATGAGTTGGTGGTGTTGCGTGCCAACCAGCGCCGCGATCTCGCGGTGGTACCCAAGAGCACAGCGCTGGTCCTCTGGCAGCCGCGAAAGCCGCGCTAGGCGGGCGGCGCCGGGGCACTCGCGGGCTGTTGGGCGCCGACGGTGATGCGGGCCAACCGGGCTAGGTCACCTACCCGCGAATCGAGAACTGCTCAGCTAGCGTGACAACGGATCGTGCTGAATGCGTTCTGGCGGAGCGCCTTTGGCGATCAGAGCGGCCTTGGTCGCGCGCACCATGGCCGGTCCGCCGCAGATCAGGATCTGTCGGTCGCCCCAACCGCCGTATTTGGTCACCACGTCAGGGAGCCGGCCGGTTTGGTGCACATGCAGGCCACGCGGCGCCGAGACGTCGGGGTAATCGGCGGCCCAGGACGGGTCTTGGCGGTACTCCGATACTGGTGAGACCGCCAGCCACGGACAGTGCGCGGCGACCTGCCATAGCGTGCGCAGGTCGTAGAGCTCGCAGCGGTAGCGTGCGCCGACGAACAGGTGGACCCGTGGGTTCACGGCGAAGCGGCTGAGGTCCACAATCAGCGCCCGCAGCGGTGCCAGACCGGTGCTGCCGGCCACCATCAGCACGTCCCCGCCGTCGCGATCGACCCGCATTGCGCCGTGCGGACTGGACAACCGCCACCGGTCGCCGGGCCGAGTTTCGCCGACGATGGCGGTGCTGACCAAGCCGCCGGGGACCACACGGACATGGAACTCGATCGCGCCGTCTGAGGCAGCAGGAATGGCGGGGCTGAGGTATCGCCAACGGCGCGGGCATTGCGGAATGTGGACGTTGACGTACTGGCCGGGGTAATAGTGCATTGGCCGGTCTAGTCGCAGCCGAACGACTGCGAGATCCCGTGACACCCGAATGTGTTCAGTGACCGTTGCGTCCCACCAGGCGGGTCCCTCGTCGGCGTCAGCGGCGCCGCTCATTACCCCGGTGATCAGGTTGAGTGACTGACTGAGCGCGTCGTGGACGGCATCGGTCCACGCTTCGCCCAGACGAGTGCGCAACGTGGTGTACAGAGCGCGGCGCAATGTCTCGTAATGGCTTGGCAGCACACCATATTTGCGGTGGTCGCGGCCAAGCTGGGCAAGAAAGGTCACCGGCTCTTCCGCACGCTGGGCAGCCAGCTCGCTGTATACCCAGTGCAGTGCGTGGGCGAAAGTTGCTCGCTGGCCATCCATTTCAGGCGGGAACAGGTCGCGTACCGAGGCGTCGAGGGCAAACCAGTGAGTATAGAACTTCCGGACGAGTTCGTTGGTTTCGTTTGCCCGGTCCAGGTCCTCCTGCGCGAAGACGTCGCGTAACACGCGTAATGCATCCCTGTTGTCTAAGCTCACGGACCTCGATTCTAAGCCCGCCGCAACGCCGGCCAGCAGCGGATTTACGCAGCTGCTAGGGCAGCACGGTGTGCATCAACACGACGTCGTACGCCGACCACAGCGACAGATTGAAGTACAGGTCTCGACCCGACGACCAGGGATGGATCATCGGCGCGTAGATGCCGCCAGGCATCTGGAACGACGACACCAGCGGCTGCTCTGGACTCCATGGTCCTTGCGGCGCCGGCGCTGTTCGCGCCACAACGTCGTTGCTGCCGCCGTTGCTGTAGAGCACGAGATATTGCTGCAGATAGCTGTTGTATTGGGCTGACATTTCGCCCACCGGACCCGGGAACACCGGCGTCGCCGCTCCTGGATTGTTGGGGACCCAGTGTCCGCCGCCGTCGCCGTTCCAGTATTCGTACTTGGTGAGGTCCGGCACAAAGTTCTGTGGAACTCGGGAGAGGTGCGCCGCACCGCTGCGTCCGGACGGGGTGCCGAACGAGTAGAGATAACCGTCGTTACCCCGCATGAACGCCCCCATCTGGAAGTTTTCGTTTCCCGGAACGAAGTTGGTCCCGGGGATGGCGTCCGGCGAGGCGGCGCGGATGGTGCCCGGGTAGATCCCCCAACTTTGGCCATTGTCGAGCGATCGTGCGAGTGCCGAGTAGTTCGTTGTCCATTCGCCGTCGCGGCCCCATTTCCTGATGGACATGTAGTTCATGTATTGGGTCTTCCCGATGGAGATGGCGGCTGTCGGAATGATTCCCGTCTCGTGCGGCGCCCGATGGATGGTGTTGACGACCTGCTTAGCGAGGCCGGTTGTCCACACCGGTGAGCCGGAGTACTTGTCGTTAGGCACGCCGTCGGCAACGTGGATTCCGTGCGACAGATCGTGGTCTGAACTGCGGAACAAGATGTTGTATCGCCATTGCTGGCCTTTGACGCTGCAATAGCCAAAGCTGTCGCCAAAAGCCATCAGGACCTGAGGTCTGGCGGGATCGCCATTGTCCCAAGGGATCCCGAGGTCGGTCCCGGAGATGCCGAAACGTTGGAGCGTTTTGTTTGGGCTGTTGGGTCCGGTCACCCATTCGACGAGCGACGTCGGTGCCCCCGCGATGGAGGCAGGAGGTGGTGGTCCCGGCTCCGGCCGGGGTGCCGGCGGCTGGACTGGAAGTGCGTTAGGAACAAGCTGGCCGGCATTCGGGGGCTGTCCCGGGACAACAGGGTTGGGTCCGGGCGGCACTACCTCTGCTTGAGGGTGTAGCGGCGCGGCGTACCGAGTATTCGGAGCAGCCGGTTTGAACAACGACGCGATTAGCGGCCCCAGCTTGGGCAGCGGCGCATGGTCGTTCGCGTTGGACGGCCGGCGCCCAGTCGGTGGTTCGACGATCGGTGCCGGCGCGGGCATCGCTGGGGGTGCCGCCGGTGGCGGGACGTTGGCTTCGGGCGCGCTACATGGCGTGGCGCTAGCCGGTGGCGCGAAGCCCACCGCGACTACGAGTCCGGCCGCGGCCGCTGACGCAGCGACTACCGTAATGATTCGACGAAACGCCGACATGGCATACCTTCCCCGGGGCAGGACGTCACGGTGACGCCCGCGATTGGCTGATGTGACGATAGTGGCCTGTGTGATGTTTGTGATCAGTGATGTTCTGATGGGTATGCATCCGTGACCGTGTCGCGACCCAGATAGTCACCGCACCCGTGATCCGCGCCGGCGAATCTGATCTAGCGGGGGGGGGGGGGGGGCTGCATCTCGAGCTAGTGCTTTGGAATTCACCGCGGTGACCGTGGCCCGGGCCTGACCGTGGCCACCATGCGCCTGCCTCGGCGATCAGCCGGCCGGGGAGGGCGCAAACGGGATCTAAGCCCGCCCGCTAGGCCGGGTTAATGTCACGATAAAATTGAGTGGAACAGACTCAACCTTGACGGCGTTGAACAACCCGACAAGCATTTTTGACGTACCCCGAATGGAGATCGTCGTGGACTCTTTCAATCCGACCACCAAGACGCAGGCGGCCCTGACTTCGGCGCTGCAGGCCGCGTCGTCCGCAGGTAATCCCGAGATCAGGCCCGCGCATTTGCTGTTGGCGCTGCTCACGCAGAACGACGGGATCGCCGCACCGCTGCTGGAGGCCGTCGGTGTGGAGCCCGCCGCCGTTCGCACTGAGGCGCAGCGGCTGCTGGACCGGCTACCCCAGGCCAGCGGCTCCAGCTCGCAGCCGCAGTTGTCGCGCGAGTCGCTGGCTGCCATCACCACCGCTGGACAGCTGGCGACCGAGATGGACGACGAGTACGTGTCCACCGAGCACCTGATGGTGGGGCTGGCCACGGGCGACTCCGATGTCGCGAAGCTGCTGACCGGGCACGGCGCCTCGCCGCAGGCGTTGCGCGAGGCGTTCGTCAAGGTGCGTGGCAGTGCCCGAGTCACCAGCCCCGATCCCGAGTCCACCTATCAAGCGTTGGAGAAGTACTCCACCGACCTGACCGCCCGGGCGCGCGAGGGCAAACTCGACCCGGTTATTGGGCGCGACAACGAGATTCGTCGTGTCGTGCAGGTGCTGTCCCGTCGCACCAAGAACAACCCGGTGCTCATCGGCGAGCCCGGTGTCGGCAAGACCGCGATCGTGGAGGGCTTGGCTCAGCGCATCGTCGCCGGCGATGTGCCGGAGAGCCTGCGCGACAAGACCGTGGTGGCGCTGGATCTCGGGTCGATGGTGGCCGGTGCCAAGTATCGCGGCGAGTTCGAGGAACGACTTAAGGCCGTGCTCGACGACATCAAAAACTCCGCCGGCCAGATCATCACGTTTATTGACGAGTTGCACACCATTGTCGGAGCCGGTGCGACCGGTGAGTCGGCGATGGATGCCGGCAACATGATCAAGCCGATGCTGGCCCGTGGCGAACTGCGTCTGGTCGGTGCCACCACGCTCGACGAGTACCGCAAATACATCGAGAAGGATGCCGCGCTGGAGCGGCGTTTCCAGCAGGTCTTCGTCGGCGAGCCGTCGGTCGAGGACACCGTCGGCATCCTGCGTGGCCTCAAGGACCGCTACGAGGTGCACCACGGTGTGCGCATCACCGACTCTGCGCTGGTGGCCGCGGCCACGCTGTCCGACCGCTACATCACCGCCCGCTTCCTGCCGGACAAGGCCATCGACCTGGTCGACGAGGCGGCCAGCCGGTTACGCATGGAGATCGACTCGCGGCCCGTCGAGATCGACGAGGTCGAGCGGCTGGTGCGTCGCCTCGAGATCGAAGAGATGGCGCTGGCCAAAGAAGAGGACGAGGCCTCCAAGGAGCGCTTGGCGAAGTTGCGCGCGGAACTGGCCGATAAGAAGGCCGAGCTAGCAGTGCTAGTCACGAGGTGGCAGAACGAGAAGAACGCGATCGACATTGTCCGCGAACTCAAGGAACAGCTGGAGACGTTGCGTGGCGAGTCCGAACGCGCCGAGCGCGACGGTGACCTGGCCAAGGCAGCCGAACTGCGCTACGGGCGCATCCCCGAGGTGGAAAAGAAGCTCGACGCGGCAGCTCCGACCGCGAGGGCTCAAGAAGCTCAAATGCTCAAGGAAGAGGTCGGTCCCGACGACATCGCCGACGTGGTGTCAGCGTGGACCGGCATCCCGGCCGGCCGGTTGTTGGAGGGCGAGACCGCCAAGCTGCTGCGGATGGAGGACGAGCTGAGCCGCCGGGTGGTCGGACAGAAAAATCCTGTGCAGGCTGTATCCGATGCGGTGCGGCGCTCTCGGGCCGGGGTCGCCGACCCCAACCGGCCGACCGGATCGTTCTTATTCCTCGGCCCCACCGGCGTCGGCAAGACCGAGCTGGCCAAGGCGCTGGCCGACTTCCTGTTTGATGACGAACGCGCCATGGTCCGCATCGACATGAGCGAGTACGGCGAAAAGCACTCGGTGGCCCGTCTGGTGGGTGCGCCGCCCGGCTACATCGGCTACGACCAGGGCGGTCAGCTCACCGAGGCGGTGCGCCGGCGGCCCTACACGGTGGTGCTGTTCGATGAGGTCGAAAAGGCCCACCCGGACGTCTTCGATGTGCTGCTGCAGGTGCTCGACGAAGGCCGGCTCACCGACGGGCAGGGTCGCACGGTCGACTTCCGCAACACGATCCTCATTTTGACCTCCAACCTGGGGTCGGGCGGCAGCGACGAGCAGGTGATGGCGGCGGTGCGCGCGGCGTTCAAGCCGGAGTTCATCAACCGCCTCGATGACGTACTGATCTTCGACGGACTCAACCCCGAAGAGCTGGTGCGGATCGTCGACATTCAGCTGGAGCAGCTGGGCAAGCGGCTCGCGCAGCGGCGGCTGCAGCTGGAGGTGTCGATGCCGGCTAAACGCTGGTTGGCACAGCGCGGATTCGACCCGGTCTATGGCGCCCGGCCATTGCGCCGACTGGTGCAGCAGGCAATCGGCGATCAATTGGCCAAAATGCTGCTGGCCGGCGAGGTACACGACGGGGACGTGGTTCCGGTCAATGTGAGTCCGGGCGGCGACTCGCTCGTCCTGGGCTGAGCCAGATGGTGGCGACCCGCTTCGCCCGGCTCGGCCGCGCTCGCGATCGCCACGACCTGTGACTGGGTTGTGACCTGCTCGGGTTCTCTATTCCGGCCGCACAGCAGATACCCTTCTTGGGATGGTCCCGCTTTGGTTCACGCTCTCCGCGCTGTGCTTCGTCGGCGCGGTGGTGCTGCTTTACGTCGACATCGATCGACGCCGCGGACGCAGCAGACGCCGTAAATCGTGGGCGCGATCGCACGGATTCGACTACGAACGCGAATCCACCGAGATCCTGCAGCGGTGGCAGCGCGGCGTGATGTCGACGGTGGGCGATGTTCCCGCGCACAACGTCGTGTTGGGTCAGATCCGCGGTGAGGCGGTGTACATCTTCGACCTCGAGGAAGTCGCGACGGTGATCGCGCTGCATCGCAAGGTGGGCACCAACGTCGTGGTCGACCTGCGGCTCAAGGGGCTTAAAGAGCCACGAGAGAGCGACATCTGGCTGCTGGGTGCGATTGGGCCGCGGATGGTGTACTCCACCAATCTGGACGCGGCTCGGCGGGCCTGCGACCGGCGCATGGTCACCTTCGCGCACACCGCACCTGACTGCGCCGAGGTGATGTGGAACGAACAGAACTGGACGCTGGTCAGCATGCCGATCGGCAGCACGCGCGCCCAGTGGGATGAGGGCCTGCGCACCGTGCGCCAATTCAACGATCTGCTGCGGGTATTGCCGCCGCTGCCCGCCGAGACCCCGCAGGAAGCGGGAGCATCGGCCCGCAACGCGGCACCGAGCCGTCCGTTGGCGCCGGCCGGCCGGGCGGAGTTGCCGCCGGCCAGGGGCGTCGAGTCGGATGTCGCCGGGTTGCTGGGCTCGGATGTTCAGGCCGGTCGACCCGCTGAACCTATTCGCCGTGACGAGGGTCGCTGGGACGGCATCCGACGCCCACCGTCGGTGGGACGCAACGGCCATCAGGCCACGAACTACCAATACTGACAGCGCGCCGGGCGTGGCCCGGGACAGGCCCGGGACGGATAGGCCCCGCTCAGTACACTGTCGCTCATGCCCCGCCCCGCCGCCCTGATCACTGGGCCCACGTCCGGGATCGGCGCCGGCTACGCGCGACGCTACGCGCGCGACGGCTACGACGTGATTCTGGTCGCGCGCGATGTCGACCGGTTGACGCAATTGGCGGATGAGCTGCAGTGCGAAGCCGGGTGTACCGAAATTTTGCCTGCGGACCTTTCCGATCCCGCCGACCGCGACAAAGTCGCCGACCGGCTCCGCGCGGGTGTTCGGGTATTGGTGAACAACGCCGGCTTCGGCACGTCCGGCGAATTCTGGACGGCGGATCCGGCCCTGCTGCAGGCCCAGCTCGACGTCAATGTGACCGCGGTGATGCACCTGACTCGCGCGGCGCTGCCGGCCATGCTCAACGCTGGCAGCGGCACCGTCGTCAATATCGCCAGCGTTGCCGGGCTGTTGACCGGCCGCGGGTCGACCTATTCGGCGTCTAAGGCCTGGGTGATCGCTTTCAGCGAAGGCCTGGCCGGCGGGTTGAAGGGCACCGGCGTGGGTGTCCATGCCGTCTGCCCGGGGTTCGTGCACACCGAATTCCACGCCCGGGCCGGGATCGACATGGCCAAGCTGCCGTCGTTCATGTGGCTCGAGGTCGACGACGTGGTTAGCCAGAGCCTGGCCGACATCGCGCGCGGCAAGGTGATCAGCATTCCGGGCCTGCAATACAAGGCGCTTGTCACCGCGGGGCGAATGATTCCGCGGAGTCTGCTGCGTGCCGTAAACAAACGAGTAGGAGGCGGCCGTGGCAGAACCTGACCGGCAGGAGTTGGCTGATCTGGTGCGTCGGCTGTCGGTAGTGCACGGGCGTGTCACGCTGTCGTCGGGCAAACAGGCCGACTACTACGTCGATCTGCGCCGCGCCACCTTGCACCACCGGGCCTCCGCGCTGATCGGCCGGCTGATGCGTGAACTCACCGAAGACTGGGACTACGCGGTGGTCGGTGGCCTGACCCTGGGCGCCGACCCGGTCGCGACCGCCATCATGCACTCGCCCGGGCGTCCGATCGACGCGTTCGTGGTCCGTAAATCCGCGAAAACCCATGGTCTGCAACGTCTTATCGAGGGATCCGAGGTCTCTGGTCAGCGCGTGTTGGTGGTGGAGGACACGAGTACGACCGGCGCCTCGGCACTGACAGCGGTGCGTGCGGTGCAAGACGCGGGTGGCGACGTGGTCGGCGTGGCCACCGTGGTGGACCGTGCTACCGGCGCCGCCGAGGCCATCAAAGCGCAAGGACTGCTGTACCGCAGCGTGTTGGGCCTTGCCGATCTGGGGCTGGAGTAGTTCCTAGCTCGGCGACGATGCAGAGCGAAGCGATGAGGAGGAGCCGGGCCATCCAACCCAGCGGGATTATGGTGCGTGCTTTCGTCGCCATGGTCGCCATGGTCGCCTGTCTGGCGGGCTGCTCGGGCCCGAACCATGTCGGTCGTCCCTATGGTGCCCAGGGCGCGCGGATCGGCGAATCGCTGGCATTGCTGGGCTGGAACATAGCGGTGTCGAATCTGCGGTGGGGCGGCGACTACGTGCTGATCGATGTCTCAGCTAGTTTGGCGGACCCGACGGATCCGCACGCCCCGCACGCCAAACCCGAGGACATCCGGTTCGGGCTCTACGGTGCGCTTGCCCACCCGATGGAGTCCACCGGACTGGGCAGCTGCGAGAGCGAGCTGGCCCGCGTGCCCGATGTTGCCTCGCCGTTGTCGGCGCCTGCCAACCGGCTCACCGGCACGGTCTGCCTGGGCCCGCTGCAGGACCGAAGTGCCGTCCGCGGGGTGTACGGCTACTCGCCGCGCGACCGGATTCCCAACACTGCGGCGGCCTATCCGGCGGCATTTCCGGTGGGGCTGTTGCCGACAAACCCGAACGACACCGGTCTGGTGGTCAAGACCGCCAGCCTGTCGGCTTGGCGCGCTGACGGCGCCCCAATTACCAAAGCGCAACTCGGCGACCCGGGGGCATTCACCGGCGACGGCTACATGCTGCTTGGGCTTGTCGCCGACGCTATTGCGGCCCGATATCGCGACGACTCCGTCTCCCGCGGTGGCCCGATGATGCTGCTCGCTTCGCCGACCTTGCCCGGCCGGGGACTCAACCCGGCTTGCGCGGCGTATGGCTCGTCGGTGCTGATCTTGCCCGACGCGTCGTTGGATGCGGTGCGCATCAACGCGTCACTGTGCACCCAGGGCGAGATCAACCAGGCGTTGCTGTACGCGACGGTGGCGCTTGCCGGGACGCACGCCGGGGTGTGGACCGTCCGGTGAATGAACTAGGGCCTACCGAATGGGGGACATCGGCCGGCGGTGTCGGCCCCTGGGTCGGTGACCTCCCGGATGACCCGCGGTATGACCCAGCCTTGTTACGGGACGGCGATACTCGCAATGTTGTCGACGCCTACCGCTACTGGACCCGCGAAGCGATCATTGTCGATATCGATAAGCGCCGCCACCCCTTGCAGGTGGCGATCGAGAACTTCGGTCACGACGCCAACATCGGCTCGGTGGTGCGCACCGCCAACGCGTTCGCCGTTGACACCGTGCACATCGTTGGGCGTCGGCGCTGGAACCGGCGGGGCGCCATGGTGACAGACCGCTACCAGCGGTTGTGTCATCACGACAGCACCGCCGAGCTGCTGGACTTCGCGGCGGGCGCCGGCTTGACCGTGGTCGCGGTGGACAACGTTCCGGGGGCGGCGCGCCTGGAACAGACCACGTTGCCGCGGCAGTGTCTGTTCGTGTTCGGTCAGGAAGGCCCCGGCATCACCGACGACACCCGGGCGGGCGCGGCGATGACCGTGTCGATCGCCCAGTTCGGCTCGACCCGCAGCATCAACGCCGGTGTCGCCGCCGGGATCGCGATGCATGCCTGGATCAGGCAGCACGCGGACCTGTCCCGCGCCTGGTGAACGCGTCGAGTGTGCACTGACGGCGTCGAGTGTGCGCTGACGGCGGGATTTCGGCGATTTCCCGCCCTGGACGCACATTCAACGCCGCTAGCTCCACAAGGTGACGTGTACCTTCGGGCGAAACCGGGTCACTCCGACGCCGGTTCCTCGGATCATCGCCTGGATGCATCGCGGGGTGATGATGAAGCGAACCAATTCGGACACGGCGGGTTGGCGCATCGATGGAGCCAGGGTCATCGCACACCACTCGCCTGACCTATCCAGACCAGGACCCGTCAGGTGCGCCAACCGCCTGGCCGCGAGGTCCTTGGCGACCGCAAAGCCAATAGTCAACGTGGCACCACCGACTCGCTGCACCTCCTCGAGGGCCGCTGCGTCGCTCTGGAAGATGCGCTGCCTCGACTCCGGAATTGCCAAGCTGCGCAACATGGTTGCAATCTCGCCGTCCACGCTTCCGGCCGACGGGCCCAGCATCCACTGCTGATGGCGCAACAGCGTGGGTGTCGGCGCACCCGCAGCCAACGGGCTATCCGGCGCTACCACGGTGATGATCTGATACTTCAGGAAGGGCCGCACGAAGATTGAGCTGTCGGAGCCGATCGTACTTACCGTACTTTCGCTGGCTGGGCCGATCGCAATGTCGACGGCGCGTGAGCAGATCAGGTCGCGAAATCGGCTCGTCGGATGGACGCTCAACTCGACAGATAGGTCGTCGGCTCGTGACGAGAAGAGCTCAATCAGCCCCGGGGCGGCATGTTCGGCGAAGGTGGTGGACGCCGCGATACGCAGCAACCGGCGCCCGTGGGCGGCCTCGGTGACCTCGATCGCGGTTTGCTGTTGCAGACCCAGGATTTCCACCGCGCGGCTGGCCAGCCGCAGCCCGCCGGGCGTGAACGCCAGCCCGGCGCCCGTCCTGATGAACAACGGGTCGTCAAGTTCCTTGCGCAGCGCCGCGACATGCATGGACACCCCGGCGTCGGAAACGCCCAGTTCCGCGGCGGCCGCTCGCACCGAACCCAACCGCACCACCGCCGAATAGGCTCGAAGTTGAGCCGGAGTCATGACTGTGAGCCTACTTTGGGATTCGTGCGTGACGTGCTTGCCGAGCTGATCTCGATCTGGCGTGCCGGTGACACCGCGGGGCTTGCCACGGTGGTCCGAACATTCCATTCGGCGCCGCGACCGCCAGGGGCTTCGATGGTGGTCGCGCCGGACGGTTCGGTGAGCGGGTCGGTGTCGGGGGGATGCGTGGAAGGCGCGGTGTACCAGCTGGCCACCGAGGTGGTGCAGATGGGAACACCACGGCTGGAACGCTATGGGGTGAGCGACGACGATGCCTTCGCGGTGGGCCTGACCTGCGGCGGCATCATCGACGTTTTCGTCGAATCCATGTCGCGGGTGACATTTCCGGAACTGGGCTCGGTCGCCAACGACATCGGCGAGCACCGGCCGGTCGCGGTCGCGACCGTCATCGCCCACCCTGACCCGCAGTGGGTTGGCCGCAGGCTCGTCGTCCGGCCGGCTCCGAACATACCCGTGGCGGGATCACTGGGTTCGGCTCGCGCCGACGCCGCGGTGACCGACGATACGCGTGGCCTGCTCGCGGTCGGGCGCAGTGAGGTCCTTAAATACGGCCCCGATGGGCAGCGTCTCGGCGAAGGCATGGAGGTTTTCGTATCCAGCTACAGCCCTCGCCCGCGGATGCTGGTATTCGGCGCGATCGACTTCGCTGCTGCCCTCGCGCAGCAGGGGTCGTTCCTCGGCTACCGAGTCACCGTCTGCGATGCGCGCGCGGTGTTCGCCACGTCGGCACGCTTTCCGACTGCCGACGAGGTCGTCGTCGACTGGCCCAACCGGTATCTCGCCGCCCAGGCCGAGGCGGGCGCCATCGACGAGCACACGGTGATCTGCGTGCTCACCCATGACCCGAAGTTTGACGTCCCCGTGCTCGCGGTGGCGCTGCGCCTGCCCCGCGTCGGATATGTGGGGGCGATGGGATCGCGTCGGACCCATGACGACCGGACGACCCGGCTGAAAGAGGCGGGACTGACCGACGCCGAGCTAAGTCGGTTGTCCAGCCCGATCGGACTAGACCTTGGCGCGCGCACCCCGGAGGAGACAGCGGTCTCGATCGCGGCCGACATCATCGCCCGACGCTGGGGCGGCGGGGGCCGTCCGCTGACCGAAATCGTCGGCAGCATTCACCATGACGCGCAGGTAGAAGGCGAATTAAAGGATCACTTAACTCGATATTGACGGCCATTCAGCAGGCGGCCGACACTGACGGAATGCAAGTGCCTGGGCCCTTTGAATATGAACGTGCTACCAGTGTTGACCACGCCATCGGACTCCTGGATCGGCTGGGGGAAGGTGCGCGAGTGGTTGCCGGCGGGCACAGCCTGCTGCCCATGATGAAGCTGCGCATCGCCAACCCCGAGTACCTCGTCGATATCAACGACCTGGCGCTCGAGCTTGGATATGTGATCACCGATCCGACCCTGGTGCGCATTGGCGCCATGACCCGGCACCGCGAACTGCTGGAGTCGCACCGCTTGGCGGCCGTGTGCCCAATCTTTCGGGACGCCGAACGGGTGATCGCCGACCCGGTGGTTCGTAATCGCGGGACCTTGGGCGGTTCACTCTGCCAGGCAGATCCGGCCGAGGACCTGTCGACGGTGTGCCTGGTGCTGGGTGCGGTGTGTCTGGCGCGCGGACCGTCGGGTGAACGCGAGATAGCCATCGATGACTTTCTAGCCGGGCCATACGAGACCACGCTCGCCTTCAATGAGATGCTCGTTGAAGTACGGATCCCAGTGCGGCACAAGACGTCCAACGCCTACGCGAAGGTGGAGCGGCGGGTTGGCGACTGGGCGGTCACGGCAGCAGGAGCGGCCATCACCTTGGACGGTGACTCGATAGTGGCTGCCCGGGTGGGGTTGACCGCGGTGAATCCCGACTGGGCCGCCTTAGCCGAGATCTCGGGGGCGCTAGTCGGCCAGCCCGCCACCAAGCAGGTGTTCGCCGAGGCGGGTCGGCAAGTCAGCGACGCCTGCGATCCGGTGACCGATGTCCGCGGGACCGCCGAGTACAAGCGGCACCTGGCCGCTGAGCTAACCATCCGCACGCTGCGCACGGCGGCCGAACGCGTGCGCAACCAGCCTGCGCCGGAAGGAAATTAAGGCGATCGCAAGCGCGGCGAAGCCGGGCGCAGCGGGTCGCCGCCAAAAAGGAGAAGGCGATGCAGATAAACATCACCGTCAACGGCGAGCAGGTGACCGCCGAGGTCGAACCGCGGATGCTGCTGGTGCATTTTCTGCGTGATCAGTTGCGGCTCACCGGAACTCACTGGGGTTGTGACACCAGCAACTGCGGAACCTGCGTCGTCGAGGTGGATGGGGTACCGGTGAAGTCGTGCACCATGCTCGCCGCGATGGCATCCGGGCACAGCGTCCGGACCATAGAAGGGCTAGCGGGACCAGACGGCTCTCTCGACCCGGTGCAGGAAGGGTTCATGCGCTGCCACGGGCTGCAGTGCGGCTTTTGCACACCAGGAATGATGATCACCGCCCGCGCCCTGCTGGACCGCAACCCCCACCCCGACGAGCAGACCATCCGGGAGGCGATCTCCGGGCAAATCTGTCGGTGCACCGGATACACGACGATCGTACGGTCTATCCAATGGGCCGCGCAGCACTCCAAGACAGAGGCGGTCAGCTCATGACGACCATCGAGTCCCGGCCACCTTCACCCGAAGACACTGCGGATAACGACCAAAAGCCGTGTGGCCACGGCCGGATGCTGCGCAAAGAGGATCCGCGATTCATCCGCGGCCGCGGCACCTACGTCGACGACGTCGCGCTGCCGGGCATGCTGCACCTGGCGATCCTGCGCTCGCCGTATGCGCACGCCCGCATCGTCGGCATCGATGTGACTGCGGCCCTTGCACATCCGAAGGTCAAAGCGGTGGTGACCGGCGCCGACCTGGCCGAAAAAGGTCTGGCCTGGATGCCGACGCTAGCCAACGATGTGCAGGCCGTGCTGGCCACCGACAAGGTGCGTTTCCAGGGCCAGGAGGTGGCGTTCGTCGTTGCCGAGGACCGGTATTCGGCCCGGGACGCGCTGGAACTAATCGATGTGGATTACGACCCGCTGGATCCGGTCGTGGATGTTCGCACGGCGCTGGACCCGTCGGCTCCGGTAATCCGCACCGACCTGGACGGCAAGACCGACAACCACCTCTTCGACTGGGAGACCGGCGACGCGGCGGCTACCGAGGCGGTATTCGCGAAGGCCGATGTCGTCGTGAAACAGGAGATCGTCTACCCCCGGGTGCACCCGGCGCCAATGGAAACCTGCGGTGCGGTAGCCGATCTGGATCCGGTCACCGGCAAGCTGACGCTGTGGACCACCTCGCAGGCGCCGCACGCACACCGCACGGTGTACGCGTTGGTCGCTGGCTTGCCCGAACACAAGATCCGGGTGATCTCACCCGACATCGGCGGTGGGTTCGGCAACAAGGTGCCGATCTATCCCGGCTACGTGTGTGCGATCGTGGGCTCGCTAGTGCTGGGCAAGCCGGTTAAGTGGATGGAGGACCGCAGCGAGAATTTGACCTCCACCGGGTTTGCGCGCGACTACATCATGGTCGGCGAGATCGCCGCCACCCGCGACGGCAAGATTCTGGCGATCCGGTCCAATGTGCTGGCCGATCATGGGGCGTTCAACGGTCAGGCTGCGCCCTTGAAATATCCGGCCGGGTTTTTCGGGGTGTTCACCGGTAGCTACGACATCGAGGCCGCCTACTGCCACATGACCGCGGTGTACACCAACAAGGCACCTGGCGGGGTGGCCTACGCGTGCTCGTTCCGGATCACCGAAGCGGTGTACTTTGTGGAACGGCTGGTGGACTGCCTGGCGTTCGAGTTGAAGATGGATCCGGCCGAGCTGCGGCTGCGAAACTTGTTGCGGCCTGAGCAGTTTCCGTATAAGAGCAAGACCGGCTGGGTGTATGACTCGGGCAATTACGAGGCCACCATGCGTAAGGCCATGGACATGATCGGCTATCAGGCATTGCGCGCCGAGCAACGGGAGCGGCGCGCGCGTGGCGAGCTAATGGGTATCGGGATGTCCTTTTTCACCGAGGCCGTCGGCGCCGGCCCGCGTAAGGACATGGACATTCTCGGCCTCGGCATGGCCGACGGCTGCGAGCTGCGGGTACACCCAACGGGCAAAGCCGTGGTGCGGCTTTCGGTGCAGACCCAGGGTCAGGGCCACGAGACGACGTTCGCCCAGATCGTTGCCGAGGAGCTGGGTATCCCGCCCGACGACATCGACGTGGTGCACGGCGACACCGACCAAACACCGTTCGGGCTAGGCACCTACGGCAGCCGGTCGACTCCGGTGTCGGGTGCGGCCGCCGCCCTGGTCGCCCGCAAGGTGCGCGACAAGGCGAAGATCATCGCCTCAGGCATGCTGGAAGTATCGGTCGCCGACTTGGAGTGGGAGAAGGGTTCGTTCCACGTTAAAGGTGACCCGTCGGCGTCGGTGACGATCCAGGACATCGCGATGCGCGCGCATGGGGCGGGCGATTTACCCGAGGGCATCGAGGGCGGCTTGGACGCCGAGGTCTGCTACAACCCGGAGAACCTGACCTACCCGTACGGGGCGTATTTCTGTGTGGTGGACGTTGATCCGGGCACCGCGGTGGTCAAGGTGCGGCGCTTCCTGGCGGTCGACGACTGCGGCACCCGCATTAACCCGATGATCATCGAGGGCCAGGTACACGGCGGCATCGTCGATGGTATCGGGATGGCGTTGATGGAAATGATCGCCTTCGATGAGGAGGGCAACTGCTTGGGCGGGTCGCTGATGGACTACCTGATCCCGACCGCGCTCGAGGTGCCGCATCTAGAGACCGGGCATACTGTGACACCCTCGCCGCACCACCCGATCGGCGCGAAGGGAATCGGCGAATCGGCCACCGTCGGGTCGCCGCCGGCGGTGGTGAACGCGGTGGTGGATGCGTTGGCGCCGTTCGGGGTTCGTCATGCCGATATGCCGTTGACACCGTCGCGGGTCTGGGAGGCCATGCAAGGCCGTGCCAGACCGCCGATCTAGAGGCTGTCAATGACGATCAGCGAGCGCGTTCAGCAGTTGGTGGCGGCCCGGACACCGTTTGTGCACGCGACCGTGGTGCGGGCCCAGCCGCCTACCTCGTCATATCCTGGTGCCGAAGCAATTCTGTTGGCGGACGGGACAATCGAGGGATTCATCGGCGGCCAGTGCGCGCAGAATTCCGTCCGCAAGGCAGCGCTGGGGGTGCTGCAGGCAGGCGAAAGTGTATTGCTGCGGGTGCTTCCCGACGGGGACGTGCACTTTCCAGAAGCCCCTGGCGCCTGTGTGGTGGTCAACCCGTGCCTATCCGGCGGGTCGCTGGAGATCTTTCTGACGCCCCAGCTGCCGGCCCCGTTGATCCAGATCTACGGAGCCACACCCATCGGCGACGCCCTGGCCCAACTGTGCGAGGTAGTCGGTTACGACGTTCGGCGCGACAGCGATCTAGCCGGCAGCGCCGCAGTGGTGATCGCCAGCCATGGTGGTCCGGAAGCCGAAATTATCCGCGCCGCATTGGATAACGATGTCAGATATATCGGTCTGGTGGCCAGCAAGGTGCGCGGTGCGTCGATTGTGAATGGGCTCGAACTCTCCGCGGCCGAGAGGTCCCGCATCCACACCCCGGCCGGATTGGCCATCGGCGCCAAGACCCCGGCGGAGATTGCGGTGTCGATCGCCGCTGAACTCATCGCTGCCCTCCGTGGAGGCAGCCTGATCGTGCCTGCTCCCGAGGAAGCCGACGCATGACCGCCCGGCGGGTCACCGGTGTTGTTCTCGCGGCCGGCGGTTCCAGTAGGTTAGGTACACCCAAACAGCTTCTGCCATATCGTGATACGACCGTGCTCGGAGCTAGTCTCGATATTGCTCGCGGCGCGGGATTCGACCAGCTCATCGTTACTCTGGGTGGCGCTGGCCAAGCGGTGCGTGCTGCGGTACCGCTAGACGGAGCCGACGTGGTGACCGTCAACGACTCTGGGAATGGGTGTTCGGGCTCGCTGCGCGCCGCGCTGCAGCGGGTGGACCCGCAGGCCGCAGGAATCGTGCTGATGCTCGGCGATCAGCCGCGGGTAGATCCCGCAACTGTGCGGCGGCTGGCGGCTGAAGGACCGGTCACCGGCATCATGGTCTGCCGCTACGACGACGGCATCGGGCATCCGTTCTGGTTGAGCCGCAGCATGTTCAGCGAACTCGGCCACCTGCACGGCGACAAGGGGGTCTGGAAACTGGTGGAATCGGGGCGCCACGAGGTGCGCGAACTCGCGGTCGATGGTCCCATCCCGCTTGACGTCGACACCTGGGACGACTACCAGCGACTGGTGGAGTCGTCGTGATGTTCGCTGACACCGACGAGGTGATCCGCCGGTTTGATACGCAGGATTACCTGCTCGACGCCGGCACCGCATCGGCGATCTATCTGGCGGTCAGTTTGGGTCGGCCGCTGCTGCTGGAAGGCGAGCCTGGCGTCGGTAAGACGACGGCGGTGAAAACTCTTGCAGCGGTGCTGAATACCAAGTTGATCCGGCTGCAGTGTTACGAGGGGTTGACCGCGAACGAGGCGCTGTATGACTGGAATTACCAACGCCAGCTGCTGTCGATCCGGCTGGCCGAGGCGCGCGGTACGGGTAGCTCGGATATCTCGGAAGCAGATCTCTACACCGAGACCTACCTGGTGGATCGGCCCATCCTGCAGTGCGTGCGGCATCGTGGTCCGACACCTCCGGTGCTGTTGATCGATGAAATCGACCGTGCTGACGACGAATTCGAGGCGTTGCTGCTAGAGTTCCTCGGTGAGTCCACGGTCACCGTGCCGGAGCTGGGCACCTTTGTCGCTGAGCGCCCGCCGATCGCGGTGCTCACGTCCAACCGCAGCCGAGACCTCCATGACGCGTTGCGGCGACGTTGCCTGTACCACTGGATCGACTACCCGGAGCCATCCCGGGCTGCCGCGATTGTCCGCCGGACGGTACCCGGAGCAACTGCGCCGTTGATTGAGAACTCTACCCAATTTGTCAGCAGCGCACGCGATCTCGATCTTGACAAGCCGCCCGGGGTGGCCGAGACCATCGATTGGGTTGCCGCACTGGTGTCGCTCGGTGTCGCGGACCTCGCCCCGCCTGATTCGGTCGAGTCTGCACTGGCCAGTTTGGGGGCGCTGGCCAAGACACCTGACGACCGTACCCTGATTCGTAACGCCTTTATCGAGTACAGCCGCACCTGAGAGGACGCGCCGGATGAAGATCGCCAACCAGTTCACCGTTAGTGCGCCGATCGAGCAGGCCTGGGATGTGCTGTCTGACCTGGAGCAGGTGATCCCGTTGATGCCGGGGGCACAGCTGATCGGCCACCAGGGTGACGACTATCTCGGCAAGGTCAAGGTCAAGGTCGGGCCGGTCACCAGTGAGTTCAGTGGCAAGGTGCGTTTCGTCACGCAGGACCGCGACCAGCACCGCGCGGTCATCGACGGTAAGGGCAAGGAGTCGCGCGGCACCGGCAACGCGGCCGCCACGGTCACCGCCCAGCTACGCGAAGCGGGAGAGCACACCAACGTCACCGTTGACACCGATCTAAAGATTGTAGGCAAGCTGGCCCAATTCGGTAGCGGCATGCTGCAGCAGGTGTCGGAGAAACTGCTGGGCCAGTTCGTGGAGTCGCTGGAAGCGAAACTGGCGGCGCAGAGCGCGCCGAGCGCCAGCAGCCCGTCGACCGCGGAAAGCCCGGTGAGCACCACTGATAACGTACCCCGCGCCCAGGCCCCGGCCGCCGAGCCCGCTCCCATCGATCTGCTGCAGCTCGCCGGTGGTGGCCAACTCAAGAAGTACGCCGCCGCAGCGCTGGTGGTGCTCGCCGTGCTACTGCTGATCCGGGTGTTGCGTCGCCGGGATTAAACCGGGGCTGAGCCGCCATGAGTACCCCCTTGTTGTTTCGGGCCGTCGATTTGGCGACGTTCGCAGCTGCCCTAGTGGCGCGGCTGCGCAACGCGGGAGTGCTGGTATCTGCCAGCGGCCCAGCGGATTTCGTGCAGGCGCTGCGGCATTTGGCGCCACCGACCCCGTCGGCGCTGTATTGGGCTGCCAGGCTGACGTTGGTCAACCGGATGGACGATCTCAGCGCCTTCGACGTGGTGTTCGCCGCGGTGTTCGGGGTCGTCGAGCCTAACGGCGCGACAGGTCCCGATTCGCGGTCGCCCGTCCCTGGTCCTCACACACCGGCGGCCGGCACGGTGCATCGCGTCGACGGCCGATCCAGTGCCCGCCAAGTCCACGAAGCCCAGCGATTGCCGTGGGTCACTCGGAGCGTCACCGATCACGACGACACCACCGGCGCGAGTCTGCAACTGCCCGATGTGCTGCCCAGCCGCATTGCCGCACGAGCCGACGAGCCGTTTGATCGGTTCGATCCCGAAGATCTGCGGTTGCTCGGTTCCTGGCTGGAGGGATCGGTACAGCGCTGGCCCCGACGCCGCAGCTTGCGGTCTGAGCCTAGTCCACACGGCAAAAGGATCGACTTACGAGCGACCATGAACGCCTCGCGGGTGACCGGCTGGGAAGCGGTGACGTTGGCCCGAACACGGCCTCGGCGACGGCCCCGGCGCGTCGTCCTGGTCTGCGACGTGAGCCGCTCGATGCAGCCCTATGCCGCGATCTATCTACACCTGATGCGAGCGACGGTGCTGCGTCAGGCCCGGATCCGCCCCGAAGTCTTCGCTTTTTCGACCTCGCTGACCCGGCTCACCCCGGTGCTGTCCCACCGCTCGGCCGAGGTGGCGCTGGATCGGGCCAACGCAAAAGTGACCGACCGGTACGGGGGCACGTTCATCGGCCGCAGTATCGCCGCCCTGCTGACGCCGCCCCATGGCAACGCGCTGCGCGGCGCGATGGTGATCATCGCCTCCGACGGCTGGGACAGCGATTCCCCCGACGTGCTCGAGCACGCGCTGGCCAGGCTGCGCCGCCGCGCCGAGTTGCTGGTGTGGCTCAACCCGCGTGCGGCGCACAGCGAATTCCAGCCGCTTGCCGGTTCGATGGCGGCTGCGCTGCCGTATTGCGATCTGTTCCTGCCGGCGCACTCGATCAGCGGACTGCGCCGGTTGCTGCTGGCGCTGGCGGGCGATCGGCCCGCTCTGGGAGTCATCCGACGCTGAGTACAGTTACCGCGCTTAGTCCCCTTCGTCGTCGTCCTCGTCGCGCAGGAGTTTCTCGGGGTGCCAGTAGGTGTTGGTGCGGGGTTGGCCGTGGTCGAGGTGTGGGGGCGGTATCCATTCGGTGTCGCCGTGGGTGTTTTTGCGGGTGGTCCAGCCGCCGGGTTGCAGGAGGCGGTGTTGGGGGCCGCAGCCGAAGGTGAGGTTGTTGATGTCGGTGCTGCGGCAGGTGGCGTAGGGGATGGTGTGATGCACTTCGCAGTAGTAGCCGGGCACTGTGCATCCGGGCGCGGAGCAGCCACGGTCCTTGGCGTACAAGACGATTCGCTGTGCGGGGGAGGCGAGTCGCTTGGTGTGGTAGAGCGCCAGCGCCTTGCCTTTGTCGAAAATCGCCAGGTAGTGCCGGGCGTGGCGGGCTAGGCGGATGACATCACTCATGGGCAACAGGGTGCCGCCGCCGGTGAGGCCTTTGCCGGCGGCGGCCTCGAGCTCGGCCAGGGTGGTGGACACGATGATGGAGGCCGGTAGCCCATTGTGCTGGCCCAGTTTTCCCGAGCACAGCAGGGCGCGTAGCGCGGCAGTGAGGGCGTCGTGGTTGCGTTGGGCGGGGCTGCGGGTGTCTTTGTCGATGGCCTGTTGCGAAGGTGCGCCGTCCACACATGCGGTGTCATCGGTGGGGTTACACATGCCGGGCGCGGCCAGTTTGGCCAGCACAGCCTCCAGCGTGGCGCGGGCCTCGGGGGTCAGCCAGCCGTGCAGCGCCGTCATGCCGTCGGTCTGCTGGTTGCCTAAGGTTAAGCCGCGCCGCCGGCCGCGGTCGGTGTCGCTGTAGGTGCCGTCGGGATTGAGGCAGTCGGCGAGCCGATCGGCCAGCCCGGCCAATTGTTCGGGCCGAAACTGGGAGCCCAGTTTCGCGAGATGCGCTTCGGCGTGTTCGCGGGTTGCCGTATCGACCCAGCCGGGCAACCCGTGGCAGAACTTCCGAATCACCGTCACCTGACCGGCGCCGAGCTTCCCGGCGCGTTGTGCTGCGGCGGTCGCGGCCAAGACGGGTGGCAACGGTTCACCGGTCAAGCCCCGACGCGGCCCCAGATCGGCGGCCTCCCGGATACGCTTGGCGGCCTCGGCGCGGCTGATCAGCGTCCACTCAGCAATCGCATGCGAAAGCGTGCCGCCGAGCTCTTCGGGGGTGGCTTGGCGGGCAAGCTGATTGATCATTGGGTGTTCGACGGCAGGTATCCTGCGGCGCACCCGCTCCACCCGCTCCAACAACACCAACCACTCCCGGGCGCACAGCGCATCAAAATCCAGCGCGACCACACCATCGACGGCGGCATCCAACGCATCAAAGGCCGCCGTGATCGCCTCCCGATCCACGACCGCGCCACAACCCATGCCCCCGAAACTATCGGAGGCCACCGACAGAATCCCCGCCCGTGACCACTGATACCGAAGTGACACAAGTGATTTCATTGTGTCTCTGAACTTCCCTGGTTCTGGGAAGATGGCTATCGGTAGATGAACTAGCGCCATGGTCAATCGCCTGTGCCGCCAGATGCTGATCCAGACGTCTGCGAACCAACATAGTTCGCTCCGAACCTTCATCATCGAGGAAGGGGCGCTCGACTGTGCGCAGCTATCCGCCAGACCGTCGGCGAGGCCAAGCCGCCTATCTCGAGGCAAGCCTGCATCTGCGTGTCAGCGTGACCGACGAGCAGTTCACGACACGCCGCGCCGAGCGGCCAGCCCGCCACTTGGTCAAGTTCCACGGGTCAATCGACCAACCGGAGAAGATGTGCTCACGCGCAGCGACTACGCCCGGGCCGGAGCAGACCACTGGAATGCCTTGCCCGACTTCTTGGCACGTATCAATCCTGCAGGACCTAGCGGTGCGGAACCCGGCTGACGATAGCTGGCCATCGGCCCGCCCCCGGTGATTCGACGTTTAGTGCGCCGCCGGCAACCAGTTCGGTGCGCGACGTGTCTTTGAGGGTGACACCCGAGCGACTAAGTTTGCGGGCGCCGGCCACTAGTGCGGCGACGGTGACCGCGGCCGTGTGGTAGTCAAGTCCGTCGGGCGGGTGGATGTTCGAGATGCAGTTGCGGTCCGCGTCGGTGCGTCCTGGCGCCGGCAGGTGGGTCAGGTAGATGCCGAGGCTGTCGGCGACGGAAAGTCCCGGGCGTTCGCCGATGAGCACCAGCACTGTCGTGACGCCCAGGACTTGACCAATATGGTCACCGATCCCGACGCGCGCCTGGGTGGCGATCACCGGCGGGGCAACGCGGTAGCGGCCGTTAAATTCGCGCACCAGCGCGACGACCATGCCGGCGGCGTGCTCAGTCAGTGCCCGCGGGGAGAGCCCGTCGGCAAGGACGATGCCGATGTCGGCGCCGGTCGTCGGCAGAGCCGACAGGTCTGCGGGGATGCGACCAAGGTCGGGTCGGCGCAGGTACTCGTCACGCGAGGCGGCCCTACTGTGCACGCGCACGGGCACGCCGTGGCCGACGTTGCTGATCTGCTCGGTGAGGCAGTCAACGTCGAGGGGCTCATGGACGGCGTCCCGAGCGGCGGCATGAGCGGCGTTGAATTCCAGCACGCGTCGAGTCGGCAGCGAGTTTCCGGCACGGCCCAGTCCGATCCGGGCTGGGGTGGTGTTGCGCAGCACCGCCCAGGCGTCGTCCATCAACCCGCCGCCAGGGCCCGCAGCGGCGAGGTCGCCAGATCGATGGGCAGCATTCGGCCGTTGCTGTCGGCCATGCCCAGGCTCGCCAGCCACGCTTCGAACTCCGGCGCCGGACGCAACCCCAGCGCCTGCCGCACGTACAGCGCGTCATGAAATGACAGGCTTTGATAGCCGAGCATGATGTCGTCGGCACCGGGGACAGTGATGACGAAGGCAGCGCCGGCCACACCCAGCAGGGTGAGCAGCGTATCCATATCGTCCTGGTCGGCTTCGGCGTGATTGGTGTAGCAGACGTCAACGCCCATCGGTAGGCCAAGCAGTTTCCCGCAGAAATGATCCTCCAGCCCAGCGCGGATGATCTGCTTGCCGTCGTAAAGGTATTCCGGTCCGATAAATCCGACCACGGTGTTGATCAGCAGTGGCTGCAACGCTCGGGCTACCGCGTAGCTTCGCGCCTCCAACGTTTGCTGATCGACCGGCTTGCCGCCCACACCGAGATGCGCACCAGCGGACAGCGCCGAACCCTGCCCGGTCTCGAAATACATGACGTTGTCGCCGACCGTTCCGCGGTGCAGCGACCGTGCGGCTTCGTTGGCTTCCAACAACATAGGGATCGTCACACCGAAATTAGCGTTGGCGCCTTCGGTGCCCGCAATCGACTGGAACACCAGGTCCACCGGCACACCCTGGTCGATCAATTCCATGGTGGTCGTCACGTGGCACAGCACGCACGATTGGGTCGGGATGCTGAAGCGCTGCCGAATTTCGTCAAGAAGGTAGAGCAGCTCAGCCGTTGCTTGCGGCGAGTCGCTCGCCGGATTGATGCCGATCACCGCGTCGCCGCACCCCATCAGCAAGCCGTCGAGCGTCCCGGCTGCGATTCCGCGCGGGTCATCGGTCGGATGGTTGGGCTGCAGCCGGGTGGCGAGCCGGCCTGGCAACCCGACAGTAGTGCGGAAGGCCGCGGTCGCGGTTGCGGCGCCCGCCACCAGGATTAGGTCCTGGTTGCGCATCAGCTTTGATACCGCGGCGACCATCTCTGGGGTGAGGCCGGGAGCAATCGCGGCGATCCGTGTCGCGCTGTCGTCCCGCGCCGCGGTATCCAACAACCAGTCACGCAGACCGCCCACCGTTAAGGTGGCGATCGGGCGAAATGCTTCGTGATCATGGGTGTCAATGATGAGCCGGGTGACCTCATCGGTTTCGTAGGGCACCAGCAGATCGTGGAGAAACGTGGTCAGGGGTATGTCAGCAAGCGCCCATGCGGCCGCGGCACGTTCGGCGTCGGAAGCGGCGGCGCAACCAGCGAGCTGATCACCCGAGCGCAACGGTGTTGCTTTTGCCATCACGTCGACCAGGCCGTCGAAGGTGTACGTGGTGCCCGAGATAGTTTGCTGGTAGCTCATGTCAGTTTGCTCTCAGGGGCCGGTGTCAGCTGTATGGGCCGAAGTACAGCATGAATGCCGAGAATACCGCCAAATAGCACCGTGCCGTGCCTGAGCAGCGCCGGCGTCGTTAGCCATCCCGCCCTATTCTGGGAGCATCCAGAAACTCTGGGCCCGAGATTGGTGGAGACGCTGGATCGCTCGATGGGTGGACGCGGGTCTGTGATGGGAGCGGTGGGCAGGACTCGACTGACCACTGAAGTTGTTCGGCGTGCGAAAAGTCTTGGGGTCGAGGTGGTTTCCACCTTTTGCGAATCACAGCACTGGGCGTTGCAACGCCATATCGAGGCAAGGCCGGCAGCGCTAGCAGGTTGAGGGGATCTGCAGGTATGGATCAGGTATGGGCGAACCGCGCGGCTACCGCCGAAGCCGCCATCGCGCGCCGGCACCTGAAACGGCTCTGGGCGTTGCCGGGAACACAGCTGGGGGTGGTCTCGTGGCCGTCCAACCGGCGGGACCGGCTCTTCGCCACCTGGCACTACTGGTGGCAGGCGCAGCTGCTGGATTGCCTGGTCGATGCGCAGTTGCGCGACCCGCAGCCGGCCCGGCGCGCCCAGATCAACCGGCAAGTCCGGTCGCACCGGCTACGCAACAACGGGTCGTGGACCAACAACTATTACGACGACATGGCGTGGCTGGCGCTGGCGCTGGAACGTGCCGTCCGGATGGCCGGCGTCGGGCGTCGGCGCGCGCTGACCAAACTCAACGACCAGCTCGTCAAAGCGTGGGTGCCTGAGGACGGTGGCGGCATCCCGTGGCGCAAGCAAGATCAGTTTTTCAACGCACCCGCCAATGGGCCGGCGGGAATCTTCCTGGCCCGCTACGGAGACCGGCTGCGGCGGGCCGAGCAGATGGCCGACTGGATCGACCGCACCCTGATCGACCCGGAGACGCACCTGGTTTTCGATGGCATCAAGGCCGGCTCGCTGGCTTGTGCCCAGTACACCTACTGCCAGGGCGTGGTGCTGGGGCTCGAGACCGAGCTGGCGGCCCGCACCGACCCCGCCGCCGCGGCCCGACATGCGGCTCGGGTCCATCGTCTGGTCGCGGCCGTCGACAAGCACATGGCGCCGTCGGGGGTGCTGCGGGGCGCCGGTGGCGGGGACGGCGGCTTGTTCGCCGGCATCACCGCGCGATACCTCGCGCTGGTCGCCACCACACTGCCGGGTGACTCGGCCGACGACATCGCGGCCCGCCAGACCGCCCGCACGGTGGTGCTGTCGTCGGCGAAGTCGGCGTGGGACTACCGGCAATCGGTGAACGGACTGCCCGTGTTCGGGCCCTTTTGGGACCGTGACACCCAGCTACCCACGGCGGCCGGCGGGCAGGCACAGTTCGTCGGCGGTGCCGTGCATAGCTCCGAGGTCGCCGAGCGGGACCTGTCGGTGCAGCTGTCCGGGTGGATGCTGATGGAGGCCGCCTTTAGCGTCACCTAGTCTGGCTGTTGGCTGCCTGGCGCCGCGACCGGTAGCCGCGCCAGGCCGCGATTAGCGCCGGCAGCAGCGACACAAACAGAATGCCCAGGATGATTTTTTCCAAATTCTGGTGGACGAACCCCACGTTGCCCAGGAAGTAGCCGGTAACCGTGACGCCGCCGCCCCAGAGGACGCCGCCCACGATGTCGAACCCCAGATACAACGGATAGCGCATATAGGACACGCCGGCGATCACCGGGGTGAACGTCCGCACGAACGGCAAGAAACGGGCCAGGATGATCGCCCACGGCCCGTACTTCTCGAAAAAGGCGTGCGATTCGGTCACGTAGTGCTGTTTGAAGAAGCGCGAGTCTTCCTTCTTGAACAGCGCGGGGCCAATGCGGCGGCCGATGAAATACCCGGTCTGATCGCCTAACACCGCCACCACCGCGACGGCAGGGGCCAGCACCCAAATATCGAGCGTCCCCTTCGCGGCCAGCAGGCCGCCGGTGAACAGCAGTGATTCCCCAGGCAGCAGCGGGAACAGCAGGCCGGTTTCGACGAAGATGATGGCCAGGATGGTGGGCAGCACCGCGGATGCGAAAAGGCCCTGGGGACCGATCCAGAACATCGGGTCGAGGATGTGCGGCAAGGCCACGACGGCGGTGCTCATGACGTCACAACATACCGGTGACACTTGTCGGGCTGGGCACAAACGCCACCCAGACTGGCCGCGACGCCCAATTACGGTGTTGCGATACTGGGTAGACCCAGTTTTCAGGAGGAAGTTTCATGCCTATCGCAACACCGGAGATCTACGCCGAGATGTTGAGACGAGCCAAGGAGAACTCGTACGCCTTTCCGGCGATCAACTGTACGTCTTCGGAGACCGTCAACGCCGCCATCAAAGGCTTCGCTGACGCCGGCAGCGACGGCATCATCCAGTTCTCCACCGGTGGTGCGGAGTTCGCCTCCGGGCTCGGCGTCAAGGACATGGTGACCGGTGCGGTAGCGCTGGCGAAGTTCACCCGCACCATTGCGGCCAAGTACCCGATCAACGTCGCCCTGCACACCGACCACTGCCCCAAGGACAAACTGGACACTTACGTGCGCCCGCTGCTGGCGATCTCGGCTAGCAGGGTAGCCGCCGGTAAGGATCCGCTGTTCGGATCGCACATGTGGGATGGCTCTGCGGTACCGATCGATGAGAATCTGGCCATCGCCCAAGAGCTGCTGAAGGCCGCTGCGGCCGCCAAGATCATCCTTGAGGTCGAGATCGGCGTGGTCGGCGGCGAGGAAGACGGCGTGGTCGGCGAAATCAACGACAAGCTGTACACCACCCCGGAGGACTTCGTGAAGACCATCGATGCCCTGGGCGCCGGTGAACACGGCAGGTACCTGCTGGCGGCGACGTTTGGCAACGTGCACGGTGTCTACAAGCCCGGCAACGTCAAGCTGCGTCCCGACATCCTGGCCGAAGGCCAAAAGGTGGCAGCGGCCAAGCTCGGTCAGCCCGAGGGCTCGAAACCGTTCGACTTTGTGTTCCACGGCGGTTCCGGTTCGGAGAAGTCGGAGATCGAGGAGGCGCTGCGGTACGGCGTGGTGAAGATGAACGTCGACACCGACACCCAATACGCGTTCACCCGCCCAGTGGCCGGTCACATGTTCACCAACTACGACGGCGTGCTTAAAGTCGACGGCGATGTGGGCAACAAGAAGGTGTACGACCCGCGTAGCTATCTCAAGCAGGCCGAAGCATCGATGACCGAGCGAGTGATTGAGGCCTGCAACGACCTGCGTTGCGCGGGAAAGTCGGTGACGGCCAGCTGACTAGCCGCCCGGGCCATGCCCGAACGTGAAGCTGGCCGCACATTCGGCGACGACCGTGAAGCTGGCCGCACGTTCGACGACCAGGGGTCTTAGCCGCTCGGGGACTGGCAGATCTTCCACTGATCGTCGCGGAACTGCAGGTCGAGGCTGCGTGTCGAGCGGACCTGCGGGTCGTAGGCCATGAACGTGGTGATGTTTGCTTCGGCGTGTTGGCCGTTGACGACGATCTGGTCGATGCTGGCGATCACCGGATATTGTTTGGCCGCCGAAACTCGCCGGTACGTCTCGTCCCACGAACGCTCGTCGTACTCCACGTAGCCGTCGCGGGTGGTGCCGCAGGTAATGGAGCGCAACGTCGTCAGGTCGCCGGTTTGCACCGCGACATCAAAGCTCTGGATGGTGCGCCGAACCTGGTCTGCCGGCGAGGCTTTCACGTGTTTACCGCGGGTCAGCAGCACCGTGCCGAGGATTGCGATCGCCGCTAACGCCAACACGATCACGATCAGCGCCAGCACCCAGCCCCAATTGAAATGCCGCGATGTCCGCAACTTGGTCCCCGGTCGCGGTGGAATCGATTGCGGCACAGCAGCTTTCATGGGAATTCCGGGATGCTCCGGTGGGCCGGTCGGGGGCGGGTGGATGACTTCGGTCGCGGGATCCGGTGTGGTGGCAATGATGGCGGTCGCACTGGCGTCGAAGCCGGGTGCGGTGAAGCGACGCTCGTGCTGCTGTCCGTCCGGCTCGGCATCGTGGTCCGGCTCGGGTTTGGTGATCACCACCGTCTCGGTCTCGGAGTCGCTATGTGCCAGCGGGTAGCCCTCGGTGATCTCTTCACCGGGATTCGTGGCCGGGTCGTCGGCTGGGTCGTCCGTGGTTTCGGGTTGATCGGGCACGACGTCCTTATCGACAGCGCGTGGAGCGAACCCGGGGCGGTTTGGTGTGACGCCGCGGTCGGGCTCGGGTGCATTGGGCATGAGCGTTACTGTCCTCCCGCTATCGAGTCAGTATTCGGAGCTTAGCGACCCGGCCCGGATTGGGGCGTGGGCCGAGGTGCCGCACGCGCGGGCGACGAGGCGAACGGCAGAATAGAGACCATGACGTCAATGGGTGATCTCCTGGGGCCTGATCCGATCCTGCTACCTGGTGACAGCGCCGCCGAGGCGGAGCTGCGGGCGAACAAGGACCCGGGCACCGTTGCCGCCGCGCATCCGTCCGCGTCGGTGGCCTGGGCGGCACTGGCCGAAGGAGCGCTGGCCTCCGACGAGCCGCACAAGGCCATCACAGCCTACGCGTACGCCCGCACCGGCTACCACCGCGGTCTAGATCAGCTGCGCCGCAATGGCTGGAAAGGTTTTGGCCCGGTGCCGTATTCGCACGAACCGAACCGCGGCTTCCTGCGCTGCGTGGCGGCGTTGGCGCGGGCCGCTGACACCATCGGTGAGACCGACGAGTACCGACGCTGCCTGGATCTGCTTGACGATTGTGACTCCGCGGCCCGCAACGAGCTCGGGCTCTAGAAGGTTTCCGAGCAGTCACCGGCGCCGTCGGGGCACTCGATCTGCACGGTCGCGTGGTCCAGCCCACGAGCAGCCAGCACCGCCCGCGCGTCATGCAGCACCCGGGCGGAGTTGGCGTCGCTGGTCAGGTGCGCGGTGCACATGTCCTTGCCGGGTGAAAGTGTCCACACGTGCAAGTCGTGCACTTCGGTGACGCCGTCGACGGCGCCCAGTGCCGAACGCAGCTCCTCGACATCGATGTGGGCCGGCGACGATTCGGAAAGGATCCGCAACGCCGCCCGGGCCAGCGAGATCGCTCGTGGCAGCACCCACAGCGCCACCAGCACGGCGACCACCACGTCGGCGTAGGGCCAGTGCGTGGTGAGGGTGACAACACCGGCAATCAGCACACCGATGCTGCCCACGGTGTCCGCGACCACCTCCATATAGGCGCCCTTAACCGCCAGGCTGTCCTCCGCGTGCGAACGCAGCACCAGCGCCACCACGAAATTGGCGGCCAGGCCGGCCAGCGCCACCACCACCATCGGCATGCCCGGGACGGCGGGAGCCGTGCTGAGTCTTTCCACGGCCTCATAGAGGATGAACGCCGCGACCCCGATCAGCAGCGTGGCGTTGGCGACCGCGGTAAATACCTCGGCGCGATGCCAGCCGTAGGTGCGGGGAGGTGACGAGCTGCCACGTTTGGCCAGTACCACCGCGGCCAGCCCCATGAACACCGCAACCACGTCGGTCAGCATGTGCCCTGCGTCGGCGAGCAGTGCGATCGAGTTGATCAGCAACGCGGTGGTCAGCTCCACAACAAAGAACACCGCCAGGATCGCTGCGGCAACGATCATGCGGGGGATCATCCGAGACGCATCGGCCTCGGCGGGAGTGTGACTGTGCCCAGCGCCCATGACGTTGCAATATATGCGTGCCAACGCATGTATTGCAAGCGTTAGAACCAGCGGCTCCAGAAGCGGGTCAACGCATTGCCCACAGCCGCCAGCCAGTGGGGCACACCAGACAAGTCGAAGAGCCAGTCCACGATCACGAAGAGGAACTGGTTCAGGCCCGGTGCCAGCACGAGGAACAGCAGAATGAACACGGCGTACTGCTTTGCCGGTGCCACCGCACGCTGGGTCTCAGGACTCAGGTGGGGCTCTAAGGCGTCGTAACCGTCCAGGCCCGGGATCGGCAGCAGGTTCAGCACGACCGCCATGATCTGAAGAAGGCCCAGGAACGCCACCCCTGCCCACAAGACTGTGTGCGCAGGGTCGTAGTACACCCGGATCAGCACTAGCAGCAGCACCGCCAACACAAGGTTGGCCGCCGGGCCCGCCAAGCTGACCAGGGTGCGGCGGGTAGGCGTCATGAACCAGGTCCGCAAGTACACGGCGGCACCCGGCAGGCCGATCCCGCCCAGCACGATGAACAACATTGGTACCAGCAGTGAGAGCGCCGGATGGCTGTAGCGCCGCGGATCCAGCGTCAGGTAGCCGCGCACTGCGACATCGTGGTCACCGAATCGCCAGGCCGTCAGCGCGTGCCCGAATTCGTGCAAACACAGCGACACCAACCAGCCGGCGATCACGAAGATGAACACCCCGGCATATGCCAGTGGCCGCACGCTCGCCCCGGCGAGCCACGCCAGCACACCCCCGACGGCGGTCAGTCCGATCAGGGCCATAAAGATCGGGCTAGGTCGCACCGATTCGTGCCGAGCGGGAGAACTCACCGGTCGAAACTACCGGACCAGCAGCCAGCCTTCGACGTTGCGGTAGAGCGTCGATCGGCGCGCCGGACGGCCCGCTGGGACACCGTCACGGACCACGGCGACACCGGTGCTGCCCAGCTGCACCGCGCGGCCAGTGAGCCACCGGCGCCAGATACCGAGGCCAGTTCGCGGGCCATGCAACCTGGCTCGCAAGCCCGGCATGGCCAGCGTCGGCGCAATGCGCACGCCGGCGACATCGCCGTCGAACAGCGGGATGTCATCAACGACTGCCTCACCGTGCAGCGGTTGCCGGTCGTCGACCGGCAACCAATCGGCCTTGCCCACGATCACCGACCCGGTCTCGTCGCGGATCAGCGGCACCCGCGTGGCGGGACCGCGGCGAGCGCGTCGCGCCGCTCGGCGCCCGGCCGGAAGGTGATAGACCCGGGTCGCCGCGGTGCGGTGGCGCGGCACGTAAGCCACCTCAATGTCGAGCCGGTCGGCGCGCAACAGCCGGCCCAGCACCGCAGCCAGGTCGCCGTCGCCGCCAACGACAACCAGTCGGCGGTACCGGCCGATCGCCGCGTCGATGGCGACAATGTCGTCGGGACCATCGGCTCGGTGGGTGGACAGCGCGGTCAGGGCGTTCCATCGTTGTCGGGTTCGGTCGTCGCCGAACAGCAACACCGCCACGCTGGGGGCGCTATCGGCCGTGTTCAAGACGCTCCTCGTAAACCGCTGGGCTAGGGTTGATCACCGGCTGGACCACAATAAGCAGGCGTAAACAGGCGTAAACACGCGGGATTAGGTGGGAGCAAGTCATGCCGGCAATCGTCCTCATCGGCGCCCAGTGGGGTGACGAGGGCAAAGGTAAGGCCACAGACCTGCTCGGTGGCCGGGTGCAGTGGGTGGTGCGCTATCAGGGTGGCAATAACGCCGGGCACACCGTCGTCTTGCCTACCGGCGAGAACTTCGCACTGCATCTGATTCCGTCGGGGGTGCTGACGCCGGGGGTCACCAACGTCATCGGCAATGGTGTGGTGGTGGATCCCGGTGTGCTGCTCAGCGAACTGCAAGGCCTGGCAGACCGCGATGTCGACACCTCCCAGCTGCTGATTTCCGCCGATGCGCACCTGCTGATGCCCTACCACGTGGCCATCGACAAGGTCACCGAGCGTTACATGGGCAGCAAGAAGATCGGCACTACCGGCCGCGGCATCGGGCCCTGCTACCAGGACAAGATCGCCCGCATGGGGATACGGGTCGCCGATGTCTTAGACCCCGAGGAGCTGACCCACAAGATCGAGGCCGCGCTCGAGTTCAAAAACCAGGTGTTGGTCAAGATCTACAACCGCAAGGCGTTGGACCCGGCTCAGGTTGTCGAGACGCTGCTACAGCAGGCGCAGCAGTTTCGGCATCGCATCGCCGACACCCGGCTGCTGCTCAACGCGGCCCTCGAGGCCGGCGAGACGGTGTTGCTGGAAGGCTCGCAAGGTACCTTGCTCGACGTTGATCACGGCACCTACCCGTATGTGACGTCGTCGAATCCGACGGCGGGCGGCGCGGCGGTGGGCTCCGGTATCGGCCCGACCCGGATCGGCACCGTGCTGGGCATCCTCAAGGCCTACACCACTCGGGTGGGCTCCGGTCCGTTCCCCACCGAGCTGTTCGACGAGAACGGCGAATACTTGGCCAAGACCGGCGGCGAGATCGGCGTGACAACGGGACGACGGCGGCGCTGCGGGTGGTTCGATGCCGTGATCGCCCGCTACGCCACTCGGGTCAACGGGATCACCGACTACTTCCTGACCAAGCTTGACGTGCTGTCCAGCTTGGAAACGGTGCCGGTCTGCGTTGGCTATCAGATCGACGGCGTGCGCACCCACGACATGCCGATGACCCAAAGCGATCTCGCCCGTGCCGAGCCGATCTATGAGGAGCTGCCGGGCTGGTGGGAAGACATCTCGGCAGCACGGGAATTCGAGGACCTGCCCGCCAAAGCGCGCGACTACGTATTGAGGCTGGAAGAGCTTGCCGGGGCACAGGTTTCGTGCATCGGGGTCGGTCCGGGACGAGATCAGACTATTGTGCGTCGCGACGTTCTGCAGGGCCGCCCGTGACTCACTACTCGTTCCTGCGCCCCGAAGACCTACCTCCTGAAGACCCCGAATACCAACACCACGGCGGCTTTCCCGAATACGGGCCGGCTAACCCGGGTGCGGGTTTTCGCCGATTCGTGGCAACCATGCGCCGCTTGCAGGACCTGGCCGTGTCCGCTGACCCCAGCGACGAGGTATGGGACGACGCCGCCGACCGCGCCGCGGCGCTGGTTGAGTTGCTGGGCCCGTTTGCCGCCGATGAAGGCAACGCGCCGGCAGGGCGGACGCCGGACATGCCTGGCATGGGCAGTCTGCTGCTGCCGCCCTGGACGTTGACCCGATACGGCCCCGACGGTGTCGAAATGACCGGATATTTCACCCGATTTCACGTCGGGGGCAACCACGCGGTGCATGGCGGTGTGCTGCCGCTGGTGTTTGACCATATGTTCGGCATGATCTCGCATGCCGCTGGACGGCCGATCAGCCGGACGGCTTTCTTGCACGTGGACTACCGCCAGGTCACCCCGGTCGATGCGCTGTTGGTGATGCGGGGACGAGTCACCAGCACCGAGGGGCGCAAGGCGTTTGTGTCCGCAGAACTGGTCGACGCCGATGGGATACTGCTGGCCGAAGGCAACGGCCTGATGGTGCGGTTACTCGCCGGGCAGCCCTAAGGTGGACGTTTAGCCGGCCAATTATTGGTTCTGTGACGGCGGCACCACGATGATGGTCGCCCCCGGTATGGCCGCCAGGGTGGCGGCCAGGTTCGCCACGACGCCGGGCGGCAAACCCTCCGGTAAGCCGGGTATGGCCAACCCGGCGGCCGCTGCGGGGGCCGCGGGTGTGTTCGGTGCCGCTGGCCGCGCTGCCGCTGCGGCTGCGCCGGCCGAGTGGCCCCCAGCCGGGGTCGTCGCCGCGGGGGTCGACGGGGCGCCGCCCCGGACCGCAAGACCGGCCATGCCGCTGCCGACCAAACTCGCCAACGCGATGCCGGTATAGGGGTTGTCCGAGTCGTCTTGCACGATTATCGGGGGGGTGGTGCTGGGCAACATCGCCGCGATTCGGCGTACCGCCGGTGGAACGGCCCAGGTCTGGGGCACCGAAAGCCCGCCGACCGTGGCGGCTCGACCGGTAACCGCGGCTACCGATGGGCTATTCAACGGCAGGGAAGGAGCCTTCGCCACCGGCGATTCCCCGCCGGCAGCCGGCGGGTTCTGCTCAAGAGCCTGAGCTTTTTGCTGCTCATCGACTTCGTCGTGGCGAGTGGACTCGGTGAACTGCGCTGCCGCTATGCCCATGCTGCCAAGCGAAACAGCCACAGCTGCGAGCACCAGAAGGTCAAGATCCGCCAGAAGAGGCAAGTCCGTCACGTCTAGCGTCGGTGCCGCGGCGGCCGCTGCCGCGGCCGCCGGTGTCACCGCTTGGCTCGCCAGCGCCGCCGGGTCGCTGGTCTGCGGTGGCGAGGTGAACGGCGTCAACTCCGAGGCAGCTGCCGAGGAGCCCGCGTAGCTGTCCATTGCGGCGATATCCTGCGCCCACATTTCGCCGTATTGGGCTTCGACGGTCGCGATTGCCGGCGTGTTTTGGCCCAGGATATTGGTCTGGATCAGCGAGGTCACCATGCTGCGGTTGGCCGCGATTGCCGCCGGGGGCACTGTTGTCGAGTAGGCCGCCTCGTAGGCGCTCGCCGCAGCCAGCGCCTGGGCAGCGGCTTGCTCAGCCTGAGCGGCGGTAGTTCTCATCCACGCCACGTAGGGGGCCGCCGCGGCCGCCATCGACAGCGACGAGGGACCCCGCCATTGCTGGCTGATGAGCCCAGAAATCACCGAGTCGTAAGAAGCTGCAGTCGAGTTCAGTTCCGTTGCCAGCTTCTGCCAGGCTGTCGCCGCGGCCACCAGCGGCCCCGAGCCGGGGCCGGAATAAATTCTGCCGGAATTGATTTCCGGGGGCAGCGCCCCGAAATCCAGCATGGCTAGCCCCCTCCCAGGCCGACGGCGACCGCGTTGGCAGCCTCGGTGTCCGCATATGAGCCCGCGTTACATGCCAGCATGGCCACAAACTGGTCGTGAATCGCGGCAGCTTGAGCGCTAACCATCTGATACAGCTGGCCGTGGCTAGTGAACCGCGCCGCTGTCAGTGCCGACACCTCGTCGGCGGCGGCGGGTGCCACCTCGGTTGTCAGACCGGCCGCGGCCGCCTTGAGCGCGTTCATCGCCGAGCCGATGCTCGCCAAATCGCTTGCGGCCGTACTCAACATTTCCGGTTGTGTCGTCACGAAGGACATGAACTTCTCCTTAACGAACTTTCAGATCCGCGACGGGCCTCCCTTCGGTTAGCGGGTTTTCGGTGCTGGGGTTTTAGCCGGCTCGAACACCGAGCCAGGACGGGATCGGATATCGAAACGCAAACCACGTTGCGGATCGCTTGGCTGAGTCATCACTAGTCACTCACTGGCCTTTACCTCCTCGCCGGCACAGAAAGAGGGAGACTTCAGCAGAGTTGCACAAAAATACAAAAAATGAGCCGAGACGCGGCTTTCTCTTATGCGGGCCGCTTCGTTAGCGTCGGTTGGGAACGCCACCAGTCCCGCGCCAAGCGCCCCTATCCGTGACCAACATGCACGTTTGCCCCGGCTGCGGGACTTAATCGGCCGAGCGAGAGGGTGAGCTGGTGACTGACGGCTTGACCAGCAGCTGAGTACTGCCGCTGCCGACGCGGCCAAGAGCGCCTGGGTGGCACTGCGTGCTCAGCGGTTGTTGGCGTTCGAGCTGCAGGCCCGGGCCATTTTGGGCGTTCCGGTGGACACCATCATGGTCCGCTCCGGGCGTCTGGAATACGTGGCACTCACCTATTCCGTGCCGAAGTCACACGCAAGCAGTTCCATCAACAGGCCATCGCGATACCCACCCTGAGGGGTGCGCTCGTACTGCTGCAGCACACCCACTCGCCGGAATCCCACCTGCTCATAACAACGAATCGCGGCGACGTTATCCAGCGCCGGGTCGATCGTCACCCGGTGATGGCCGATATCAGTGAACAGCCAGCGCAGCAAGGTGCGCAGCGCATCGCTGCCGTAACCCCGACGGTGATAGTCGGGGTGAATGAACATGTCGATGCCCGCGAACCGAACAATCGGGGCGCATACCTCATGCCACTGAATCATGCCCACTACTTCGCCATCAGCGACGATTGTCATGATCTGGTGATCGGGTTTGGCCAGATCACCTTCGGGATCCGGCCAGCCACCGTCCCACCACCGGGCCACCTCGGCAGTGCTCAAAGCTTGGTGAAAGGTCGGTGCATCGCTAGTGGTCGAACGCCGCAACATCACACTGCCGCCGCGCAACTCGACGTCGCCGACCGGCCCTGACTGCATCACCACGACCTGCATCGTAATGTCAACGGCGGATCGGGATTGACCCGCCGCCAGGCAGGACGACGCGACGCGCCGTGGATATGCTCAGTGACGGGTTTGCCTTCTCGGGATCACTGGGGGGTGGTTCTCAGGCGTTGCTATCAGGAACCCTTAGAGGGTGGAAAGTACCAGGTAAAGCACCTATGAGCAGAGAGATGAACCGTCCCTACGCAGGAGACATCACACCACTGCAGGCATGGAAGATGCTCAGCGACAATCCGCACGCGGTGTTGGTCGATGTGCGCACCGACGCCGAATGGCGGTTCGTCGGGGTGCCCGACATGTCGAGTCTGGGCCGTGAGGTGGTGTACATCGAATGGAACACATCTGACGGGCAGCCAAACGAGAATTTCCTCGCTGAGTTGCAGGAGCGGATCCCGCCTGCGGACGTCGAGCAGGGGGAGCGTCCGGTGGTGTTCCTGTGTCGTTCGGGTAACCGTTCTATTGGCGCCGCGCAGGTCGCGACCGAGGCGGGGATCGCGCCGTCGTACAACGTGCTGGATGGCTTCGAGGGCCATCTCAATGCGGACGGTTACCGCGGTGAAACCGGTTGGCGGGCAGTTGGATTGCCGTGGAAGCAGCTATGATCCGCGATGAGGAGCGGCGCACATGACCGACGACGGCTCTGTTCGCACGCCCAAGGCGCTGCCGGACGGCATCAGCCAGGCAACCATGGGCGTGCGCGGGGGCCTGTTACGGTCTCAGTTCGAAGAAACCGCCGAGGCGATGTATTTGACGTCTGGCTACGTCTACGAGTCAGCGGCCGTTGCGGAAAAGTCGTTCACCGGCGAGCTGGACCACTTTGTGTACTCGCGTTACGGCAACCCCACCGTGACGATGTTCGAGGAACGGTTGCGCCTGATCGAGGGAGCCCCGGCGGCGTTCGCCACCGCGAGCGGTATGGCCGCGGTGTTCACTTCGCTAGGTGCGCTGCTGGCCGCCGGTGACCGGTTGGTCGCCGCGCGCAGCCTGTTTGGGTCATGTTTCGTGGTGTGCAATGAGATTCTGCCGCGATGGGGTGTCGAGACCGTCTTCGTCGACGGCGACGACCTCGCGCAATGGGAGCAAGCGCTCTCGGTGCCAACTCAAGCGGTGTTCTTTGAGACGCCATCGAATCCGATGCAGTCGCTGGTAGATATCGCCGCAGTGACTGAGCTGGCCCACGCCACTGGAGCAAAAGTTGTACTGGACAACGTTTTTGCTACACCACTGCTGCAGCAAGGCTTTCCGCTCGGGGCTGATGTGGTGGTCTACTCCGGTACTAAGCACATCGACGGTCAGGGGCGGGTGCTGGGTGGCGCCATTCTGGGCGACCGGGAGTATATCGACGGTCCGGTACAAAAGTTGATGCGCCACACCGGCCCAGCGATGAGCGCTTTCAATGCCTGGATATTGCTGAAAGGTCTTGAGACGCTTGCTATTCGGGTTGAGCACTGTAATTCTTCGGCGCACCGGATTGCGGAGTTTTTGCAGCGGCATCCGGCGGTGAGTTGGGTGCGCTATCCCTTTCTGGTGTCGCACCCGCAGTACGACCTGGCGAAACGCCAGATGTCGGGCGGTGGGACGGTGGTGACCTTTGCGCTTAACTCGCCGGAGAACGCCGCTAAGCAACGGGCTTTCGAGGTACTCGACAAGCTGCGGTTGATCGATATTTCCAACAACCTCGGCGACGCTAAATCGCTTATCACCCACCCCGCGACCACCACGCACCGGGCGATGGGCCCGGAGGGCCGCGCTGCGATTGGGCTCGGGGACGGTGTCGTCCGCATCTCCGTCGGCCTGGAAGACACCGACGATTTGATCGCTGATATCGATCAGGCTCTGAGCTAGTCGCGTGCTATACGGGTTCAGCGCGCGGTTGGGCGTCAGGAGACCGGGGCGTCACGTTCTTTGAGCAGCTCAGTGGGGTGCATAACAGTCACATTGTCAGCTTCCTGATTGCAGTAAACAGCCGCCATTGCTTCTGGCAGTCACTCGTTCTACGCGCTGGCCGCGGTCCCTGCTGTCGGGTCAACTGCGTGCCCGCGCTGGCCTCGACGGGACCAGCCGCGCCTGGCATACCCGTCAGGGACTTCGGAGACCCTGACGGCTGTCGTTCCTGAAAGTGTATTTGAATGGAAGCCCGCCTCGACCAGTCGCCAAAAGACGGTCTTGGAACTGCACCAGACCATCATTGAAATACGCGATGCCTTATCTGTTTCTAAGGCCCTACTTTCGTGAGATCTCCCTGGAGGAGGAAGCTCGGTTTGTCGACCGATACGTGGTGCCCACCGGTCAGCGTGACGCAGCTATCCAGGCGTTGCAGATCGCTAAAGCGGTCCACGCGAAAGGAACTGGGGCTAGACCAGAGCCGATAGACGCAGCGATGGTCCGCATGTCATGCGCGACCGACCTTGGCCAAGAGACAGCGGAGCTGATACAACTTTGTCAATGGTGGCCGAGTGCCCAGGCCGCGATTCATCAACCCATCCCGGAACATCCTGAAAGAGTAGGTGGTTCATGATGACCAAAACCAGCCCCCACGCCTCTGTCCTGCCGCGTCCACGGTTCCGGCTACCCGTCATGGGCGACCTTCTCACTTTGAATTTCAGAGAACCCGTTATGGGAACAGCCAGAGAAATGGACGCCTATGGCGGCATCGTTGACGATGGGAAAAACACGTCGGGCATGTGCTGCTGAACATGCGATCGCTCGCCGGTGACGGGCTGTTTACCGCCTTCAATGATGAACCCAATTGGAGTAAAGCGCATAACATCCTGATGCCCGCATTCACGAAAGCCGCCATGGCGTCCTACCACGCCAGCATGCTGGACACTGCCGGCGAATTAGTCAGTACCTGGTCGCAGCATGCCGCCGACGGGACTTGGGTGGACATCCCAGGCGAGGCCAATCGTCTGACCACCGAGATGGTGGCGCGCGCCGGCTTAGGGTATTCCTTCACCAAGCTGAGCGACACCAGCGAAAGCCCGTTCAACACAGCCTTCTTGCGTGGGCTGAAGTACGCAATAGGCAAAGTTCGTACCGACGCCCTTCCTCTCTATGAGCAGCTGCTGGGCCGGCGCGGCCGCAACCAGCACCAACGCGACACGCAATACCTGCGCGAGCAGGTCGCTGCCATCATCGAGGCTCGCCGCAACAGCGATAGTCGCGACGATGCCGCCAAAGACATGCTCGATATCATGCTGCACGAAACAGATCCCGACACAGGCGAACGCCTAGATGAGGCCAACATCGTCAACCAGGTTATGACCTTGCTCATCGCCGGTAGTGAAACGTCCGCCAACACTATCGCCTTTGCACTGCACTACCTCTCGACCAATCCGGGCATGGCTGCCGCAGCACGTGCCGAGGTGGACCAGCGCTGGCCAGGCCGGGACATCCCCGAGGTATCGTTCGATGACGTTGCCAAACTGCGCTATCTACGCCGGATCGTTGACGAGACGCTGCGCATATGGCCAATTGCACCAGGGTATTTCCGATAGGCCAAGACCGACACCACGCTCGGGGAAGGACGTTACCGATTCACAGCGGGGGATCGGGTATTTGTCTTCCTAGTAGCAGCCCACCGTGACCGCCCCTGGGGAGACGATGCCGACCAGTTCAACCCAGACCGATTTCTCCCCGAGAACATCCGCAAACTACCACCCCGCATTTACAAGCCGTTCGGCACCGGTTCGCGGGCATGCATCGGCAGGCAGTTCGCCCTCCATGAAATCCTGCTGACGCTAGCGATGATTCTGCACCAATTCACCTTGGAGCCATACCCGGGTTACCAACTTCAGGTGTCAGAGACAGTGTCACTCAAACCCAAGGATCTGCGCCTACGCCTTCACCGTCGCCCCTGATCCTTCGCGTTAACTCGGGGGAAAAGCGCCTACGGCGCGGCGGATATGACTGGGATACCCTGTAGGACAAAACTATTCGTCACGCTGGAACCCGGCGACCGTTAGCCGGCGGCCGATTGTTCGGCGTGTTCGGCTTCTTCGGCGGCGGCAAGAACGCCTTGCGCCTGCGTGTGTTGCTCCATCCAGTTCATGACCAGTCTGGCGTAGATCATCTGACTGGTAATGGCCATCTGGCCGCGAGTGCGACCCAAGAAGGAGATCCCCCAGGCGAACAGGGCGGCGATCCGGTTCCGATGGCCGATCAGGTAGTACAGGTGCAGCACCAGCCACGCCAACCAAGCGATGAAGCCGGCGAACTCCAACTTGCCGACCTGCGCGACCGCGCTGTATCGGGAGATCGTCGCCATGCTGCCCTTGTTGAAATACTTGAACGGCTTACGATTGGCCGGATCGTCGTGGCCTTTCACCGCGTGCTTGATCACTGTGGTGGCGTAGTGCGCCCCCTGAATCGCCCCCTGCGCCATTCCCGGTACACCGGGCACCGACATCTGATCGCCGATCACAAAGACGTGCGGGTGTCCCTTGACGGTGAGGTCGGGCTCCACGATCACCCGTCCGGCGCGGTCGATTTCGGTGCCATCGGACTGCTCGGCGATCATCTTGCCCAGCGGGCTGGCGGCCACGCCCGCGGCCCACACCTTGCACGCGCATTCGATGCGGCGTTCACCGCCGCCCTTATCTTTGATGGTGATGCCTTTGTAGTCGACGGCGGTCACCGTCGCGTTGAGCTGGACTTCGACATCCATCTTTTCCAGCCGGCGCTGCGCCTTGTTACCCAGCTTTTCTCCCATCGGCGGCAGCACCAAGGGCGCGGCGTCGAGCAAGACCACCCGGCACTGACTGGGCGTAATGGTCCGAAATGCCCCAGCCAGAGTTCGTTCGGCGAGTTCGACGATCTGTCCGGCCACCTCGACGCCGGTCGGTCCGGCGCCGACGACCACGAACGTCAGCCGGCGTTCCCGCTCGGCCGGATCGGTGGCGACCTCGGCGGCCTCGAACGCGCCGAGGATGCGACCGCGCAGCTCCAGGGCATCGTCGATGGTCTTCATGCCGGGCGCGAAGGTGGCGAACTCGTCGTTGCCGAAGTACGACTGCTGCGCGCCGGCGGCCACGATGAGGCTGTCGTAGGGTGTTACCGTCTCCATGTCGATCAATTTCGATGTGACCGTCTTCGCGTTCAGGTCGATGGCGTTGACCTCACCCAGCAGCACCCGGACATTCTTTTGTTTACGCAGGATCAGCCGGGTGGTCGGGGCGATATCTCCTTCGGACAAGATCCCGGTGGCCACTTGATACAGCAGCGGCTGGAACAGATGAGTGGTTGTCTTCGAGATGAGGGTGATGTCAACGTCGGTCCGGTTGAGCGCCTTGGCCGCATTCAGGCCGCCAAATCCGCTTCCGATGATGACGACGCGGTGGTGACTAGTGACAGCCGAGGGCTCGCTGGATGGGCGCGACATGCTTCTCCTTTTCCGGTCCTTCGAGTCTCTGGGTTACACCGTACGACTCCACTGACCCGCTATCCTTGCCTACGGCCACCCGGAGGCATTGTTCCGGTAGTTGCCGTTGAGCGCACTGCAGAAGTCTGAGGCGGTGCCGGCGAGCAAGACGTAGTAGGTCTCAGCGCCGCGGTTACTTAGCGCCGGAGGGGGGTAGGCCCAGCCGCTGTTGCACATCGAATTGAGCCCGCCCGCCGTGGCTCGACGCCAACTGGACTTGGCGCAGGCGGTCAGGGCGTCGACGTTGGGGAACGAGCTCTTGGTGATGACCAGCATCGCGCCTCCCCACTGCCCGTCGGTCCGTCGGTAGGCACGTGCCCCGAACCCCGCGTTGTTCTGTTGGCATCCCAACGCTCGCTGCAATGACATGAAGGGGGAGGCGAGGTCACGGTTGGCGACAGCGGCTGCAGCCGTGATGAATTGAGCTGCGTCCGAGCCGTCAACCTCTTGGACATTGGCATCGCCGAGGCTTTTCAGTTGCTGTGACATCTGCTGCTCCGCTGCGGCGCCTCCGCCACCGATGATTGGTCCACTGCCGGTGGATGTCATCGGGGGCAGGGTGGCGGTGGGATCGGCAGCGGCCGTGGGCATCTCGACCGCAGCCACCAAAGACAGACCGCACGCGGCGATGAGGATAGCGATCCGATGTGTGATAACTCCCATGGCTATCTCCCTGGTGGCATCATCGGTGATGCATCGTTCGGTACCACCGGGCACCGATCTTGCAGAACAGTATGTCAGCTTCGTTGCTGTGGTTGCCCCGCTGGTCGAAGGCCTCGGGGGTGTAGGTGACCGCGACGGCGATCGCAACGGTCACCGCGCCCACCGGCAGCGTTAGCGGAAGGCGTCGCTACCCGTGAAAGCCTGCCCCAGCACCAGCTGATGCATCTCGGGTGTGCCCTCGTAGGTCAGCACCGATTCCAGATTGACCATGTGCCGGATGACCGGGTACTCGAGCGATATCCCGTTGCCGCCCAATATTGTTCGAGCTGTTCGGCAGATTTTGATGGCCTCACGCGTGTTGTTGAGTTTGCCGAAGCTGACCTGCTCGGGACGCAGCCCGACGCTGTCCTTGAGGCGGCCGAGGTGCAGCGACAACAGCTGACCCTTGTGCAGTTCAATCGCCATGTCAACGAGTTTTGCCTGGGTCAGCTGAAATCCGGCGATCGGACGACCGAACTGGGTGCGCTGCGTCGCATAGTCGAGCGCGGCTTGCCAGGCCGACCGCGCCGCGCCCATTGCCCCCCAGATAATCCCGTAGCGCGCCTCCGACAGGCAGGACAACGGCCCTCTGAGACCCCGTGCCTCGGGCAACATCGCATCGGCGGGCAGGCGAACGTCGTCGAGCACCAGCTCGCTGGTGATCGACGCCCGCAGCGAGAGCTTGTGGTGGATGGTGTTGGCGGTGAATCCTGGCGTGTCGGTGGGCACAATGAAGCCTCGAATCCCCTCGTCGGTGGCGGCCCACACGATCGCGACATCGGCGACCGAGCCGTTGGTGATCCACATCTTGCGACCGTTGATTACCCAATCCGAGCCGTCGCGCCGCGCCCGGGTTTTCATCGCGGCGGGATCGGATCCGACGTCGGGCTCGGTCAACCCGAAGCAGCCGAGCAGGGCACCGGCCGCCATCGCAGGCAGCCACCGCCGCTTTTGCTCCTCGGACCCGTTGTTCCAGATCGCGAACATCGCCAGCGAGCCCTGCACCGAGATCATCGACCTAATGCCGGAGTCGGCGGCCTCCAGTTCGACACAGGCCAGGCCATAGTGCACGGCCGAGGCACCGCCACATCCGTAGCCGTGCAAGTGCATGCCGAGCAGCCCGAGTTCGCCGAACTGCTTTGCGAGTTCGCGCGCGACCGGAAGCTCGCCGGCCTCGAACCAGTCGGCGACGTATGGGGTGACATGCTCTGCGCAAAACTTTCTGACCGTGTCGCGCACCGCGATCTCGTCGCTGGACAGAGATGCGTCGAGGCCCAGCGGGTCATATCGGTCGAAAGCGGGCGGTACTTGTGTGCTCATAGGGTCAGCCTGCCATTGTTAAGCCACCGCTGACGCTGATCACCTGGCCGGTAATAAACGATGCGGTGTCGGATGCGAATACAGCATCGGGGCGGTGACCTCCTCGGGCCGGGCCAGCCGGCGGAACGGGTTGATAGCCACCACCGTGGCTGCGAACTCGGGTGTGGCGTTGATGAATTGAATCGGTGCGGTCCCGACCGGCCGCCCTGTGCGGCGAACGCCAGCGCTATTGCCTTGCCGATACCCGATCCGGCGCCGGTCACCACCGCTAGCCGTGCGTGCGAATCGGTGCTCATTGCCGACGAATCTAGGTTCACCGCCGCGGCGGGGTCAAGGAGTCGCGTAGTCTCGCTGCATGCGACCGCGGCGCGTGCTGGCATGGCTAGCCACCGATATCGTCGCCGTGCTGGTGTTTTGCGCTGTCGGGCGCCGCAGTCACGCCGAAGGGCTTACTGTCACCGGCGTCGCGGCGACCTCGTGGCCGTTTCTCACCGGAACGGTTATCGGGTGGCTGGCGTCTCGCGGCTGGCGGCGGCCTACGGCTGTCGTCCCCACCGGCGTCGTTGTCTGGCTGTGCACCGTGGTGGTCGGCATGGCGTTGCGCAAAGCCAGTTCCGCGGGTGTGGCAGCGAGTTTCGTGGTGGTAGCCGCGTCGGTTACCGCGGCATTGTTGCTTGGTTGGCGGGCCGCCGTTGGGCTGGTTCTGAGGCGTCGCACTGACGCCTGATGCTGGGAATTGATATCGCATGCGATATCAATTCCCAGCATCACTCAGTGTGTCGGCACTCCGGCTCGTTTCAACGCCGCTTCGGTGGCCTCGCGGATAGGGCCGCGCCATAGCTCGCCGTGGCCAGGCGCCAGGATGTGGGTTTCCAGCAGGCCCAGCGCGTCCAGGCTGCGCAGACACTGCTGCTGGCTATGGCTGAACACCGCCGGCAGTAGCTGCGGTCCACGGTGACGCAGCAGCGGATGGCCGGTGATTAGTGCGTCACCGCTGATCAGCACGCCGTCGACGACATACGAACAATGCCCGCCGGTGTGTCCTGGAGTGAAAATAGCCATCGGGTGACCCGGCAGCCCGGCGGCCGTCTCCGCGGTCAGTGGCTGGGCGGTCGGGATACCGTCGCGGACCAGGCCGCCGTTGCGAAGCACGTGAACGGACCAGATCGCCCACCGCGGTCGCCACATGCGCATCGCGATATCGAGCAGCGAGATCTGTTCTAAGTACTCCCGTTTGGTGTGGCCCACCTCGTCGGCATGGCAGTACACCGGAGTGCGGTGTTCGCTGGCGAACCAGATCGCCGAACCCATATGGTCGATGTGCGCGTGGGTCAACAGAATAGCGCGCACATCGCCGGCCTCATAGCCAAGCTGGCGCAGTGAGGTCAGCACGTCTTCGCGGTCGCCGGGATAGCCGGCGTCGATCAACATGACGCCGGTGTCGTCGGTAACCAGCGCCCAATTCACCGCGTCGCCGCGCGCAAAATGCACCGAGTCGGTGACCTGGAAGAGTGTCGCCGCTGCCATGCCCGAGAGTCTAAATCCGATGCGTGGCGACCCGCTGCGCCCGGCCCGGCTCGGCCGCGCTTGCGATCGCCACGGGTCCGATGCGTGGCGACCCCCAGCGCCCGGCTCGGCCGCGCTTGCGATCGCCGCGAGGAGTAGAAAGAACGAGTGGCTGAACTGAGACTTGGATATAAGGCGTCAGCTGAACAATTCGCACCGCGTGAGCTGGTCGAACTCGCGGTTGCCGCCGAAGCTCACGGGATGGACAGCGCCACCGTCAGTGACCATTTCCAGCCGTGGCGCCACCAGGGCGGGCATGCGCCATTCTCGCTGTCGTGGATGACTGCAGTCGGTGAGCGCACCAACCGGATTCTGCTGGGCACCTCGGTGCTCACCCCGACGTTTCGCTACAACCCTGCCGTCATCGCGCAGGCCTTTGCCACCATGGGCTGCCTCTACCCGGACCGGGTCTTCCTCGGAGTTGGCACCGGTGAGGCGCTGAACGAGATCGCCACCGGGTATCAGGGTGTTTGGCCGGAGTTCAAGGAGCGGTTCGCTCGGCTGCGTGAGTCCGTGCGGCTGATGCGAGAGCTGTGGCGCGGTGACCGCGTCGACTTCGATGGCGACTACTACCAGCTCAAAGGCGCCTCGATTTACGACGTACCCGAAGGCGGCGTGCCGATCTACATTGCCGCGGGCGGCCCGGCGGTGGCCAAATATGCGGGCCGCGCCGGCGACGGCTTCATCTGCACCTCCGGCAAGGGTGAGGAGCTGTACACCGAAAAGCTGATGCCCGCCGTCCTACAAGGTGCAGCAGCGGCGGACCGAAACGCCGACGACATCGACAAGATGATCGAAATCAAGATGTCCTACGACCCCGACCCCGAGCTGGCGCTGTCGAACACCCGGTTCTGGGCGCCGCTGTCGCTGACCGCCGAGCAGAAGCACAGCATTGACGACCCGATCGAGATGGAGAAGGCCGCCGACGCACTGCCGATCGAACAGGTTGCCAAGCGCTGGATCGTGGCGTCGGACCCCGACGAAGCCGTAGAAAAGGTTGGTCAATACGTGACGTGGGGCCTCAACCATCTGGTGTTCCATGCGCCCGGTCATGACCAGCGCCGGTTCCTCGAGCTGTTTGAGACGGATCTGGCGCCCAGGCTGCGGCGGCTGGACTGAAGGCGGGCGGGTGGCCGCCGAATCTGCGATCTACATCGCCGCGCCCGAACCGGCGTCGGGCAAGGCGACGATCGCGCTGGGGATCCTGCACCGACTTTCCGCCACGGTCGCCAAAGTCGGTGTGTTCCGGCCGATCACCCGGGCCGATGATGCACGCGACTACATCCTGGAGCTGCTGCTGGCTCATACCACCGCGGGCTTGCCCTACCAACAATGCGTCGGCGTGACCTACCAACAGCTGCACGCCGACACCGACGCCGCGATCGTCGACATTGTTGACGCGTATCACGCCATGGCCGAGGCATGCGACGCCGTCGTGATCGTCGGCAGCGACTACACCGACCTGGGAGTGGGGGCCACTCCCACCGAGCTTTCGGTCAACGCCCGCATCGCGGTCAATCTCGGCGCACCGATGCTGCTTGCGGTGAGCGCCAAAGGCCGCAGCCCCGACGACGTCGTCGATGTTGTCGGTGTGTGCTTGGGAGAGCTGGCCGCCCAGCGCGCCCACGCCGCGGCGGTGGTGGCGAATCGGTGCAACCCGGCACAACTCGAGGACGTGCGCGAGGCACTGCGCACCTTCGTCCCGCGCAGCTATGTGCTGCCCGACGAGCCGCTGCTGTCGGCGCCGACGGTGACCGAACTGAAGACGGCCGTGACCGGGACGCCCATCAGCGGTGACGCGCCGCTGTGGGACCGTGAAGTCACCGACGTGCTGGTTGCCGGGATGACCGTCGACCATGTGCTGGAACGGCTGCATGACGGGATAGCGGTCATTACCCCCGGCGACCGCTCCGATGTGGTGCTCGCCGTCACCAGTGCCCATGCCGCCGAAGGGTTTCCGGCGCTTTCGTGCATCATTCTCAACGGTGGGTTCGAACTGCATCCGTCGATCGCGGCGCTGGTCTCGGGGCTGCGGTTGAGGTTGCCGATCATCGCCACCGCACTGGGTACCTACGAGACGGCTAGCGCGGCCGCTTCGGCTCGCGGCCGGCTCACGGCAACCGCGCAGCGCAAGATCGATACGGCACTGGCACTGATGGACCGCCACGTTGATGTCGCGGACCTGTTGGCCCAGCTTGCCATCCCGATCCCGACTGTTACCACACCACAGATGTTCACCTATCGCCTGCAGCAACAAGCACGTTCGGATCGCAAGCACATCGTTCTTCCCGAAGGCGACGACGACCGCATCCTCAAATCTGCCGGCCGCCTACTTCAGCGCCATGTCGCCGACCTGACCATCCTGGGTGATGAGGCCCAAATCCGCTTGCGCTCAGCAGAACTCGGAGTCGACCTGGACGGCGTGAAGGTGATCAACCCGCACGTTAGCGAATTGCGCCACCAGTTCGCCGACCAGTACGCTCAGTTGCGCAAGACATCGGGAATCACCGTCGAGCGGGCCCGCGAGATTATGCACGACTTCTCGTATTTCGGCACCATGCTGGTGTTCAACCGCATGGTCGACGGCATGGTATCCGGCGCCGCCCACACCACCGCGCACACTGTTCGCCCAGCGTTTGAGATCATCAGAACGGTTCCCGGCGTCTCCACGGTGTCCAGCATTTTCATGATGTGCCTGCCCGATCGGGTGCTGGCATACGGTGACTGTGCGATCGTCCCAAACCCGACACCCGAACAGCTCGCCGATATCGCGATCTGCTCAGCGCGCACCGCGGCACAGTTTGGCATTGAGCCGCGAGTAGCAATGCTGTCCTACTCGACCGGTGATTCAGGCAGCGGGGCTGACGTCGACAAGGTCAGGGCCGCAACGGAGTTGGTGCGCATTCGGGATCCGCAGTTGGCGGTCGAGGGGCCCATCCAGTACGACGCCGCCGTGGAGCCCTCGGTTGCGGCTACCAAGATGCGTGATTCGCCGGTGGCCGGTCACGCGACGGTACTGATCTTTCCCGATCTGAACACCGGCAACAACACGTACAAGGCGGTGCAGCGGACCGCCGGGGCGATCGCGATTGGTCCGGTGCTGCAAGGGTTGCGTAGGCCGGTCAATGACCTGTCCCGGGGTGCTTCGGTCGAGGACATCGTCAACACCGTGGCCATCACCGCTATCCAGGCGCAGGGTATCCATGACTACTGAAACCCGGGCCCGTCTTGTGCTGGTGATTAACTCCGGCTCGTCGTCGCTCAAATATCAACTGGTCGAACCCGATGCGGGTGTATCGCGGGCGTCCGGCCACATCGAGCGGATCGGCGAAGAATCCTCCCCGGTCGCCGACCACCAAGCCGCACTGCGGTTGGCTTTCAAGCAATTGACCGAGGCTGGCAGTAACTTACAGACTGCTGACCTGGCGGCGGTTGGGCATCGGGTGGTGCATGGTGGCAACGAGTTCCATCATCCGACACTGCTGGATGATGTGGTTGTCGCTGAGCTTAAGAAGCTGTCGACGCTGGCCCCGCTACATAATCCGCCCGCGGTGAAAGGAATCGAGGTGGCACGGAAGTTGCTGCCCGACATTCCGCACATCGCGGTGTTCGACACCGCTTTCTTTCATGACCTACCATCAGCGGCCGCGGCCTACGCCATCGATCGTCGGCTGGCCGAGCGATGGCAAATTCGCCGCTATGGATTCCATGGCACGTCTCATCGGTACGTAAGTGAGCAGGCCGCTGCCTTCCTGGAGCGGTCGTACCACAGTCTGAATCAGATTGTGCTGCACCTGGGTAACGGTGCCTCGGCCTCGGCGATCGCCGGCGGTCGGCCACTTGACACGTCCATGGGCCTGACGCCGCTGGAGGGTTTGGTGATGGGCACCCGCAGCGGTGATATAGACCCCAGCGTTGTCAGCTACCTGTGGCGCAGCGCCCAGATGGGTGTCGACGAGATCGACTCCATGCTCAATCACCGGTCGGGGCTGGTAGGTCTGGCAGGGGAGCGTGACTTTCGGCGACTACACGCGATGATCGAATCAGGTGATAACTCAGCACAATTGGCATACGACGTGTTTATTCACCGGTTACGTAAGTACATTGGAGCCTACCTGGCGGTGCTGGGGCACACCGACGTGGTGAGCTTCACCGCAGGGATCGGTGAAAATGACGCGACAGTGCGTCGCGATGCGTTGACCGGCATCGGGGAACTGGGCATCGTGCTTGACCAGCGCCGTAACCTCAGCGCCGGAACGGGGCAGATTGCTCGCATTTCCACGGACGCCTCACCGATTGCTGTGCTGGTGGTGCCAACCAATGAAGAACTGGCCATTGCGCGCGACTGCATGCATGTGCTGGCCGGGTCATAGGAATCCCAGGACGCAGCAGCGGCGGTGGGCTTTTGCTGAGTGTGCGTTCACGGCGTTCACTGTGCGCTAAGGGTGGAATTTCGGCGATTTTCCCGCCGTGGACGCACACTCGAAGCCCTGTGCATAGGCGAAGTCGTGGCATGCGGTTGTTGTGCGATTGTTCGGGCCATGCGGGATATGGGGCAACCGTTCATCGGCAGCGAGGCGCTGGCGTCGGGAACGCTGAGTCGGCATCAACTGCGGACCCGCTATCGCGCGGTGTTCGGCGAATGTCTACCTAGCGAACGACGTTGAGGCTTCACTTGAGCTGCGCATCTCTGCCGCCTGGCTGTGGTCTCGACGGACCGCGTTCGATATCGGCAGGCGCGGGGCAGTCCGCTCGGCGGTTGCTCGGTTGGACGCGCTCGCCCGGGCAACGGGTTTCAAGGTCGATGACGTGCTGCGCATCGCCAAGTGCCACCCCCGCTCGCCGGGACTGCGTCGGCTGGAGGCCGCGCTGGAGCTGGTCGACGCGGGCGCGCAATCGCCCCGAGAAAGCTACTTGCGGCTGCTTCTCATCGACGCTGGTCTGCCTAGACCGCAGACCCAGATCCCGGTGCTCGGGGTGGACGGAATGCCATTCGCCTACCTCGATTTAGGCTGGGCGGAGTGCATGGTCGCGGTGGAATATGACGGCGATCAACATCGGACCGACCGTCGGCAATACGTCAAAGACATTCGCCGGCTGGAAACGCTGGAGCGGATGGGGTGGATCATCGTCCGGGTCGTCGCGGAGGACCGCCCCGCCCACATCGTCGGTCGGGTCCGGGCTGCGCTGGCGGCATCGAGTGTGCGCTGACGGCTTTGACTGTGCGCCAAGGGTGGAGCTCATCGGCGTGTCGAATCCCTAGACGCACAGTCGATGAAACCTCGAGCACTAGAACGTACTGGTGGGCCGCACCTTGTTGGCCATGTCCACCAGGGTGTAGCGGTGCCGTTGGGTGGGCGCGATCCGGGCCAGGCTGCGCAGCGACGCCTCGACACCTAGTCGCAATCCGTGTTTCGTGAACGGAAAACCGAGGATGTGATTGGTGCTGGCCTCGTTATTGGCTAGCCAGTCCATCGCGCCTCCCAATACCAGAGCGCGGATCTGCAGCACACGTGGTTCGGTGGGCGGCAGCGCCTCCACTCGCCGGGCGGCGTCGCGGATCTGCTGCTCGGTGATTTCGCTGGTGGACCGGCCGGACAGCAGGGTCACCGCACTGGTCAGGCGGGCGGTGGTGAAATGGCGCGAGGTAGGCGGCACTTCATCAAGAGTGCGCACGGCGCCGGTTCGATCGCCTTCGGCCGACTGGAATCTGGCCAGTCCGAAAGCCGCTGAGATCACGCCGTCGTTGGTGTGCCACACCGTCCGGTAGAACTTGTGCTCGTCGGACTCGCCGGCCAGCTCGGCGGTGGCGGCCAGCGCGAGCTTGGGTGCCAGCTCACCGGGAAAGGTGTCCAGCACCTCGGTGAAATGTTTGGTGGCCGAGTCGTAGTCGCCGGTGAGGAGCTCGGCGACGGCGCGATACCAGACCAACCGCCACTGCCAGCCGACCCGATCGGCCAGGTCGTCGAGTTTCCGGGTGGCCTTGGCCACATCGCCCAGGTCCAGCAGCGCACGGACTTCCATCAGTGGCAGCTCAACCGACTCGGTCAAGTCGATACCCTGCGCGTCCAGAGCACCGTGCCGGGCTGCACGCAGCGAGTCCAGTGTCTGCACCGGCTGGGAGAGCACCGTCGCCTGCAGCACCGGGGCGGCCACGTCGGTCGGATCAACCAGCGGAACCTGCAGCGCCGTCACGATCTCCTTGGCGGTGAGCTTCTCCGAATGCACCCGGCCGTCCAAATACACGTCGGTGTGGGCGACCAGCAGGTCCACGCCGAATGTCGAGCGGCTCGGGCTGAAGATGGTCGACAGGCCGGCCCGCGGCACCCCAGTGTCTTGGGCAACCACCTCCCGCAACACACCCATCAGCTGCGCGGACATCTCCTCCGCGGAGCTGAAGCGGCGCCGTGGATCGGGGTCGATGGCGCGGCACAGCAACCGGGCAAAAGAGTCGTAGGTGGTCAACACCGGATCGTCTTCGGGCAGCCCGTCCACGTAGCGGCCGTTGCGGGTGCGCAGGTTCAACGTGAGCGCCGCGAGCGTGCGGCCCACGGTGTAGATGTCGGTGGCCACCGTCGGACCGGTCCGCACGATCTCGGGCGCCTGATAGCCGGGTGTGCCGTAGAGGTAGCCGAACGAGTTGATCCGCGACACCGCGCCTAGGTCAATCAGTTTGAGTTGCTCTTCGGTGAGCATGATGTTCTCCGGCTTCAGGTCGTTGTAGACCAAGCCGATGGAATGCAGATAGCTCAGCGCGGGCAGGATTTCCAGCAGGTAGGCGATCGCCTCGGCGACCGGCAGTTTCTCGCCCTTGCCCTTCTTTGAGCCCCGTTTCAGCGATTGCCCGCCGATGTATTCCATGACGATGTAGCCGACCGGATCCCCGTGTGTGTCTTTGTGCTGGACAAAGTTGAAGATCTGAACGATCTGCGGGTGCACCACCTCGGCGAGGAATTGCCGTTCGGCCATCGCGATCGCCTGCGCCTCGGCGTCACCGGAGTGCACCAGGCCCTTGAGCACCACCGGCCGGTCGTTGACGTTGTGGTCGAGCGCTAGGTAGACCCAGCCCAACCCGCCGTGCGCGATGCAGCCCTTGACCTCGTACTGACCGGCGACGATGTCTCCGGGCCCCAGCTGGGGTAGGAACGAATACGGACTGCCGCAGTAGGGGCACCAGCCCTCCTTAGCCCCTTGAGTCCCCTCAGCCGCCTGGCCCTCCGAGTCGGACCGGCCGACCGGCCGTCCGCAGTTCCAGCAGAACCGCTTGGATTCCGGCACCACCGGATTGGTCATCAAGGCCTCAAGCGGATCGATATCGCGCACCCGGCGGATCTCCACGAGTCCGCCGCCGAGCTGTCTGATCGGCGGTAGCGTCCTGGTCGCCGGCGTTATCCGGTCTTGCGGCTCGGTGTCCACGCTGGGGACAGAGATATGCGGAAGGTCATCGTCGTCGTCGAAATCGGGCCGGAATACCGCCTGGGTGGCCTGTGGGCGCCCTTCCGTTGCGCCGGACGGCAGGTCTGCCCGCTGGGTGGCCGGGCCCACGTCTTCGGTGTCGGGGTCGATGTGTTCTTTCTTCATGGACTCGGCCATCAATCCACATACCTCGGTATGGGCGGGGCCGGCGCCGGCCCGAGGACCGTTAACCACTTGCGGTACAACGTGTTCCAGGTGCCGTCCCTGCGGATGCGCTCTAGTGTGCCGTTGACGAACCGGACCAGCGTGGTGTTGTCCAAGTTGATCCCTATGCCATAGGGCTGGGTGGCCATATTGGGCCCGACGATGTGCAAGTAGGGGTCTTCCTCGACCAGCCCGGCCAGGATCGAGTCGTCGGTGCTGATGGCGTCGATCTCCCGCTGCTGCATTGCCACCAGGCAGTCAGCCCAGTTTTCCGCCGACACGATGATCGGCGGTGGTGTGATCTCGCGGACCTGGTGCAGCGAGGTAGTGCCCCGTGTCACGCAGACTCGTTTGTTGGACAGGTCGGACGGCTTGGTGATTGGTGAGTCACGCGGGGCGAGGATGCGCTGGTTGGCGTCGAGGTAGACGGTGGAGAAGTTCACTAGCTTGCGTCGCTCGCAGGTGATCGTCATCGTCTTGACGACGATGTCGACCTCCGATTTCTGCAGCGCGGTGATGCGCTCTGTGGTCGACAGGATGCGGTACTCGATATGTGATGGGGTGCCGAAGATGTCGCGCGCTACCTCGCCGGCGATGTCGACGTCGAATCCGGTGATTTCGCCGGTGATCGGGTCGCGGAAGCTGAACAGGTTGCTACCGATGTCGAGCCCGACGATCAGTCGGCCGCGGGCGCGGATCTCGGCTACCGCAGCGTCAGCTTCGGCCTTGGTGGGGAAGGGGCGCAGGCTGGCGGTGGGGTTGCAGTCTTCCTCGGTGTTGTCGCGCGGCGGCGGGGGTTCCGGCGGCACTTGCTCCATGCCGACCGGTGTGGGTGGCGGCAGGGTCGGCACGGTGGCCACTATCAGGGGCTCCGCATGGCTGCAAGCGGCCAGCACCATCGCCGTGCCGAGCACACTGCAGGCTCGCTGGATCCTGGGCTGGCGCGGCATCACCGATACTCCTTCAGCCGCGGCCACAGGCCGAGGGCGACCGCGATGGCGGCGCCCAGGCTGAGCACCATGCCACCGATCTGGGCGCCGGATAACCCACTGCGCGCACTCAGGACGTCCTGGCGCAAGCGGGTGCGGCTTTGGTCCATCGTCTTGACCAACTCGTCGTCGAGTTTGTCGAACGCGGGGGTGGAGTCGTCCTCACCGCTACCCAGCGCGACCTTGGTGGCGGCCCGATAGTTACCTACCGAGATGTAGGAGTTCATCCGATCATTCGCCTGCCGCCAGCGGACCAGCAGCTGGTCGACGCCTTGCAGGTCTTCCTTGTCGACGGCGTCGCTGCGGGACAAGTATTGGCTGATCTCTTGGTGCATGGTGTCGATGCGGGTGTAGAACGCCTTCCTCCGGCTCTCGTCATCGCCGTGCCGGATCAGCGACAGCGTCTCGTCAGCTCGCGCTTGCTGAGCGGTGATCTCGACGTTGGTAACGGTTCTCAGTGACTCGGCCGCGGTGTCTTTGGCGCTACGGCTGGCGGTCGTGGAAATCGTCAACGCGGTTCCGACCCACATCACCATGACGAGGATGCAGAGCGCACCCACCACGAGACCGGGGTTGATCCGGCGTCTCGTGCGCCGGGCCAACCAGCGGTGGGATAACGCACCGAAGACCACGGTGGTGGCGACGATGAGAATCACCGGGAGCGGAATTTGAGTCGATGCGGTGGTTTCGCTATCTACCCGGTTCGACGTCTCCCGGTAGAGCTCTTGTGCTGCGGGCAGGATTGTCGATTGCATCAGCCCCGATGCCTCCGACAGGTACGACGACCCGACCGGGTTGCCTTCCCGGTTATTGGTGCGGGCGATCTCGATCAACCCGGTGTAGACGGCCAGTTCGGCGTTGATCCGGCCCAGCAATTCCACCAGCCGGGCGTCGGTCAGTCCGGCCGACGCCCGGGTCACCGCCACCGCGGCGTCGGTGATGGCCTCTTCGTAACGCAGCCGGACGGTGCGCGGTTCAGCTTGGGCGATGAACGCGGTAGCCGCCGCGGCGTCGGCAACTGACAACGTGGTGTAAAGCCGTCCAGCGGCGAACGACAGCGGCTCGGTGTGGCTCAGCACGGTAGTCAGCACTTGCTGCCGGTGGTTGATGGTCGTCGAGGTGGCGAACGCGCTGAGGCCGCCCAGAGCTGCCAAAACGATGCCGATAGTCAAGATGCGGCCCGGTGTGGTCGAGACGAACCACCAGCGGGGATGGGCCGGTTCGGCCGGCGACCGAGACCCTAGCGGCTCGGTCGACGGGTGCGCCAGCTCAACCGTCACGTCTGCTCCGACCCCATTCTTTCGGCATCTTGTGTTGGCCGTCTCGAACCTCTATAAGCGAATTCTAAGAGAATGTTGCCGCGGATGGGGGAGGCGGACCCAATTGATCTGCATATCCTGAAACGCGTGCAGGGCGACGGTGACGGATGGGTGGTATCCGACAGCGGCGTCCACTACTGGGGTCGGTATGGCGCGGCCGGTCTGCTGCTTCGGGCACCGCAGCGCGACGGCACCCCCGCGGTGCTACTGCAGCATCGGGCGTCGTGGAGTCATCAAGGCGGCACCTGGGGTTTGCCTGGTGGCGCTCGGGATAGCCACGAGACCCCCGAGGAGACCGCGGTCCGCGAAGCTCGCGAAGAGGCCGGTCTCACCGCAGAGCGACTCGCGGTACGGGCGACGGTGGTGACGGCCGAGGTCTCCGCGCTCAGGGGTACTACCTGGACCTACACCACGGTTGTCGCCGATGCCCGCGAGTTGCTGCACACCGTGCCCAACCGGGAAAGCGCCGAATTGCGTTGGGTTGCTGAGTTCGAGGTGGCCGACCTGCCGCTGCATCCCGGGTTGGCCGCCAGCTGGCAACGGCTGCGCACCGCCCCGGCCACCGTGCCGCTAGATCGCGGCGACCAACGCCGGCAGGGCCTGCCTCGCACCGTCGAGATTGAGACGGGAGTCTTCGTCTGGTGTATGCCGGGTGACGCGGATCAGGCACCGTCGCAGTTGAGTCGCCGGATCAGCTCGTTGCTCTCAGCGCCGAAATAAGCTGTTCGGCCGCGGCCCGTGGGTCGTCGGCCGCGGTGATGGCCCGCACCACCACGATCCGGCGGGCACCGGCATGGAGCACGTCGGGCAGCCGCTGCGCGTCGATACCGCCGATAGCGAACCACGGTTTGTCGCCGGCGAGTTCAGAGCTGATTTGAGAGGCGGCCCGCACCAGTTCAAGACCCGGAGCCGGCCGGCCCGGTTTGGTCGGGGTGGGCCAGCAAGGCCCGACGCAGAAATAGTCGAGCATGCCGGCGTTCAAGGCGGCCGCGGCGGCGGCAACCTGGTTTCGGTTATGGGTGGACAGGCCGAGCAGCGTGTGCCGACCCACGATCTGTCGCGCCAGGTCAGGCGGCAGATCACCCTGCCCCAGGTGCAGCACGTCGGCGCCCACCGCACGGGCAATATCGGCGCGGTCGTTGACCGCGAACAGGGCGCCGTGCCGTCGCGTCGCGTCGGCGAGGATCTCGCACGCGGCTAGCTCGTCGCGTGCTTCCAGCGGCCCAAACTGTTGCTCACCGACGGAACCCTTGTCGCGCAGCTGGACGATGTCCACCCCGCCGGCCAAGGCGGCGTCGACAAATTGGGCTAAGTCGCCGCGCTCACGCCGCGCGTCGGTGCAAAGATACAGCTTCGCCTTGGCGAGACGGGTGGCCAGACGGATCGCGGACTGCCCATGAGGTTCGTGCACACCGCGACGCTAGCGCGCTAGCGTGGGACCCGAAGAACTAGAGACACGGGAGTCCCGGGAGCGGGGCTGAGAGTGGGCTACCCCTTTGTGCAAGTTTGTGCAAGCCAGCTTGCACTTCGGACCTGCCCTTACCGTCACACCTGATCCGGATCATGCCGGCGAAGGGAGGCCAAAGATGCCGTCAGGCCCACCCACGGGGTCGCTGGGCGTTATCGGCGGCGGCGTCATCGGGTTGTCGGTGGCACGCCGCGCAGCGCAGGCTGGATGGTCCGTGCGGGTACACCGAACCCGCGAGCACGGCGCGTCCTGGGTTGCCGGGGGCATGCTGGCCCCGCACAGCGAAGGCTGGCCCGGCGAGGAACGGCTGTTGCAGCTGGGCCTCGAGTCGCTGCGGTTGTGGCACCAAGGCGGATTTACCGACGGGCTGGCGCCGGAGGTGATTACCGCACGCGAGTCGCTGGTGGTGGCCGTCGACCAAGCCGATGTCGCTGACCTGCGCACGGTTGCGGACTGGTTGTCCACGCAAGGCCACCCGGTGATCTGGGAGTCAGCTGCCCGCGACGTCGAACCCCTGCTGGCACAAGGCGTCCGACATGGTTTTCGGGCGCCGACCGAACTGGCAGTGGACAACCGGGCCTTGCTCGACGCGCTGTGCTTAGACTGCGAGCGTCTAGGGGTGCGGTGGGCCGCGCCGGTGAACGACCTATCCGATGTTGACGCAGACGCGGTAGTGATTGCCAACGGCATTGACGCGCCCGCGTTGTGGCCCGGCCTACCGGTCCGTCCGGTGAAGGGAGAGGTGCTGCGTTTGCGTTGGCGATATGGTTGTATGCCGTTGCTGCAAAGGGTAATTCGAGCACGGGTGCATGGTCGGCAGGTGTACCTGGTTCCGCGTGCGGACGGCGTGGTCGTCGGTGCCACCCAGTACGAACACGGCCGGGACAACGCTCCGGTCGTGTCCGGAGTGCGTGACCTGCTTGACGATGCGTGTGCCGTGCTGCCGGCGTTGGGCGAGTACGAATTGGCTGAGTGCGCCGCTGGGCTACGCCCAATGACGCCGGATAATCTGCCACTCGTGCACCGTCTGGATAACCGGACGCTGGTCGCCGCCGGCCACGGCCGATCGGGATTTCTGCTGGCACCGTGGACAGCTGAACAGATCATGTCCGAACTTGCCGCGGTCGGAGCGCAAGCGTGATCGTCCGATGATTGTCGTCGTCAACGAACAGCAGGTCGAGGTCGACGAGCAGATCACCGTCGCCGCGCTGCTAGCGTCGCTGGGCTTCCCGGCTGGTGGTATCGCAGTGGCTGTAGACTTCTCAGTGCTGCCTCGATCTGACTGGGCGACAAAAGTTTCTGAGCTTCCCGCTCTTTCTGGGCGGTCTGAGCCGGTCCGACTCGAAGTGGTTACGGCGGTGCAAGGTGGTTGAATCAAAACTCACGATCGGGGACCGCAGCTTCGCTTCGCGGCTCATCATGGGTACCGGGGGAGCCGCAAACTTGGCGGTATTGGAAGAGGCGCTGATCGCCTCAGGTACCGAGCTGACGACCGTCGCGATCCGCCGGGTCGACGCCGAGGGTGGAACCGGACTGCTCGACCTGCTCAACCGGCTTGGCATCATGCCGCTGCCCAATACCGCCGGGTGTCGCAGCGCTGCAGAGGCGGTGCTGACCGCACAGCTGGCCCGCGAGGCGTTGAACACCAACTGGATCAAGCTCGAGGTGATCGCCGACGAACGCACCTTGCTGCCGGATGGCGTTGAATTAGTAAGGGCGGCAGAGCAATTAGTCGACGATGGGTTTGTGGTTCTGCCGTATACCAACGACGACCCGGCGCTGGCTCAGCGGCTGGAGGGCACCGGTTGCGCGGCGGTGATGCCGCTAGGATCACCGATTGGCACTGGCCTTGGCATCAACAATCCACACAATATCGAGATGATCGTCGCTCAGGCCGGCGTCCCGGTGGTGCTCGACGCCGGCATCGGTACCGCGAGCGACGCCGCCTTAGCGATGGAATTGGGCTGCGATGCTGTGCTGTTGGCTTCTGCGGTGACTCGGGCCGTCGACCCGCCGGCAATGGCCGCTGCGATGGCTGCCGCCGTTACCGCCGGCTATCTGGCACGCCGGGCCGGGCGGATCCCAAAACGCTTCTGGGCGCAGGCTTCCAGTCCGGCCCGACGATGAACAGGTATGTCGCACTGGGTAGTTCGATGGCGGCCGGTCCCGGTATCCGGCCCCGCGTTGCTGGCGCGCCATGGGGGTCAGGTCGATCGGCGCGCAATTACCCGCATTTGGTCGCCGAGCGACTCAACCTGCAGCTTGTCGACGTCTCCTTTTCTGGCGCCACCACTGCCCACATATTGGCCGATCACCAGGGCAGCGCTCCACCCCAAATCACTGCGTTGGACGGTTCGGAGACCTTGGTCACGATCACGATCGGAGGCAACGACGTTGGATACGTCCCGTTGCTGATGGCTGCCTCGCTGCCGCGGATAGCGCGCCATCTCCCGGTGATAGGTGGACGTATCCGTGAACTGCTGGACCGCGATGCACGCGATCGAGCGCTGAAGGAGGTGTTCGACTCGTTGTGCAGGGTCGGTCGGGCGGTACGCCAACACGCCCCACGCGCTCGGGTCTTCTTCGTCGACTACTTGACACTGCTGCCGCCTGCGGGCGCGCCGGCTCGGCCGCTTTCGGAAGCGGAGGTGGATCTGGGTCGCCATGTGGCGAGCACCCTGGAACGACTCACAGCCGACGCCGCCGCCGCAACCGGCTGCGAGGCTGTCCGCGCGGCCGCGGCCAGCCGGCACCACCACGCATGGTCGGGCGAACCCTGGACGACCAAGCCGACCAAATCCAGTGTGGCGCCGCCGGGTCGGCCGGCTCCGTTGCACCCTAACGCTGCCGGGATGCGCGCGGTGGCGGAATTGGTGGTGGCCCAGTTATAGGCCAGTTGCAGCCCAATCGCGAAGGTCAACCGTTTTTCTGCCACCAGGCATAGATCTTCGGAACGTTGCCGTCGGCCGCGTCGATAACACCCAACACGTTTTTGGCGTCAGCGGTCCAGATGACTTCGGCGCTGCCGTGGTAGGTCCCGCACGCCACTTGGCCGGCCGAGTCGGTGGAGCTGCCCTGGTGCCATACGGTGGGCGACTTGACGTCGCCGCAGTCGGCCAGGGTGTCCGAGCCGATACTGGTGGTGAACGAGCTGGCCATATCGCTGCCGTTGCTGAAGAGCAGGTACCTGGCCTTGACCGGCCCGTCGGGGTCGGCGTTTTGTCCGCACTCGAGTACGGCCAGCACGCCACTCGGTGGGGTCTGGGAACTGCAGTTGTTGGAGTTGTAGCCCTTGGACAGAGAGCCGGCAAGCGTGTTCACGTCTGATGAGGTGGGGTCTGCGGTCGCCGTGCCAGTGCCCGGGCAAGCAAAACTGCTCATCAGGGCTGCAGCCGTCGCGGCTCGCAGCGTAGTGGTGAGATGAGACATCCTGGTGGCTCCTAACGGTTGTCGGACCAGCGGTGCGGCTGCGCTGACACCGGGGAGTGTATGTGCGGTGCTCACCAAAAACCGGGCTTTTGCTAAACAGGGATGGCAGGGATATCTCGCGGCCATGCAACACATTCCGCTAGAAATTATCTGTCTCGGCATCAATCGCGGCTTGGCTCGTGCAGTGTCGCTGTGTTGCTGTCAACGAAACCAAAAAACGGCTGAATTGCGCTGTTCGAAACCCGAAAGCAGCAAAGGTATTTCGGCTGCGATGAGGCTGCAACCTAGCGATGTGGCCGTCGCGTAGCCGATGATGCGGTAACAATGCCCGCAGCGAGTTTTTCCGTTGGTACCGCCGTTGCGACGCCGCTCGGGTAGGGTAAGCAACGCTTGAAGCCAGCTAACTTCTCTTGAGTGGAGAATCGGATGACTGCACAGCCACCACCGCCTGGTTACCCGCCGCAACCGCCTGCCGGGCAAGCGCCGAACAACTACCTGGTGTGGTCCATTCTGGTGACGTTGTTCTGCTGCCTTCCCTTGGGGATCGTTGCGATCGTCAAATCCAGCCAGGTCAACGGTTTATGGGCATCTGGCCGTTACGCTGAGGCGCAGGCCGCCGCCGACAGCGCTAAGAAACTCTCGATCTGGTCAGCCGTTATAGGCGTGGTCGTGTTCGTCATCTATGGGATCTTGATGGCGGTGGGCGCCCTGAATACGAGTACGAACGCGGCAATGCTTGCAGCGATGTTCTAAGCCAGGGGCGCGGTCGTGGTGACCCGGCAAGGGTCGGTGAGGCTGAGGTGGGGTGCGCCGCTGATGGTGGCCGCCGCTACGACGTTGGTGTGCGCCACGATCTGGGTGAGTGATCCGACCACGCCGAACGGCCCGCTGCCGGTGTGTCCCGCAAAGGCACTGTTGGGTATCGACTGCCCCGGGTGCGGTAGTTTGCGAATGTTGTATTCGCTCATGCACGGCAATCTGTTGGCGGCCGCCAGGTTTAATGCACTGGGCCTGACGGCGGTGCTGCTGTTGGTGTGGACATACCTGGCTTGGACGTACGGCCGCTTGGTCGGTCGACGGATCGGGAGCTGGCAGCACCATCGCTGGTCGGCGGTGGTGACATTGTCGTTGGTGGCGGCTTGGTTTGTGGTGCGCAACATCCCTTTTGCGCCCTTCACTGGGCTGTATGTCTAGCCTCGCTGTGACCCGAACGTCGCATCGGCGCAATAGGACTCAGACGCTACTTGGATGCCGGTTTGCGTGGCCTGATTTGTGGTGAGAGGCGTCATCGCGGGTGCACCCGGGGCGCTGGGTGCGGTCATTGCAGTGGCCCATCGGCGCGGCGAATGCGCGGCCGTCTAACCTGGTCGCGATGGCGAACAAATCAAAGACGATCTCGGTGGTGTTGGCGGTGGCCGCGCTCACCGCATGTTTGGCTGGCTGCTGGTCGGCCAAGTCGCAGCAAGCGACCAGCGCCACTGCGGCGACCGAGTTTGCTGCCACGTTGCGTAACCGGGTCAGCGCCGATGCGATGATGGCGCACCTGTCAAAATTTCAAGACATTGCCAACGCCAACAACGGCACCCGGGCGGTGGCCACCCCTGGCTATGAAGCCAGCGTCGACTACGTGGTAAACGCTTTGCGCCACAGCGGTTTTAATGTGGAGACGCCGGAGTTTTCGGCTCGGGTGTTTCACGCTGACACGGGGTCTGTCACGGTGGCCGGTAAGAGTACGCCGGCCCATGCGCTGGAGTACAGTCTCGGCACTCCGCCGGACGGGGTGACGGGGCCGCTGGTGGCCGCGCCGGCCGGCGACAGCCCTGGCTGCACGGCGTCCGACTACGACAGGGTGCCGGCGCAGGGGGCTGTCGTGCTGGTGGACCGGGGCAACTGCCCGTTCGCCCAGAAGGAAGATGTCGCGGCGCAGCGCGGCGCGGTGGCCATGATCGTCGTTGACAACGTCGACGAGGAGCGGATGGGCGGGACCCTGGGGGCAACCACCGATGTCAAGATCCCGTCGGTGAGCGTCACCAAGTCCGTGGGTGTGCAGCTGCGCGCTCAGCTCGGACCGACCCTCGAACCAGTCACCGTCAAACTCAATGCCAGCACCCAGAATTTCAAGGCCCGCAACATCATCGCCCAGACCAAGACGGGGTCTACTACCGATGTGGTAATGGTCGGCGCGCACTTGGACAGCGTGCCCGAGGGACCGGGCATCAACGACAACGGTTCCGGGGTGGCCGCGGTTCTGGAAACCGCGGTGCAGCTGGGTAGCTCGCCGCAGGTGCACAATGCGGTGCGGTTCGGCTTCTGGGGTGCGGAGGAGCTCGGCCTGATCGGGTCACGGAATTACGTTTCGTCACTGGATGTCAACGCGCTGAAAAACATTGCGTTGTACCTGAATTTCGACATGCTCGCGTCGCCCAACCCAGGTTACTTCGTCTATGACGGAGACCAGTCGCTGCCGCTGGACGTTCGCGGCCGGCCGGTGGTGCCTGAAGGTTCGGCCGGTATCGAGCGTGCGTTGGTCGCCTACCTAAAGTCGGCCGGCAAGACCGCGCAGGACACGTCGTTCGACGGCCGCTCTGACTACGACGGATTCACCTTGGCGGGCATCCCGGCGGGCGGGCTGTTCTCCGGCGCGGAGGTCAAGAAGTCCGACGAGCAGGCCAAGCTGTGGGGCGGGACCGCTAACGAGCCGTTCGACCCGAACTACCACCAGAAAACAGACACCCTCGATCACATCGACCGCACCGCATTGGGTATCAATGGCGCCGGCGTGGCCTACGCGGTGGGGCTGTACGCGCAGGATCTCAGCGGCCGCAACGGGGTTCCGATCATGGCGGACCGCACGCGAAACGTGCTCAGCAAGCCATGATCGCTCGGCTGTGCGCAACGGTGCTGCTGCTGACCGGGCTGCTGGTGGGATGTTCGTGGATGCGACCGGGGCCGCCGGCTGCGGCGCCGGACCTGGGTCATAGATTGGCGGGGAACGTCACCGCGGACCAGATGTTCGTGCACCTACACGCACTGCAGGATATCGCCAACGCCAACAAGGGAAATCGAGCAGAGGGGACACCCGGCTACGAAGCCAGCGTGGACTATGTCGCGACGGCTCTCCGTAGCAAGGGCTTCGAGGTGTCTACGCCACAGTTCGACCGGTTGTACACCCCGTCGCGTGGCAGGCAGGAGGTGGTGGTCAGCGGCCGTACCTATTCGGTCGACCAGGCCTCGTTGCTGGTGCGTACACCGCCTGCAGGCTTGACCGGTCGGCTGGTTTGGCCCGCCAAACCGACCGGGTGTGCCGCCACCGATTATCCGGCTGTCGCACCGCAGGGCGCGATCGCCGTCGTCGATGACAGCGGCTGCACGGCTATCGATAAGCAAAACGCTGCGATGGCTAAGGGCGCTGCCGCGCTGATCATCGTCAGCGAGCCCGGGGACGGCGCAGCGGCCGCATTGTTCCCGCCCCGCTACTACGATCAGCTGACCGCGCCGGTCGCGGTTGTCGGGGCCGCTGTCGGCGCCGAGTTGCGGCGCACCACCGCGACAGTACAGCTCACTTTAGACACTGCGACCGTGAAGATTACATCACGAAATGTATTGGCGCAGACTAAGACCGGCTCGACCCACGACGTGGTGATGGTGGGTGCGCACCTTGACAGCGCGCCGGCGGGTCCTGGCATCAACGACAACGGGTCCGGGGTGGCTGCGGTGCTGGAAACGGCGTTGCAGCTGGGTCCGTTGGCGCCGGTGACCAATGCGGTGCGGTTTGCGTTCTGGGGGGCCGAGGTGAAGGGGCTCAATGCTTCTAGCGATTACGTCGTTGAGTTGAGCCACGATCAACTCAACGACATCGCGCTATACCTGGACTTCAACATGCTGGGGTCACCCAATGCCGGCTTTTTCACCATCGACGGTGACCAGTCGGGTCCGCCGGGGCCCGGTGTGGCGTCCGGAGATGTACCCGCAGGTTCTGGCGGTATTGAGCGCACACTGGCCGGCTATTTGAACTTGGCCGGGAAGCGGCCCGCCGACATGCCGTTGACCTCCGGGACTGACTACTACCCGTTCATGGTCGCGGGTGTTCCGATCGGGGGTGTGACCGCCGGTGCTTCGCAGATGAAAACCAATGCGCAAGCCCGGCTTTGGGGTGGCCAGCCCGGAGTTTGGTTCGACCCCAACTATCAGGGCGCTCACGACACCATCGATAACATCAACCGGGAAGCATTGGCGATCATGGGTTCTGGAGTGGCGTTTGCGGTGGGCCACTACGCCGAATCGATCGAGGGAGTCAACGGCGTCCCGCCCCATGGCAAGCGGCATCGCACGCAGGGCCCGTAGCGACTGTTGGCACGTCGCCGTGCCGTGATTTGCGCCATGCCCGTCTATCAACCGATTTAGAATGAGATCCCTTTGATGCGACCGTGCAACCGGTCGGAATGGGGTTGGCCATGAATAGTCGGGAGCGGAATCGAGGTCAGTGGCGCGGCGATTGCTCGCGCAGGGCGAGGGCGGCTATCGCTTGCGCAGGGGCGGCACTCATGGTGGCAGGATGCACCACTTTCGTGGACGGGCGCGCGCTGTCGATGCTCAACGACCCGTTCCGGGTGGCGGACCTGCCCGCCACCAATGGTCCGAGCGGGTCTCGCCCGAAGGCACCGGCTCCGGCAGGCACGGTGGTCAACACCGACAACGGAGCGATCGACAAGTTGTCGTTGCTATCGGTCAACGATATCCAGGAGTATTGGCAGCGGGTGTACCGCCAATCGCTGAAAGGAACGTTCACTCCGATCGGTAAGCTGGTCTCCTACGACTCCGACGACCGCGACGGTCCGATTGTCTGCCACAGCGAGACCTACCAGCTCGTCAACGCCTTTTTCACACCTCGCTGCAACCTGATCGCCTGGGATCGCGGAGTGTTTATGCCAGTCGCGCAACGCTATTTCGGCGACATGGCCGTCAATGGGGTGCTAGCACATGAGTTCGGGCACGCGCTGCAGCAGATGGCGAAACTGGTGACCAGAAAAGACCCCACCATCGTCCGCGAACAGCAAGCCGATTGTTTCGCCGGCGTCTATCTGTATTGGGTGGCCGCAGGTAAGTCGCCGCGCTTCACCCTGAGCACCGCCGACGGGCTTGACCACGTGCTCGCGGGGATCATCACCACCCGTGACCCGATTATGGACGCCGACGCCCAAAACGACGACGAACATGGGTCGGCCTTGGAGCGCGTCAGCGCCTTCCAGATGGGCTTCATCACCGGCGCTTCGGCGTGCGCGGGGATCAACGTTGTGGAGATCGAGCAGCGTCGCGGCGACCTGCCGACGACCTTGCGGGTCGATCTCAACGGGGACACCGAGCCCGGTGAGGTCCCGATCAACGAAGACACGCTGTCCACGCTCATGGAGATCATGGGACAGATCTTCTCGCTCAAGCAACCGCCCATGTTGTCCTACCAGCCCGCCGATTGTCCCGGCACGAAGCCCAGTCCACCGGCGTCCTACTGTCCGGCCAGCAACACCATTGCGGTCGATCTGCCGGCGTTGGTGACGATCGGAAAGGTCTCCGACGCAAATGAATACACGCTGCCGCAAGGTGACGACACCGCCCTGTCGATCGTGATGTCGCGATACACGCTGGCGGTGCAGCACGAACGCGGCCTGTCGATGCAAAGCCCGTGGACGGCCCTGCGGACCGCGTGCTTGACCGGTTATGTGCACCGCAAGATGGCTGAGCCCATCGACACCCCCGACCATAAGGAGCTGTTGCTGAGCGCCGGTGATCTCGACAAAGCCGTTTCCGGGCTGCTTACCAACCACCTGGTCGCCAGCGACGCCGCCGGCACCACGGTGCCGGCCGGCTTCACGCGAATCGCGGCTTTTCGCGCCGGCGTGGGCGGCAATATGGACGTGTGCTACACCCGGTATCCGGGATAAGACGGGTAGCCCTACGTGGATGATGATTCGTTCGCTGAGCCATCGAGGTAAAACCATCGGCCGGCGCGCCGTTCGAAACGGCTGCGCTCATGCATGCTGCCGGTGTGGGCCGCCGACTCGAATCGGGCTGTGAACTCCACTTCCCCCCAATCATCGTTGGGGCCGCCAGCGAGAGTGTCGGTCACCTCCAGACCAGTCCAGGTGATGCCTGGATCAACGGCCACATCGACCGGTCGCGTGCGTGGGTGCCAGGTTCGAAACAAGTAGTTGACATCACCACGGGTGTATGCCGCATACCTCGACCGCATCAATTCCTCAGCTGATCGGGCCTGTCGCTCCCCATGGTGCAACGGCCCGCAGCAGGCGGAATAGTCGGCTCCACTGCTGCACGGACACAGGGATCCGAAGAGTTCGGTCATCTCAGGTTTGGCCGCCCTTCGCTAGACGAGGTCACGTGGGTTCGGCAGCAGTCGCAGCGCCGCCTCGACCGCGAGAGCGGGCACGTCGAGGGTTTTCGAGCCCAAATCGTGGCGCGCACCGGCGATCTCGACGACCTCGGTCGACGCGGTGATCATCGCCGCCGCATCGTGTACCTCGGCCAACGTGCCGAAGGGATCCGACGTGCCATGAGTGAACACGGTGGGCACCGCGATATCCGGCAGATGCTCGGTGCGGGTGCGTTCCGGCTTGCCCGGCGGGTGAACGGGATAAGAGAACAGCGTCAGCAGGTCCACCGGCGCCTCGCGGCTGGCCACCACCATTGAGGTTTGCCGACCGCCGTAGGAATGTCCGCCGGCGATCAGCGGGCCGCCGACAAGGCCACGGCAGTACGTGATCGCCTCGACGATCCCGGCGCGGTCGTCTGCCCCTGACCCGGACGGCGGACCCTTGGGTCGGCGCCGACGGAACGGCAGGTTATACCGCACCGCCAGCCAGCCGCGTCGCGCCCACTCGTCGCAAACCTGTTGCAGCAGTGGTGATTCCCTGTTTCCTCCGGCGCCGTGGGTGAGGACCACGATGCCATCAGGGGTGCCGGTTGGTTCGTGCGTGATGCCGGCGATTTGCTCGAGGATCATGTCAGCCGAAACAGGGGGGAGACCGGGCCGTGGCCGCGGCCCAGCGGATAGGCGCCGCGCAGGCATGCGGTGACCCAGCGCTTCCCGAAGCCGACCGCGTCTGGCACGGTGTACCCGTGTGCCAGCGCGCAGGCCACCGCGGCCGCCAGCGTGTCACCGCCGCCGTGGTCGTTGCCGGTCGGCACCCGCGGCGCGTCGAACTCGTGGAAGGCGGCGCCTTCGGAAGAGCCACCGTAAAGCAGGTCGCAGCTGCGGTCCGACGACCGCAAGTGCCCCCCCTTGACCAGCACCCACTGTGGGCCCAGGGCATGTAAGGCCTTCGCGGCCGCACGTTGCGATTCGGCGTCGACCACGTCGATGCCCACCAGCAGCCGCACTTCGTCGAGGTTCGGCGTCACTACCGTGGCAAGCGGAAACAATTGGTCGCGAAGCGAATCCACGGCCTCACCCGCCAGCAGCGCGTCTCCGTGCATGGATGCGCACACCGGGTCGACGACCAGCGCCGCTGTCAATTCGAGCCGGCGCCAGGTCGCGGCCACCGTGGTGATGATGGCCGACGACGCCAGCATCCCGGTCTTGGCGGACTGGATGCCGATGTCGGTGACCACGGCCTCGATCTGGCTGGCCACGACCTCGTCGGGGATTTCGTGAAAGTCCTTGACTCCCAATGTATTCTGCACGGTCACCGCGGTAACTGCAGTGCATGCATGTACACCCAGCAGCGCCATGGTGCGCATATCGGCTTGGATGCCCGCGCCGCCCCCGGAATCCGATCCGGCGATGGACAGCACCCGTAGCGGTGTCGTGCCCGGGGGCGCCAGTGGCAGGTAGTTCACTGGGTCGGATGAGCGGCGACCCGCTTCGCCCGGCTCCGCCGCGCTTGCGATCACCGCTGTGTGATCGGCAGATACACCCGGTTGCCGTGCTCGGCGAACTCGGCCGATTTCTCCGCCATCCCCATCTCGAGGGCTGCCTCGATGGCTTCCTCGGTGTCGAGTCCGTGCTCGGCCGCGTATGCCCGTACATCGGCGGTGATCCGCATCGAGCAGAACTTCGGTCCACACATCGAACAGAAGTGCGCGGTCTTAGCCGGCTCGGCCGGCAGTGTCTCGTCGTGAAACTCCCGGGCAGTGTCGGGATCCAGCGACAGTGCGAATTGGTCGTTCCAGCGGAACTCGAAACGCGCCGTGGACAGGGCATCGTCACGTTCCTGCGCGCGGGGATGTCCCTTGGCCAGGTCCGCTGCGTGCGCGGCGATCTTGTAGGCGATCACTCCGTCTTTGACGTCCTTGCGGTCCGGCAGCCCCAGATGCTCTTTCGGGGTCACATAGCACAGCATCGCGGTGCCGGCTTGGGCGATGATGGCCGCGCCGATCGCCGACGTGATGTGGTCGTAGGCCGGTGCGATGTCGGTGGCTAGCGGACCCAGCGTGTAGAACGGGGCCTCCTCACACAGTTCCTCTTCCAGCCGCACATTCTCGACGATCTTGTGCATTGGGATATGCCCCGGCCCCTCGATCATCACCTGTGCGCCATGGGCTTTCGCGATCTTGGTCAGCTCCCCCAGGGTGCGCAGTTCGGCGAACTGTGCGGCGTCGTTGGCGTCGGCGATCGATCCGGGCCGCAGCCCGTCGCCCAGTGAGAAGGTGACGTCGTAGCGTGCGAAGATGTCGCAGAGCTCAGCAAAGTTGGTGTACAGGAACGACTCCCGATGATGAGCCAGGCACCAGGCCGCCATGATCGATCCGCCGCGGGACACGATGCCGGTGACCCGCTTGGCGGTCAGCGGTACGTAGCGCAGCAACACACCGGCGTGCACAGTCATGTAATCCACACCCTGCTCGCACTGCTCGATCACGGTGTCGCGGTAGATCTCCCACGTCAGTTCGGTCGGATCGCCCTTGACCTTTTCCAGCGCCTGATAGATCGGCACGGTACCGACCGGCACCGGCGAATTGCGCAGGATCCACTCGCGCGTTTCGTGGATGTTCTTGCCGGTAGACAGGTCCATGATGGTGTCCGCACCCCAGCGGGTGGCCCACACCATCTTGTCGACCTCCTCGGCGATCGAACTCGTCACCGCCGAGTTGCCGATGTTCGCGTTGACCTTGACCGCAAATGCCTTGCCGATGATCATCGGCTCGATCTCGGGATGGTTGTGGTTGGCTGGGATCACCGCGCGGCCACGGGCGACCTCGTCACGCACCAACTCGGCGGGCATGTCCTCGCGGGCGGCGATGAACGCCATCTCCGCGGTGATCTCGCCGGCACGGGCCCGCTGCAGCTGCGTGCCACGGTCGCGGATCACGCCGGGCCGCGCTGGCAACCCGGCCGTCAGGTCGATCACCGCGTCGGGATCGGTGTAGGGCCCGGAAGTGTCGTAAAGGTCGAAGTGGGCTCCGGTGGATAGATGCACCCGGCGGAACGGCACCCGCAGGCTAGGCCCGCCACCCGGGCTCGCTACTTCGCGGTAAGTCTTGCTGCTGCCCGCGATCGGGCCGGTGGTCACGGATGGTGCAGTGGTTTTCGGCAAGGTCTCGGTCATTTCATCTCCCTACGCCGGCATTACCCGGTCAGGTTCGTACGGTCGACGGCCCCGAGCCGTCCTCTCAGCGCACTCGGCGTGCGCTCCCGCGTGCTTTTTGTTGGGCCCCTCTCACGCTAGCGCAGTGTCTCGGCGGTGGGTACGTGCGGCAGCGATAGACTCGTTGGACGCCGCCTCCTGCAGTCGTTACTGGCGCAAGATGTAGTGCCCGCCGATTGACCTAGCGATCGAGGAACACGACCGTATGCTCGATCGGCTTGCGGGGGACATCGAGGTTGTTCGCGGGGAAGTCCTCGACGGGATACCCGATGGCGAGCCCACACAGAATTTCATAGCGGTGCGAGATGTGCAGGGTTTCGTGAACGATCTCAGGAAATCCCGCGATGAGCAGCTGGACGCAAGTACCCAGTCCCCGCGCGGTAAGCCCAAGGACCAACGTCTGCAGAAACATGCCGACGCCGAGACTGTCGACATGATGAAGGTTGCGGGGCATGCACACGATGCCGGCCAGCGGGGCATTGTAGAACCGCCAATTGAGGCGGACGGCTTTTCGACGCCCCTCGACATCGTCTCTGGCGATACCGAGGCTTTCGTAAAGTTGTGCGCCCAGTTCGTATTTCAGCGACTCGAACTCGGCGGGCAGCCGGGGTATCGCTGGTTCTCGGATGCGGGACTCGCTTAATAGCGCGGTTACTAGGCGCTCACGGGCGGCGCCGGACGCCAACACCAGATGCCATGGCTGCGTGTTGGAGTGTGACGGCGCGCGCCGGGCCAACTCCAGTGCCTCGATGACGTGGGAGCGTGGCACTGACTTATCGGGGTGGAAGAGCCGGATGGATCGACGCGCCCGCACTACTTGATCGAGCTCAACCACTCCCGCACTCCCCACTCGATGCCGTTCGAGTGGACCATATCGAAGCTAGGCCAAGTGCTCATAATCTTGGCGACTCACGATGTCACATCAACAGTGGCTAGATTCATCGAATCCTGGATGACTTCTCCAAGGAGGGGATACGGAAGGTCCTCAGGAGACTCGTCCTACAAGGCGTGGTTCTGGCCAGCGGTTTCGGACGAAGAGCGTTCACGATAACCGGACGCCCGCGGCAATGCCCTGAAGGCGTCCGGGTCGACCGGCTGAATAAGGCGATAGCCGGTATTGCTGCTGCTGATGCCAGCCGGGCAGTCTCGAAACTGCCCGCTGCGTCGCGGCAGCCAGCGACTGGCCGAGGCGGATAATTTCTCGGGCTTCAGCAGGCTATCAGTAGGTTGTTGAGTAGCGCGTTGGCGATGTCGCAGACTTCTTGCAAGTAAAAGCGTGTCTCTTCACTGAGAGTGAGACCGTATGGCGGCCAGCGCAATTCGTGCCGTCCGTTGGTTAGGCCTACCAACTGCTGGCGGCCAGTGACATTGTTGAGCCGCACGAGATATCCGGAACCGTCAGCGTGGACGTTGAGTTCGATGTCGGGATCGCCGACGAGCGCACCAGCACTGAGCGCTCCATAGACTAAGTCTGACAAGACCGATCCAGCACAGTCGTCACTGAGATCGTAAAGCTTGTACCCCAGCTCATCGCCTTCGATGGCCACCCAGCGGTCGAACGCGTCGTCATCGATGCCAAACGGCGTGCGGATACCCTCCGCGGTGACTACGAAGCCCGGTGCATCGTCTGTGACACGGGGCATCGTGGTGGTGCCGGGCACCATCGACTCCAATCTGCGAGTCGTGTTCAGGGTGTTATTCAGGCTGGTGACCATGTAGCCGTTGTCCATCACCCCAATGGCATTACCTACCCCGGCCGGCATCGGTGCTCTGCTTTGCATAACGTGTATTCCCCTATGAGCTGACGCGGTTGGTGCGCCGGTTCAGCCCACGCGGGTAATTGCCGCCCCGGCAACCATTCGGGTCGGTGAGCCCCTCACGAGCGCACAGCTCGTGTGAATCAGAACGAGGGCTCCAGGTTCATACAAGCTATCGGGCAGCTTAGCTGCGGAGCCCGCTTTGTCAACAGGATGGATTTTTGACCGATGTGGTCTTTAACGTGAGGTGCGACCGTCGTGCACAGGGGTATGCCCAGGCGGGTATCGTGTCGGCGGATTGCGGCTGGCAAAGGCAGGGATCTGGGAAGAGCAAGGGTTATGACTCGGGCTCGCCGGTACCGTCGTGTCATCGAAATCCGTGACGCCCTATTGATTCTTCAACCACACTTGCATCCCGAAACAACCACCCGCGCCGAACAACTCGCCACCACTGCGCATCACAACGGCCTGTTGTCGGGCGGCAGCGACCTACCGTCGAATTTCGGCGCCGATTGTTTTGAGCAAGCCAGCCAGTACGCGGCTGACTAGAGTTCTTCCATCGCCTCGCCGAGCTCTTCGAGAATCCGGTTGTGGTGGTTGCTCGCCAACAGGTGTCCGGCAGCGATGACCAATGCGACCGGCCAGTCGATGAGTTCGAATGCGGCAAGCGCGGCCAGACCGCCGTAGTAGGCCAGTTGCTCGGGCCGCGGTATCTCGGTCTGGCCCAGCAGCGGGAGGTTGACGACGAAGGTTTCGCCTTCACGGATTTTTTCCACGGCTTCACGCTGGGACATCGCCCGGCGAGACTTGTTTTCCGCCATCATTTGCCTTTCAGTAACGAAGGGTTTGCCGGCTCGCATGGTCGTACGGTCACCCTCTGACATATGTCGTCGACGGACGGCCTGGCCGACCCGCTGGTTTCGTCGGTGGCTCGTGTGCTGAACGTGCCGTTGCTGCAACTGTATGCACTGCTGTGGCGCGTCGGGGTGGTCCAGATTGTGCAGACCGATCGGGTGCGGGTCTCGAGGGGGATGATGTGTCCGGATCCATCAGCACACTGTTTAGAACAGCCACGGCAACAGTTGCGGCAGCAGCGGCTCCCAGGGCCTGCGCCCACCCCAGCGGGCCCAGCGGAGTGCAGCCGAGTAGCTGGCTGACTGGCGGAATGCTGATCAACGTCCCCATCGCCACAAGCGATCCCAGGGCGGTCAGCACAACCAGCCAGGCATGCGAGTCCAGCAGCGTTTGACCCAACTGGGCGGCCACCAGCGCGACCAGCGCCACCGTGGACGCCCGGCGCGGCAGCCCGGTAAAGCTGGCGATGGCCCACGCTGCGGTGGCCGCGGCCGCGGTGGTCGTGCCGCGGATGCCGACAGCACGCCACAGCGCGCGCCGATCCGGGCCGCGGGCGTCGGAGCTTGCCGGGTCGCTGGGCTTGCTGACCGCGAGGGCGGCAGCGGGCAGCGCGTCGGTCAGCATGTTCACCAGCAGCAACTGCCGGGTGTTCAGTGGCGAAATCCCGGTAATCGCGCTGCCGATGATGGCGAAGGCCACCTCGCCGGCATTGCCGCCCAGCAGCACCGACACCGCCGCTTGGACCCGCTGCCAGAGTTGGCGTCCCTCCTGGATTGACGGCAGCAGCGACTCGATCCTGCCGTCGATCAACACCATGTCGGCAGCGACCCGGGCCGGGTCGCTGCCGTGCGCGACGACACCGATACCGACGGTGGATGCTCGGATAGCGGCGGCGTCGTTGGAGCCGTCACCGACCATCGCGCAGACCCGCCCGCTGCGTTCCAGCGTCTGCACGATCTGCACCTTGTGCTCCGGTGTCATCCGGGCGAAGATGACCCGCTCGGTCACAGCCTGCTCTTTGTCCTTGCGCGACAAGCCGTCCCACTCGGCACCGCTGATGATCTGGTCGGCGCTCACCGCCATGCCGAGTTCCGAAGCGATGGCCGCCGCGGTTATCGGATGATCGCCGGTGATCAGCCGCACATCTAGCTCGTGTTCACGCAGATCCGCCAGTAGCTCGGCCGCTGCCGCGCGCGGGGTATCGGATAGCCCGAGCAACCCGACGAAGGACAACCCGTCGCGGCAGAAGCCGGCGATGACGTCGGGGTCGTCCAGAACCGACTGGGCCTGCTGCGGGCTCAGCTGACGCTGCGCCACCGCGATCACCCGCAAGCCGCCGGCAGCCAGCTCGGCGACCGTGCGCTCCATGCCGTGTTGCGCGCTCGATGCCGCGTCCGCGCAGCCGGCTAACACCACTTCCGGCGCACCCTTGACGGTCAGCTCGGTGCCGGACACCGACGCGGAGAACGACCTGCCGGAACGGAACGGAAGGTGAGCGGTGAGTGCTGTCTTAACGGCCGCAGCGGCTTCGACGATGGCCACGTCGGTGGCATGGATCTGCGGGCCGCCGTTGGTTGCCGGCGCGGCGTGGGCAGCGCAGCGCAGTACCTCCTCGCGCGTGACCCCCGGCGCTGGGTGCACCTGCGCCACCCGCAGTCGGTTCTCGCTGAGCGTTCCGGTCTTGTCGAAACAGACGACGTCGACACGGCCGAGCGCCTCCACTGAACGCGGGACACGGACTAAGGCCCCGAATTTGGTCAGCCGGCGCGCCGACGCCTGCTGCGCCAACGTCGCCACCAGCGGCATCCCTTCCGGGACGGCGGCCACCGTGACCGCGATGCCACTGGCCACGGCTTGGCGTAAGCCCTGGCGACGCAACAATCCGAGCCCGGTGACCAGTGCGCCGCCGGTCATACTGACCGGCCAGGCCTGGTTGGTGAGCTGACTCAGTTGGTGTTGCAGGCCGACGTCGGACAGCTCGTTGGATACCAGTTCGGCGGCGCGTCGCTGCTGAGTGTCGGCCCCGATAGCGGTCACCACCGCGACCGCGGTTCCCGCCACGACGGTGGTCCCGGCAAACAACATGCAGCGACGTTCGGCCAGGTCGGCGCCCGGAGTTGCTTCGACCTGTTTGGTCACCGACTGCGACTCGCCGGTCAGCGAGGATTCGTCGACCTCGACGTCGACCTCCTGGATCACCCGGGCATCGGCGGGTATCACCTCATGGGTCCGGACCTCGATGACATCTCCCGGGCGCAGTTGCTCGGCGATGACATCGGTGTACACCGGCTGACCGTCGGGACCGGTCAGCACCTTTCTCGCCGGCGGAATCTGGGCAGCTAGCAAGCGGTTGAGCCGGCTCTCGGCGCGCAGCCGCTGGCTAGCCGCGAGTATGGAGTTTCCGGTCAGGACCGACCCGACCATCACCGCATCGACCGGTGAACCTAGCACCGCGCTGGCCGCTGAGCCGAGGGCCAGCATGGGGGTCAACGGATCCGACAACTCTGCGCGGACGGCTCGTAAGAACTGCCAGACCGCATGCCTGGGCGGCTCGGTCAGCTGCGCGCCACGCTTGGCGGTCGCGAGGGTGCGGGCTCCAAGCGGCAGCTGATCTGGCACTTCGGGTTCGGTGGGCGGAGGCAAAATCTTGCGGACCTGCTCGACTGACATCGCGTGCCACTCGTAGATGGGTGCCGGCCGTGGGGTGGCTGCGCCAACGACCTTGCGGGCCAGCAGGTACCCCGACAGCACCCCGGCCACCGCGCCGACGGCAACGGTTCCTGGCCCCCGGCCGCGGACACCCGGCAGCATCAAGATTGCTCCTAAAGCTGTTGCGCTGGTGGCTATCTCGATTCCTCGCTGGCTTGCGGCGCGGGCCGCCGGAAGCGCGCGCAGCACCCGCCAGGCACCTGCGAGATCGGCCAGCATGACGTCGGCGCACCAGGGCGGCGGGTGTGATCCGGGCGTTGGTATCACGCCCAACGCCACGTCGGCTGACGCCATCGCGTGGGCGCCCGCCACCGACAACACCGCCACCGTGCGGCCCGCCTGCTGCAGGGTGACTACCGCGCTGGCCAGGGCTTCGTCGATGGATGCGTCGATGGAGCTGTTTGCTTCGTTACTGAGGGGCCGGATGTCGTCGAACGCTGAGCGGAGCTCGCCCAGCGCGTCGACGTCGACGGAGACCAGATCCGCCTCCGCACGTCGCGCCTCGGCGATCACCGCAGCGGCCAATGGATGGAGGGCGGGGCGAAACAGCGCCTCCACCACCGTATCTGGCTGGCTGGCTGATACCCCAGGCACCCGGTGCCAGCCCGGACGAAGGCGGTGGTGAGCCAGCATGATCTGGGCACGGTTCCACATCGCGGACAGTTCGTCGTCGTCGACACCGCGGACCTGCGCCACCCGCAACAAGTCGCTGCATAACACCCGGGGATCGATGACGATCGCGTCGACCCGGTCCAGCCGACCTAGACCCTCCGGCCGCAAGAGCAGTGCCGAGTGCTGGTCGGCCAAGCCCTGCCCGAGTGTGGCGGCGAACGCCTCACGCGACATCCGGCAGGCTTTGGGCGTGGCCACCAACGCCGCGGTGCCGGCCAGCTCCACGTCGCCGGTAGCGACGCCAATCAGCCCGGCGGCGAAGGCTTGGATGACCGCGAACCGATCGGCGGTGCGTTCGAGCGGGCCCCGAGGTAACGGCATCGGACGTGCCGGCGGGCGGATGGCCGGCTGGTCGGGGTGACGGGCGAGTTCAGGTTCGAAGCGACGCCAGGCCCGTGCCTCGGCGCGGGCTTCGGCGGCCTTCAGCGTCTGCATCAGCGCATCCGCCGTCAAGGATGCCCATGACAATGTGACGGTTTCCGCTGCGGCAACGGCCAGGCTCAGTATCGTGTCGGTCGCCTGCTGGCCGACGGCGTTTTCCAGCAGCCGGCGTATCCGGGGTTGGTAGTCCACGGCGACCACGCCCGTCAGGACGCTCAGCGGCAACCCCGGCCAGCGCAGCGCTCGGCCGGTGAGCGCGACAGCTAACCCAGCCGCGGCGGCGCCCATCGTCAAGGCCCGAGCAGCCAACACCAATCCGTCGCCCGGCAGGCTCGCTGGACGCCCCGGCGGATTTCTTGCGTCTTCGCTTCGGCGGCTGTGCTTTTCGGCTTTTTCGGCGTTATCGACCGCGCGGCACAGGGCGCGCAGTGAAATGGAGGGATCGTCGATGATGCCGACGACGATGCGCGACAGGGGATAGTTCAAGCTGGCTGAGGTGACACCGGGTTGGGCCCGCACCGCGTCGAGCACGACACGGCCGAGTTCATCGTCGCCAGTGTCGTCAAGGCCGCGCACTTCGATCCAGGCGTGGCCGTCGCCGCACCAACAGCGCCGGCCGAGTACCTCGCGGGTCGAGCCCGCGGTCTGCTGCAGCGTTCCGACGACCGCTGTCGCGGTCGTCATTGAGGCATTGGCAAGCGCGGTGGTTACTTGGAATCCGGCTGCAACAGCGCGTACCGGCAAAGACCGTCGTATCGATGCGCCAATGCTCAATGGTTACTCGGAGCTAGTTGAAGGTACCGATCAATTGGTGCTCCGCAGTTCAGTAGTGACCGCACGACGGCCAGTCGTTTTCTTAGCAGCCGGTTTGCTGGTGGCCTTGCGTGGCGGGGCCTTGTGTGGCGCCGCGTCGCTGGGCACTGGCTTGAGTTTCGCTTTCGCCGCCGGCGCAGTCGCGTCCGGCTTTTGGCTCATTTTTCGCAACAACAACGCGCCGCCGCCGACAGCCAACAGCACCGGCCACTCGACCAGGCCGGCAACGCCAAGCGCGCCCAAGGCCAACGCGGCCGCAGGCGTCGAGTGACTGCCTGTCCTGATTCCGCGTTTAACGCCGTCCGCGGCTCCCGCCACACCGCCGACAACGCCATTCACCGCAGCGCCACCCACCGCGCCCGCGGCGGCTGTGGTTGCGGTGGCCGCACGACTTACCGCTTTACCGAAACCTCTACCCACGCCGCGGACTGCCCCGCCGACGACGCTCATGATCACTCCCTGGTCTTAGTCGCTCGTTGCAAACCCCTGTGGCAACGGTTGTATACCCGCTGAACGCAAAGTTAACAGCAACAACGAAAATTGTTCTCCGTATCTGACAATCGAAAGCCTGCCACGTTGCAAACGCGCAGACAACGAGCAGCTGGATGCAATTTCTTGCGCGTGCGTTGCGGGCAGGCAATGTTGGGGCCGGCGAACCGCAGTGCACGCGCGTCAGTCAATGTTTTAGATCGACGAGAACCGGTGCGTGGTCACTGGGCGCTTTGCCTTTGCGTTCCTCGCGGACGATCTGCGCGTCAGTCACCCGGCTGGCTAACGCCGGCGAGGCGAGGATGAAGTCGATGCGCATACCCTGCTTCTTGGGGAACCGCAGCTGGGTGTAGTCCCAGTAGGTGTAGACACCGGGTCCCGGGGTGAAGGGCCGTACCACGTCGGTGAATCGCGCGTCGACGATCGCGTTGAACGCTTTGCGTTCCGGCTCGGAGACATGGGTGCAACCGGTAAAGAATTCGGTGCTCCAGACGTCTTCGTCGGTCGGGGCGATATTCCAGTCGCCGACCAATGCGATCTGTGCGGCCGGGTCGTTGCGTAGCCAGTCTTCGGCCGTACTGCGTAGCGCGGCAAGCCAATCCAGCTTGTAGGTGTAGTGGGGGTCGTCGAGTGTGCGGCCATTAGGCACGTACAGACTCCACACCCGCACGCCGCCGCAGGTGGCGCCCAGAGCGCGAGCCTCCGCGGTGGCGGCCACCGCTGGCTTACTACTCCAGCCGGGCTGGCCGTCGAAACCGATCTGCACGTCCTCGAGGCCGACGCGGGAGGCTATCGCGACGCCGTTCCACTGGTTGAAGCCGACGTGGGCGACCTCGTAGCCGAGTTCGTACAGCGGCAAGGTGGGGAACTGGCTATCAGAGCACTTGGTCTCCTGCATGGCCAGCACGTCGACGTCGGCGCGCACCAGCCAATCGACGACGCGATCCAGACGGGTGCGAATCGAATTGACGTTCCAGGTGGCCAGGCGCAGGTGCGGCGATCGCACTCGCAGCGGGTCGCCGCCATCAACCGTGCCGTCGGGCATGGCTAGACATTATGACTGTGCGGTGAAGTAACGACTGCGATGGTGCAGCCGGAAACCCAACGACTCGGGCAGGGCGCCGCTGACGGTGGCGGTCGTGCCCTCGTCAACACGCAGGTAGCCGCGCGTCGCGCCGCGCCGCGCGCCCCAGGCCAACAACTCTTCGCACAGCCGCCCCGCGGGGCCGGCCACGCTCGGGTCGTCCGCGGCGCACAGTGCGGACAGGCCCACCCACCGGGTGCCGTCGGGCGCGTCGGTCACCGCTGCACGCGCGACCGCGGCACCCGGATGGGTGCCGAACACCAGCTCGCCGTCGATGACCGCGGTGAGCACGTCAACGGGCACTCGCTGGTGGTACAGCCGCAGCCACGCATCGTCCGGGCGGGCCGACAAGGTGATGGTGGGGTCCGCTGCGCGGATGGACACGTCGCGCACCAATACCCGCTCGGTGCGTTGGCTGGTCAGGTCGGCGGGCGCTGGTAGCAAGCGATCGGGGATAGCCAGCAGCGGGGTCAGGCCGCGGCGGCGGTACCAGCCAAGAATTGCTGGAATCGCAGCTGGGTGAGCCGAAATATCCAGCGGCACTGCTGAATTGGCACCGAATGTGGCTCCGTGTCCGGCCCGCAGCAGCCAGCCGTCCAGCCAGGTCTGTTCGACGCCCGGCCAGCCCGCGGCCGCTGCGTGCTCAAGCCCCCGGATCTGTGCGGTGCGTATCGGTGTGGCGGTCAGCACCCGCAGCGCCACCACCTCAGCCGGTGCGCACTCGACGACCGCGCCTGTCTTGGTTCGCACCCGCACCACCGGATCGACCGCCAGCAGGTGTCCTACGACGTCGGTCAGCGGTGGGATCGAACCGGCAGGACGACGGTACCGGACCGTGACCCGGGTTCCGAGGTCCGGCCACGAGACCATTAGTGACCGAACGGGTCGGGCACCTCGCCCGGCATCCACGACAGTCCGGGAACGCCCCAGCGGTGTGACTTCACGGCCCGTTTCGCGCTGCGGGCGTGCCGGCCAATGAGGCAGTCCAAGTACAGAAAACCATCCAGGTGCCCGGTTTCGTGCTGCAGCATCCGCGCGAACAGGCCGGTGCCTTCGATAGTGACCGGGCTACCATCGGCGTCGAGGCCAGTGACACGTGCCCACTGCGCACGCCCGGTAGGGAATGACTCGCCGGGAACCGACAAGCACCCTTCGTCGTCGGTATCCGGGTCGGGCATTGTCTCGGGTATCTCGGAGGTTTCCAAGACCGGGTTGATGACCACACCGCGGCGGCGGGCGGTCTGCCCACGGTCCTCGGCGCAGTCGTAGACGAACACCCGCAGTCCGTACCCGATCTGGTTCGCGGCCAGGCCGACCCCGTGGGCGGCGTCCATCGTGTCATACATAGTGGAGATCAATCCGGCTAGCTCGGCTGGTAGCGAGCCGTCGGCGGCGACCTGCACCGGCGCTGTCGGCGTGTGTAAGACCGGATCTCCCACAATACGAATGGGTACGACTGCCATGGTCGGCTAGCTTAAGCCCGCCGACGATGCGGGCCGGAACGGCCTGAGGAGAAGGCGGGCAATCTGGTTCGAGCCCGCCGACGATGCGGGCCGGAACGGCCTGAGGAGAAGGCGGGCGATCGGTTCGAGCCTTCCAAGCAAGTCGGCCGACTCGCGGGTCTGGGTTACGTGCTAACACTTGCCGGCATGGTTGAATATGCGCCGAGACATGCCCTTATGTAGGTCAAGTCATCGAGCAATTTGAGAATCCGCGGGAAGGGTCCAGGGGAAGCGATATGGACGGCGCCATGGCGCGGGCACACCGAGCGGGGGACGACGTTGAGATCGCCGATGGGCTCACCCGTCGCGAGCATGACATTCTGGCGTTCGAACGTCAGTGGTGGAAATTCGCTGGTGTCAAAGAAGAAGCCATCAAAGAGTTGTTCTCAATGTCGGCGACGCGCTACTACCAGGTGCTCAATGCACTGGTCGATCGCCCCGAGGCGCTTGCTGCTGACCCGATGCTGGTGAAGCGGCTGCGGCGATTGCGCGCTAGCCGCCAGAAGGCGCGCGCAGCGCGTCGCCTCGGCTTCGAGGTGACCTGACAACCCTGTGGTTTTGCAGGTTCCGGCCCATTCCTGGATACAGTGGGCTCGATGAATAAGCGCGTCCCCGACTCTTCGGGTCTTCCGCTGCGGGCCATGGTGATGGTGTTGCTGTTCCTTGGCGTCATCTTTCTGCTGCTCGGGTGGCAGGCCCTAGGGTCCTCCGGAAACTCCGATGATTACTCGGCGTCGCCGGTGTCGAGCATGACCAGTACCGCCACCATCACGGCGCCCACCTCGACAAGCGGCAAACCCGCGGCGAACCAGGCCGAGATCCGCGTGTACAACATCTCGTCGAAAGAGGGCATCGCCGCGCGCACCCGCGACCAGCTCACCACTGCCGGTTTCAAAGTCACCGAGGTCGGCAACCTGGTGGTGTCTGACGTCTCGGCCACCACGGTGTACTACTCGGACGCCGAGGGAGAGCGTGCCACCGCGGACGCAGTGGGTCAGAAATTAGGAGCACCCGTCGAGCCGCGAATCGCCGCGATCACCAACCAGCCGCCGGGCGTCATCGTCCTGGTGACGGGCTGACGCCTCACTGCAGAGCCCGCGCGGCCCGCTGCCAAATTTCGGGAACGCCAGGCTAGGCTCTCGCTATGCCTAAACTCGCCGGTCACCGCAATGCCGCTGCCGTCACCAGGTCAGCGCTGTCCCTGTCGTTTGTGGCCACTTGCGTCGCGCTGCTGAGCGCGTGTACCCCGAACCAACCCCCAGCGACCTCGCCGGGCACCACCCCAGCGGTGTGGACCGGATCACCCGCGCCGTCAGGAATGTCGGGCGCCGAGGCTGAGCAGATGGGGCCACCGAACGTGACCACTCATCTGAATGCACCCGACGGCACCCAGGTCGCGACGGCGAAGTTTGAGTTCAACAACGGCTTTGCCACCATCACGATCGCGACGACCGGCGTAGGTCAGCTGGCGCCGGGCTTCCACGGAGTGCACATCCACAAGGTGGGTAAGTGTGAGCCCAACTCGGTTGCGCCAACCGGTGGCGCACCCGGCGACTTCTTATCCGCCGGCGGGCACTTCCAGGTGCCCGGACACACCGTCGAGCCTGCCAGCGGCAACCTCACCTCACTTCAGGTGCGTAACGACGGTACCGGCACGCTGGTGACCACTACGGACGCGTTCACCATGAACGACCTACTAGCCGGCCAGAAAACTGCCATCATCATTCACGCCGGTGCCGACAACTTCGGCAACATTCCGCCGGAGCGCTACAGCCAGGCCAACGGCACACCGGGTCCCGACGCGACGACGATGGGCACCGGTGACGCCGGCAAACGGGTAGCGTGCGGTGTCATCGGCGCCGGCTAGCTCACCGGCCAGCAGGGCGCGCGCCCATATCGACTTCGTCCGTTCACTGCGGCCGACCATAGGTGTGGAGTGGGAGTTCGCGCTCGTCGACGCGCAGACCCGAGACCTCAGCAACGAAGCTACTGCGGTCATCGCCGAGATTGGCGAAAACCCGCGCGTGCACAAGGAATTGCTGCGCAACACCGTCGAAGTTGTCAGCGGTATCTGTGAATGTGCCGCAGCGGCGATGGAGGACCTGCGCAGCACCCTGCGCCCCGCCCGCAAGATTGTCCGGGACCGCGGTATGGAATTGTTCTGCGCTGGCACGCACCCATTCGCCCAGTGGTCCACCCAGAAGCTCACCGACGCGCCGCGCTATGCCGAGCTAATCAAGCGCACCCAGTGGTGGGGCCGGCAGATGCTGATCTGGGGGGTCCACGTACACGTCGGCATCTCGTCGGCCAACAAGGTCATGCCGATCATGACGGCGCTGCTTAACTACTACCCGCACTTGCTGGCGCTGTCGGCGTCCTCACCCTGGTGGGGCGGCGAGGACACCGGATACGCCAGCAATCGGGCGATGATGTTTCAGCAGCTGCCAACCGCCGGGCTGCCGTTTCACTTTCAGACGTGGGCGGAGTTCGAAGGTTTTGTCTACGACCAGAAGAAGACCGGCATCATCGACCATATTGACGAAATACGTTGGGATATAAGGCCATCGCCGCATCTTGGCACCTTGGAGGTGCGAATCTGCGACGGTGTTTCCAACCTGCGTGAGCTGGGCGCGCTGGTCGCGTTGACACATTGCCTGGTGGTCGACCTGGACCGCCGGCTAGATGCCGGCGAGGCGCTGTCGACCATGCCGCCCTGGCACGTCCAGGAAAACAAATGGCGTGCTGCCCGCTATGGGCTAGACGCGGTGATCATCTTGGACGCCGATGGTAACGAGCGGCTGGTCACCGAGGACCTTGCTGATGTTCTGACCCGGCTAGAGCCGGTCGCGAAATCGCTGCATTGCGCCGAGGAGCTGGGGGCGGTGTCCGACATATGCCGTGACGGTGCTTCATACCAGCGACAGCGTCGGGTCGCTGAAGAACATGAAGGTGACCTCCGTGCAGTCGTCGACGCGTTGGTTGGTGAGCTGGACATCTAGGTTGAGGTGATGGCGGATCCCGAAGCCATCGAGCTGGCGATGTTCCCGCTCGAGTCGGCGCTGCTGCCGGGCGAAGATCTGCCGCTGCGTATTTTCGAGCCCCGCTACACCGCGCTGGTGACCGACTGCCTACGCCGCGATGATCCCCAGTTCGGTGTGGTGCTGATCTCCCGTGGCCGTGAGGTTGGCGGCGGCGAAACACGCTGCGACGTCGGCGTGCTGGCTAAAATCACCGAATGCACGTCAGTCGAAGGTTCCCATCGCACATCGAATTCGAAACACGAACGCGGACAACACAAACGATCAACTAAGGGTACTCGGATTGATGACCGCGACACTTAAGCCACCTACACGACACGCCGAAAACATTCACGTCACTGACAGTTTCGATGCATGATCCATTGTCGTGGTCTTAATGCGGCCATTCTAAGCGGTCCCGCTCAAGGCGCAGTGGTTTTAGATGAGTGGCACGGTCGACCCACGACATGGTGAAATCAACGGTAAAACTTGACGGCGCGTCAAAGTCAACGGTGATCGGCGGTCATCCCCCGCTGAAAGGAGTTCTGCTGATGGCAAACTCGGCCAAGCCAGGCGCCCCTGGTGTCCACTGCTGTGGCACCCAGTCGCCTCAGACGATTCCCGATAGCGGGATCGGTGAGGTCGTGATCACCTCGCGGGGCCTCGACGAATACCGGGCGATGTTCGCGCTGTCGGCCACGGATCTGGACGCCACGATTTTGGACTGCCCCGGCGGCGCATCCAGCGCGACGGCTGAAATCAACGCCGCCGGCGGTCGTTCGATAGCCGCCGACCCCTTTTACGGTCGCCAGTTTACGGCCGCAGACCTGGCGTCGTATATTCAATCCGAAACCGACCGTGGAAACGCGTACGTCCGCGACCATCCCGATGAGTATCGGTGGACCTTCTTCGGCAGCCCTGAGCATCACCATCAGTCGCGAAGCCAGGCAGGTCGACTATTCGTCCGTGATTACTGCGCTAACCCGGATAACTATGTGGCCGCCGAACTGCCCCAGCTGCCGTTTCCCACACATGCTTTCGACCTTGTGCTTAGCTCACACTTGCTGTTCACCTATGCCGACCGATTCTCGCCGGCTTTTCATCACCAAGCCATCAACGAACTCATGCGCGTCACCCGAACAGAGTTGAGAATTTTCCCGCTGGTGGTGATGGGGTCCATCCGTTATGACCTCGACGACCTGCTGGCCGGGTTGCGCGCCGACGGTGTGCACGGTGAAGTCGTCGCCGTTGACTACGAATTCCAGGCGGGGGGCAACCAAATGCTCGTTTGCACTCGCGCTGACGTGGCCACCCGAGTTTCGTAAGTCGCAGGTGGCGGTCGCGCCTCAGTATCCCTTTGACCTCAGGTATTTAGCGAGCGTCTCGATGCTGTCCGGGGTTCTCGGCCCCTCCACGAGTGCGGCGTAGGGGAGGGGCACAAAGTTGCCCTCCCGGACCGCGGTGGTCGAGGCCATCAACGGCTGCGCACGCAGTTGCGCGATCTTTGCCGCCGGGGTGTTCTTCGGTCCGAGTCCATAGTCGACGAGGACGATAACCTGCGGATCATGTTGCGCTGCAGCCTCCCACGACGTGGTTACCCATGAGTCGTGCAGCCCCGCGAAGACGTTGTCGCCGCCGGCGGCGTCGATGATCGCCTGCGGCGTCGCGGTGCCACCCGCGGTGAACGGGGCGGGTGACGCGCTGTCGAAGACGAACACTCGCGCCCGTTTTGGGGGCACTTGTGCGCAGACCTCAGCGACACGGTACCGATACTGCGCTACCAGCTTCGCGGCGCGGTCCGCGACGCCGAAGATCGCTCCCAGATTCGTAAGGTCGGTGTAGAGGGCATCCAGCGGCGGCATGATCCCGCGGTGTGTTCCGCCCGGCTGCCGACACGCTTCGGTCAGCTGATACGGCACGGCGCCAATGCTATTGACCCAGTCGGGCGTGACGCCGGTGGACTCGTTGAACCCGTAGTTCCAGCCGGCGAACACCAGATCTGGGTCTGCAGCCTGGATCACCTCGCGCGTGAACGCGGTGCCAAGCGACCGAACGTGATCGAAATCGCTGCGCCAGGGCGAAGTCTGGTAGTCGACGTGCTTGCCGTCGTAGGTGGTGTAGCCGACCATCCGGTCGTTGAGTCCGAGCGCGAACAGCAACTCGGTGATCCCGGTGTCGTTGGTTATCGCGCGGTTCGGCGGTGACGGGACCGTCAGCGGCGCGCCGCAGTTCGTCACCGTCGTTCCTCGGGCGTCAGTCGGCGACGCGGCTTCCTGGATCGTCGCACCGCAGCCGGCGCTGAGCACCGCCACCGTCAACAGGGCTAGGAGTCGCCTCATGTCCATTCCTCTTCGTCGAAGATCAGCTGCGGCACCTGCAGGCGGGGGTGCTCGATCACATGTGCGCGCACACCGAACCAGCGACGCAGCGTCTCGACGGTCAACACCTCGCGTGGTGTGCCGGAGCACACGACCTCGCCTGCGGCGAGGACGTGGATGCGGTCGCAGAACTGACCTGCGAGGTTCAGGTCGTGCAGTACCGCGACGACGGTCACTCCGAGGTCGCGCGCCGCGCGGAGCACGGTCAGTTGGTGTCGCACGTCGAGGTGGTTGGTGGGTTCGTCAAGCACGAGCACGCGCGGTTCCTGCGCGAAAGACCGGGCGATGAGGACCCGCTGGGCTTCGCCGCCGGACAGTGTCCCGAATGGCCTGTCCGCCAACCCCTCCGCCCCAGCCGCTCGCAGCGCAGCGGTGCACGCCGCACGGTCGGCGGCGGGGCCGTCGCGATGTGGGAGCCGCGCGGTGGCGACCACTTCGCGCGCGGTGAAGCCAATGTCGAAGGGCGCCTGCTGGGTTACGACGGCCACGCGACGGGCGTTCTCGCGCAGGCTCACCGCCCGCACGTCGACCGCGTCGACGGTGACAGCGCCGCGCTCGGGCGCCAGCGAGCGGTACAGACAGCGCAACAGCGTCGACTTGCCGCTCCCATTGGGGCCGACGATGCCAACGAACGCCCCGGCGTCGGCAGCGAGAGTGGCCTCGCGCACGATCTTGAGGCCGTCGATCGCGACGTCGACTCCGGTGTATTCGACCCGCATTAGGCCCCCGCTGCCCCAGCAAGCTTCCGCCGGAGGAGCACCACGAACAGCGGTACCCCCACCGCCGCCGTGATCGCGCCGATCGGAAGCTCCTGCGGCGGTACGACGACGCGTGCTAGGAGGTCAGCGACCAGCAGGAACACCGCGCCGATCGCCGGGGCCACCAGCAGAACGCGGCGGTGGTCGCCGCCGACCAGGAGGCGGGCGACGTGTGGGACGACCAGGCCGACGAATCCGATGGCGCCGCATACGGATACGACGACTCCGGTGACGGCCGCGGTGAGCACGAACAGCGCACCCCGGAATCGATCGACCGACAGCCCCATCGACGTCGCAGCATCGTCGCCGAGCGCGAGCACGTTGAGGCGCGAGGCGCACAGCAGCAGGGCAGCTAGCCCGCCCCCAGCGACGATGCCCACCAGGGCGGTGGTCCGCCAGGTGGCCGCGGACATGCTGCCGAGCAGCCAAAACATCACGCTACGCGCGGTGTCGCCGCGGGGTTCGAGGAACACCAGCACGGTGGTGACCGCCGAAAATCCGTAGCCGAGCGCGGTCCCGGAGAGCACCAGCCGCAGCGGCGATAGGCGTCCGCTCGACTGTGCGATCGCGTATACCAGTACCGTGGCCGCGAGCGCCCCGAGGAACGCTGCCGCCGGCAGTGCGTAGCAGCCGAATACACCGAATGCGCCGAACAGCACAACCGCCGTGGCGCCGACCGAGGCCCCAGAAGAGACACCGAGCACGTACGGGTCGGCGAGCGCGTTGCGCGCCATGGCCTGTACCGCCACGCCGACGGCGGACAAGGCCGCGCCGACCAGTGTCGCGCTGAGCACCCGTGGGACGCGGGAGTCGATCACGATGCGGTATAGGGTCCCATCCCGAGCTGCGACGGTGCCGCCCGTCAGCTCGGCCCAGAGGAACCCGGCCGTGGACCGCCACGGCACGGCGACGGTGCCGAGTGCGACGCCGGCCCACATCGCCCCGAGGAGTGCGACCAGCAGCAGCGCGAGCGTCACCGCCACTCGCCGCGTCCCCGATATCCGCATGTGGTCTTACCGGCCCCCGGCGAACATCCGCAGCTCCGACACCCGGCTGGGATCCAGCGAGGGGCGAACGGTTTTGCGGGCTGCCTCCAGGTCGGCGGCGGTGACGTCGGCGGCGTCAAGACAACGCCGCATCGCGGCCAGCGCGGCTTCCCGCAGCAGTGCCGCACAGTCGGCAGCGCTGTACCCGTCGAGTTCGGCGGCCACGTCGGCGAGGTCGACGTCGGCGCTCAGCGGTATCGATTTCCCGGCGGCGCACAGGATTTCGCGACGCGCGGCAGCGTCGGGTGGCTCGACGAACACCAGCCGTTCCAGCCGGCCCGGCCGCAGCAGTGCCGGATCGACCAGATCGGGCCGGTTGGTGGCGCCTAGCACCACAACGTCGCGCAGCGGGTCGACGCCGTCGAGCTCGGTCAGCAGCGCGGCCACCACTCGATCGGTGACACCCGAGTCGAAGCTTTGGCCGCGTCGGGGCGCCAACGCGTCGACCTCATCGAGGAACACCAGTGACGGCGCGGAGTTGCGGGCCCGCCGGAACAATTCCCGGACCGCTTTCTCCGAGCTGCCGACCCATTTGTCCATCAGCTCGGAGCCTTTGACGGTGTGCACGCTTAGCTGCCCAATGCTAGCCAGCGCGCGGACAACGAAGGTTTTGCCGCAGCCCGGCGGACCGTACAGCAGCACGCCGCGCGGCGGGTCGACGCCCAACCGGGCGAAGGTGTCGGGGTGCTGCAACGGCCACAGCACCGCTTCGGTCAGTGCCTGTTTGGCATCGGCCATGTCGCCGACATCGTCGAGGGTCACGCTTCCCACTTGCAAGCCAATGGCCAGTTCTTCGTTGGCCGAACGGGACAGCGGCCGGATGACGCTGAGCGCACCGACGAGGTCGTCCTGGTTGAGTTCGGGTGGTTGCCCATCGGTGCTGGCGCGCGACGCGGCCCGCAGCGCCGCCTCGCGCACCAGCGCAGCTAGATCGGCAACAACGAAACCCGGTGTGCGGATAGCAATTTCGTCGAGATTGAGATCACTGACGGGCACCGGCTTCAGTAGTGTCTCCAGCAGTGCCCTGCGGGTGGCGGCGTCGGGCAGCGGCAACCCCAGTTCGCGGTCGCATAGCTCGGGGGCGCGCAACCGCGTGTCAAGCTGGTCGGGTCGCGCTGAGGTGGCAATCAACGCCACACCGCCAGTGGTTACCGCAGTGCGCAGCTCGGCGAGGATGCGGGCAGCGACGGGCTCGCAGCCGGCCGGTAGCAGTGCGTCGACATCGGTAATGAGCAGCACGCCGCCACCGTCACGCACCGCGGTCACCGCTGCGGCGACGGTTTTGAGTCGGTCGTCGGCGCTCAGCGCGCCGACCTGGGGACCATCGAGCTCGATCAGCCTGCGACGGGCGCACACCGCGCGGGTCAGTGTCGCCTTGCCGACACCGGCCGGACCCGACACCAGCACACCCAGGTTTGTGGCGGCACTCAAGGTTTTCAGCAGGTGCGGCTCGTCGAGGGCAAGCTTGAGCCATTCGGTGAGCTTGCCGGCCTGCGCCTGCACGCCCTTGAGGTCGTCGACTCCGATCGTGGGGTTCGCGACGCTGACCGGTTCCCGCGTCCCCTCCCCGGCCCCAGCCGGGGAGGGGACGCCGGTGCCCCAGGTGACCAGTGAGTTCGGCTGCACGCTGACCGGTCCGTCGGGGTCCACGCCGGTGACGGTGAGCAGCTCAGAGGTCCAACTGATGCCGACCGCCGACGCCAGCGCGCGGGCCGCGGCTGACGTTGAGGTACCGGGACCCAGGTCACGGGGCAGCAGTGACACCGCGTCGCCGACGGTCATCACTTTGCCCAGCAAGGCCTGGCGCAGGGTGACCGACGGAACCGATTGGGCGGTCAGCGATGAGCCGCTCAGCGTGACCGACCGCGCGCCGTAAACGGTGACCGCGCTGACGATCACCGCGGTGCCCTCGCGCAGCCCGGCGTTGGACAGCGTCACGTCGTCGAGCAACACGGTGCCGACCGGGCTGTCTTGGCCGGCCAACGCCGCCACTGCTGCCGTGGTCCGCGACCCGGTCAGCGATACCGCATCCCACTCCCGGATGCCAAGGGCAGCAACGGCATTCGGGTGTAAACGGATGACGCCGCGGCGAGAGTCGACGGCGGAGGTGTTGAGCCGGGCGGTGAGCGTGAGTTGCGGGTTCGCGTCCTGAGACGTTGAACCGGGCCGGGTCATGTCAGCCGCCGGCCCGGTTTCCGCAGCCCCAGCCGCGCCATCGACCGGCCGCCCGGCTTGCGCAACCCAAGCCGCGGCACCGGCCGGCGGTTCGGACGCGCCCGGCGGGTCGCGCGCCGTGCGGCCCGCCGCTGCTTGGGTTTGTCGTCCCACACCTCAGGGTGCGCGGCAAGCCAGCGCTGGTTGCGGATCGCGAACGGGATGTGGCATAGGTAGGCGAGGATGATCACCCAGATCAACAGGTAGGGGGCCAGCACTGCGGCCGCCGCAAAGATCGCCAGCATCGCCAGCAACACGGCCGCGTAGTTCGGCGGCACGGACACGGCGTGCATCTTTTTCATCGGGATTCGACTGACCAGAAGCATCGACGTCCCCGTCACCCAGACGCAGAGGAACCAGGTGGACGTCCACCAGCCATCACCGAACTGCAACTTCAGGGCGAGCAAACCGATCACCGAGACCGCACCCGCCGGGGCCGGCATCCCGACGAAAAATTCGCGGGCATAGGCGGGCTGGGTCCCGTCGTCGAGCAGCGCGTTGAACCTCGCCAACCGCAACACCACGCACACCGCGTACAGCAGCACCGCTACCCAACCGACCGGCGCCGTCGACAACATCGTCGCGTAGAGCACCACCGCGGGCGCCACCCCGAAGTTCACCGCGTCGGCTAGCGAATCGATTTCTTCGCCCATCCGCGACTCGGCGTCCAGGATGCGCGCGACCCGGCCATCCAGTCCGTCGAGGATGGCGGCCGCAGCGATCAGTGCTATCGCAGCCTTCGGCTGGTGCTCTAGGGCGAATCTGATGGAGGTCAACCCCGCGCAGATAGATAGCACCGTCATCGAGCTGGGCAGGATCTGCAGGTTTACCGCTCGCCTGCCCCGGGGCTTGCTGGTCATGGCAGGTCGGCCAGCACCGTCTCGCCGGCGACCGCACGCTGGCCCACCTGGACGACCGGCTCGGTACCCGGTGGCAGGTAAGTGTCCAGCCGGGAGCCGAACCGGATCAGTCCGTAGGTGTCGCCGATCGTCAGCTTGTCGCCCAGGTGCGCATCGCACACGATTCGGCGGGCCAGCAGGCCCGCGATCTGCACCACCACCACCTCAGCACCACTGGTCGTCCGGATTCGCACGCTGGTGCGTTCGTTCTCGATGCTCGCTGAGGTCAGATCGGCTGATCCAAAGCGGCCCGGCTGGTGCTGCACGGCGATCACCTCGCCGCTCACCGGCGCCCGCTGCACGTGCGCGTCCAACAGCGACAGGAAGATGCTGACCCGTGGCAGCGGCAGGTCGCCCATGCTGAGTTCGGCGGGCGGCGCGGCGGAGTCAATGACGCAGATCACGCCGTCGGCGGGGGCGACGACGACACCGGCGCGGGTGGGTGGCACCCGTGGTGGGTGACGGAAGAACGCTGCACAGGCACCGGCCGCCAGCAACCCCGCGCGGCGCAGCCAACGCAAGTCACGTCCGGTGACGGCCTGCCCCATCACCCCAGCCGAGGCCACCGCCAAGCCAGCGGAGATGAACGGGTGCCCGGCAGGGTGAACCGGCGGAACGGCGGAGCGCACCAACTCCAGTAGGTGCGCAGGGCCTTCCTTCGAGGATTCGGTGCGGGGGCGTCGTGCCACCCGGTCATCTTACGGAGCCGCAGCGCCCGGCGTCGTTATCTGAGATCCCAGACTTGCAGTTGAGTCCCGGCGGACACCTCCACGACGTCCTCTGGGATGTCCAGCAGACCATTGGCCGACGCCAGCCAACGCAAGTGGTGCGACGCCGGTGGGCCATAACTGGTGACGGTGTCGACTCCGCCGACTGCATCCTCGGCGGGATGGAGCAGCGCGCGCCGGAACTGCCGCTTGCCACGCGGTGAGGTCAGCGTCTCGGTGAGCACCGCGGGCCGGCGCGGGCGTTCCGGATCAGGCAGGTGCATGGCCATACGCAGCGCCGGACGGATGAAGACCTCGAAGGACACCAGTGCGCTGACCGGGTTGCCGGGCAGCGTGACGATCGGCGTGCCGGCCACCCGTCCGATGCCCTGCGGCATTCCCGGCTGCATCGCGACCTTGACGAATTCCACGCCATGGTTTTGGTCTTGGGAGCCGTGCCGGCCGAACGCGTCTTTGACGACCTCATAGGCGCCGGCGCTGACTCCTCCGCTGGTGATGATCAGGTCGACGTGGTTTTCCGTGCCGGCGTAGCGGTCCAGGATCGCGCTGAACTGCGTGACGTCATCGCCGGCGGTGGCGGTAGCGACCACGGTCGCCCCGGCGTCGCGAACGGCCCCGGCCAGCATGATTGAGTTGGATTCATAGATCTGCCCCGGCCGTAGCGGGGTGCCCGGCGACACCAGCTCGGACCCGGTGGAGATCACCAGCACCCGCTGTCGCGGGATCACGTTGAGTTCTGCCACACCCAGCGCCGCGGCCAAACCGAGCATGGCCGGTGTCACCAGCTGGCCCGCCCGAAGCACGGTACTGCCGAGGACAACATCTTCGCCGGCTGGCCGAATGTGCTTGCCGGGTGGGGCGGTCTGCCGGATCGCCACCGATACCAGCCCGCCGTCGGTGTCTTCGACCGGCACGATGGCCGTCGCCCCCGCCGGTATCGGGGCGCCGGTCATGATCCGATGTGCGGTACCGGGCTGCAACGTCAATTGATCGGTGCGTCCGGCGGGAATGTCCTCGGTGACCGGCAGCAGCACCGGGTGTTCGGGTGTTGCCCCCGAGGTGTCCTCAGCGCGCACCGCGTAGCCGTCCATCGCCGAGTTGTCGAAAACCGGCAGCGAAAGTTGCGCGACCACGTCGTCGGCAAGGACCAGCCCCAGGGCCTCGGTCAGCGAACCCATGACCGCCGGACGGGAACGGATCAGGTCGGCTACGACACGCTGATGATCGTCAACTGACCGCACTCGGCCATTATCGGCCCCGCAGCGGGTCGCCACGCATCAGACTCAGATTGGGTAGCTAACGCCGGTGAGTTCCTCGGAGACGGCCCACAGCCGACGTTGCACATCCTCGTTGTGCGACTGTGCGCTGGATGTGACGACTTTGGGGTGGCCGCGTTGCTCGGCGAAACCGTCGGGGCCGTAGTACTGGCCGCCCTCGACGGCCGGATCGGTGGCAGCCCGTAGCGTCGGCAGCGCACCCATCTCCGGGCTCTGGAAGAGCAACGGGCTCAACAGCTTGGCCGCGGGCCTGATGACCGCGGGCAGGTTGCGGGTGAGCTCGGTGTTGGAGCCGCCGGGGTGCGCGGCGACAGCGATGGTCTTCGCATCAGACCGGGCCGCCAGCCGGCGTTGCAGCTCGTAGGTGAACAGCAGGTTGGCCAGTTTGGATTGCCCGTAGGCAGCAACCCGGTCATAGCGACGTTCCCACTGCAGATCGTCGAAGTGGATCGCGGCCCGCAGCCGGTGACCGAGGCTGCTCACGGTCACCACCCGGGAGCCGCGCACCGGCAGTAACCGGTCGAGCACCAGCCCGGTGAGCGCGAAATGACCAAGATGATTGGTGCCGAACTGCATTTCGAAACCGTCCGCAGTGACCTGCTTCGGTGTCCACATCACCCCGGCGTTGTTGATCAGCAAGTCGATGCGCGGGTAGGTGGCGCGCAGCCTGTCCGCGGCAGCCCGCACCGAGTCCAGTGAGCTTAGGTCGAGTTCCTGCAGTGTGACGTCGGCGTGCGGGCAGGCGGCGACCATGCGTGCCAGCGCGGCGTTGCCCTTCGCGAGGTCGCGCACCGCTAACACGACGTGCGCCCCGCGGTCGACGAGCATGCAGGCCGTGTAGTACCCGATGCCGGTGTTGGCGCCGGTGACGACAACGACGCGGCCGCTTTGATCCGGGATGTCAGCCCCTGACCATTTGCGGGTCTGGGCGTTGAGGGTCATGGCCACAACATACTCACCGAAAATTGGGCGCCCCGCGGCTTTAGCCAGCGGCCTCGCGGATGTACTGGCCGATCTGGCGCAACGACCGGACGGCCTCGGGCACCATCGGCGTGGCCACCTGGAAGACGTGTACCTGTCCTGGCCACACGCGGATCTCGGCCGGCACACCGACGGCCGCCAGTTTCGCGGCGGCTAACTGTGCGTCGTGCAGCAGCACCTCAGATCCGGACACGTGAATCAGTGTCTGTGGCAGACCCGGCGCGATGTGGTCCAGCGGCTCGTAGAGCTCCTCGGGCTTGCCGTCGACTTTGTTCTTCGCGGCTGAGCTGGCAACCAACGCGCCAAACGCATCGAACGCCTTCGGCGGGAACATCGCGTCGGTCTTGGCGTTGGGGTGCGCCTGCTTGTCTTCTTTAGCCAGCTGCAGCAGCGGTGAGATTGCTACCAGCGCCGCCGGTTCCTCGCCCACTTCCTGTAGCCGTTGCGCAAGCGCCAGCGCGAGATACCCGCCGGCGGAATCGCCCGCTAGCACGATCTGCTCCGGGTCGTAACCTAATTGCCGCAGCCACTGGTAGCCATCGTGGCAGTCATCGAGCGCCATCCCGATGGAATGCTTGGGCAGCAGCCGATAGTCGACCACCAGGATTGGGGAGTCAGCGAACTTCGATAGTGCCTCGACGACTCGACTGTGCGAGTTTGTCCCACACCCCAGAAACGCGCCACCATGCAGGTAGAGAACCACCCGTCCGGTGCCGTCCGCCGGCCCCACCCCAGCCGCGCGAACCAGCTCCGCTGACGCGTTAGGCAAGTTCACTTCGGCCCGAGCCGCGTTCGTGACCGGGAGCAGCACACGGGCAGCGTGGTCTATCAACCCGAACGGCCACGGCAGATGCGGCACGTAGCTGCCGACCGCCAGAACGGGCCGGATCGTCAGCCGTGACGTCAGCGAAGCTAATCGCGCAGCAATACTTGGGCCAGACTCGACAACCTCGACCGGAGCGCCGGCGCTGATGGCAAATCCTCGTGCCCCACGTCTGTACGCCTTCAGCGCGTCGCGCGGACGAATGGCAACTCTGGGCGAGCCAGATACTTTACTGGGCGTAGTCATGCTCTACTTCCGACGTCGTGATGGTCCGATACGGCGTGTGACGAAGTTGCAAAAGCTCCAGGCTTATCTGCCCCAATCGCTCGGAATCCCCCCAGTAGGACAGCCAAGCTCGCCACTGATTTCTGCAGCCGTACTAGCTTTGCGTCCGAATGTCAGCACCCGTGAGATACACCGCAACAACTCCCTTCCGGGCACGAATCCAGCGCGTCAGCGAAACGATGCCGGCAAACAATGTCAGCCGTCCAATATCTGTTCGCTAACATGTCATAACCGAGAGCTATCAAGCCACGTCATCTCCGTTCTGTGGGGCGCTTGCCGGCCAGCACATGCAGGTTGCTGTGCGTCGGTTCGGGGATCCGCTGGACAACGAGTTGCTGGCCATGTGGACCGCGGCGATGCTAGTGGCCGGCTAGCCTGCGGCGGCCTGTCCAATACCCCTTCGCTAGCTATCGAGTCGCGTCAGCTCGCTGCTCTTGAGCAGCCGCCTAATTGGCAGTTGTCGTTTCGCCAATTCTGGGATGCGATGGAGGTTAGGGCCGCTCGCTTGGTTCGGATCGGTGCGGCGAGCGGATGACCAGCACGGCGTCGGCAGGCGCGTCGTCGAGCGCGGCATAGGTGTGGGGTACATCGCTGACCCAGGTGGTCGAGTCGCCCGCAGCCAGCTCCACCTCTTCACCGGCGCGGCCGACTGCCGCCCGGCCCGAGGTCACCAACACGTGCTCGACGACGCCGCGCCCATGCGGTGCGGAACGATGTCGGGCGCCGGCGCCCAGCTGCAAGCGATAGACCTCGACGATGCCGTGTTCGGCTACGGTGACGTCGAGCAGGCTGGCGGCAATCCCTGCTGCCGCGATGCGCGTCCCGGGGCGGCCGTCAAGTAGCGTCGCCAGCGGCAGCCCCAACGCATCGGCGACCGCGTAGAGCGTCCCCAGCGTCGGGTTGCGCGTGCCGTTCTCGATCTCCGATAACGACCCTTTGCCGATGCCCGCCGCCGCCGCCAGCGCGGCGAGCGAAAGGCCGCCTGCCTGTCGCTCGGCACGCACTCGGGCGCCCACCACGACCGACATCTCGTCCACGCCCCCACCATACCCAGGGTTCTTTAAACAGAACGCGGGGAACTAGAGTTCTGTTTGTGGAACGAAGTAAGCCGATTCACGCCGGCCTCAGCATCGCGCTAGTGGGCTACACCAGCGCATTCGCCGTCGTTTTGGACGGCCTGCAGGCGGTCGGCGCTACTCCGACGCAGGCCACCTCGGGGCTGGCGGCGGTGTGCCTCACCCTCGGGCTTGGAACGCTGTGGCTGAGCCTGCGGCACCGGTTGCCGCTCACCATCGCCTGGTCGACGCCCGGCGCCGCAGTACTGGTCAGCACCGGCGCGGTGGATGGCGGCTGGCCGGCCGCGGTCGGAGCGTTCTTGCTCGTCGGCGCCCTGATGGTGCTGACCGGCGTGTGGCCGCGGATGGGTGCGTTGATTACCGCTATCCCGGCACCAATCGCCCAGGCGATGCTTGCCGGCGTCGTGCTGCAGCTGTGCCTCACCCCGCTGCGTGGGCTGGCGGCACACCCGTTGCAGGTGGCACCGATCCTGTTGACCTGGCTGGTGTTCACCAGATTCGCACCACGATGGGCGGTGCCGGCGGCCTTCGTGGTCACGCTGGGCATGGTTGCGTTCACCCACCGCTCCGGCCTTTCGGGACCGTTGCTCCCGCACCTGGCGTGGACGGTCCCGCGGCTAAGTTGGGCGGCGGCGGTCGGCATCGCGCTACCCCTTTACATCGTCACGATGGCCGCCCAGAACGTGCCCGGTGTTGCGATTATGGGCTCCTACGGCTATCGAGTGCCCTGGCGGGAATCCATGACGGTCACGGGGCTCGGCACGCTGGTCGGCGCGTTTTTCGGCGGGCACGCGATCAACCTGGCCGCCGTCAGCGCGGCCGTTCCGGCCTCTCCCGAAGCGCATTGTGATCCGGCGCGGCGATGGCCGGCCGCGACGACCTTCGGCTTCGTCTATCTGATGCTCGCCGCGCTGACCACGGCGCTGACCACGTTCGTTGCTGCAGCACCCGCCGAGGTGATTGGCACCGTGGCTGGGCTCGGGCTGCTCGGCACCCTGGGTTCGGCGCTGGCGGCAGCCATGTCTGGCCCGACGGATCTCGCGGGGCGGGCTCCGGCGGCGATCACGTTCGTTGTGGCCGCATCGGCAGTGAGCCTGGCCGGCGTCGGCGCCACGTTCTGGGCATTGACTGCCGGTCTTGTCGTGCACGCGGTGCTGCGACCGACCCGGAACCTGACCCCGGGCCGTCCTGTGGAAGTAGATTCGACATCTGGTTGCTCCGAGACTTGACCTACTGGACCCAGTAGTTGTCATGTCGGACGAACCAGTCGCGGCGTTCGTCGTCGGTCATGTCCGCCAACGCGCCGAAGCCCTCGAAGTACGCCTCGCGAGGAGCGCCGGGGGCGAACAGCATCAAGATGGAGGCGGCGGCGTCGGCCTCGTTGCGGAAGCCGTGAACTCCGCCGGGCGGAACGTAGAGAAAGTCGCCCTGGTGCGCGTCCTGCCATTCCCGGCCATCGTAGAGTCTCATCGTTCCGGACAACACGAAGAAGGCCTCCGAGATGGTGCGGTGAAAGTGTGGTCCGGGCCCACCACCGGCCGGGGCGATATCGACTCGGTACAGGCCGTAGTCGCCGCCGGTGGCCTGTTGATTGGCCAGGTAGTGGTACCTGACCCCGAACGTCTCATGGTCGGGCGGTGAATCGGCACGCTTGAGCCAGGCGCTGACCTCTGGCTCGTCCGTGGTGTAGCGGGACGGGGGATAGGGCGGCACAACGAGGGACATCTCTTTAGTCTGGCCCCACTGGATGCCAGGCACTGGAGGCGTACAACTCGGCGTTGGCCGAGCGGGTGACCGATGTCGTCGATGGTTGGTACGCGGCGCCGTAGCCCCAGGGTGTTCTTGCACTCGGCATGGGCGAGTGCTAAGAATGACGTTGGCACTCGCGACCGGCGAGTGCTAGGTCGGGACGGTGAGGTCCAGCCAGGAAGCTGTGGTCGTCCGTCGCGGGCACTGCACCCGGCCAGCGTAAGTAACGGGGTTGTCGTCACCCGGTGACCCTAGTTTCATTCCCAATCCGGAGGAATCACTTCGCAATGGCCAAGACAATTGCGTACGACGAAGAGGCCCGTCGCGGCCTCGAGCGGGGTCTGAACAGCCTCGCCGACGCGGTAAAGGTGACGTTGGGCCCCAAGGGGCGCAACGTTGTTCTCGAGAAGAAGTGGGGTGCTCCCACGATCACCAACGATGGTGTGTCCATCGCCAAGGAGATCGAGCTGGAGGACCCGTACGAGAAGATCGGCGCCGAGCTGGTCAAGGAAGTCGCCAAGAAGACCGACGACGTCGCTGGTGATGGCACCACGACGGCGACGGTGCTGGCTCAGGCGCTGGTCAAAGAGGGCCTGCGTAACGTCGCGGCCGGCGCCAACCCGCTGGGTCTCAAGCGCGGCATCGAGAAGGCGGTCGAGAAGATCACCGAGACGCTGCTCAAGGGCGCCAAGGAGGTCGAGACCAAGGACCAAATTGCGGCCACCGCAGCGATCTCGGCGGGTGACCAGTCGATCGGCGACCTGATCGCCGAGGCGATGGACAAGGTCGGCAACGAGGGCGTCATCACCGTCGAGGAGTCCAACACCTTCGGCCTGCAGCTCGAGCTCACCGAGGGCATGCGGTTCGATAAGGGCTACATCTCGGGCTACTTCGTCACCGACGCCGAGCGCCAGGAAGCCGTCCTGGAGGACCCCTACATCCTGCTGGTCAGCTCCAAGGTGTCGACCGTCAAGGACCTGCTGCCACTGTTGGAGAAGGTCATCCAGGCCGGCAAGCCGCTGCTGATCATCGCCGAGGACGTCGAGGGCGAGGCGCTGTCCACCCTGGTCGTCAACAAGATCCGCGGCACCTTCAAGTCGGTGGCGGTCAAGGCCCCTGGCTTCGGTGACCGCCGCAAGGCGATGCTGCAGGACATGGCCATCCTCACCGGCGGCCAGGTCATCAGCGAAGAGGTCGGCCTCACGCTGGAGAACGCCGACCTGTCGCTGCTGGGCAAGGCCCGCAAGGTGGTCATCACCAAGGATGAGACCACCATCGTCGAGGGCGCCGGTGACACCGACGCCATCGCCGGGCGGGTGGCCCAGATTCGCGCCGAAATCGAGAACAGCGACTCCGACTACGACCGCGAGAAGCTGCAGGAGCGCCTGGCCAAGCTGGCCGGCGGTGTTGCGGTGATCAAGGCCGGCGCTGCCACCGAGGTGGAGCTCAAGGAGCGCAAGCATCGCATCGAGGACGCGGTCCGCAACGCCAAGGCGGCTGTGGAGGAGGGCATCGTCGCCGGCGGCGGCGTGACCCTGCTGCAGGCGGCCCCGGCCCTGGACAAGCTGAAGCTGTCCGGTGACGAGGCGACCGGCGCCAACATCGTTAAGGTGGCGTTGGAAGCTCCGCTGAAGCAGATCGCCTTCAACTCCGGGCTGGAGCCCGGCGTGGTGGCCGAAAAGGTGCGCAACCTTCCGGCGGGTCACGGCCTAAACGCGGCCACCGGTGACTACGAGGACCTGCTTAAGGCCGGCGTTGCCGACCCGGTGAAGGTGACCCGTTCAGCGCTGCAGAACGCGGCGTCCATCGCGGGCCTGTTCCTGACTACCGAGGCCGTCGTCGCTGACAAGCCGGAGAAGGCGGCCGCTCCGGCGGGCGACCCGACCGGCGGCATGGGCGGTATGGACTTCTAGTCTGTAATAGCGACGAAGCCCGGTCCCCTTTGGGGGCCGGGCTTCGTCGTGCGCGGCGAGTGTGGCGGATATGTATGTCCACACATCGAATTTCGTCCACAAGCCCCACGCTCGACGCATACGTAAACGTGGCCGGCCGCCGAGTATGCGGACATGGAACCATTTCTCGGCAGCGAAGCACTCCGGCGCGGTGCCATCACCCGCAATGAATTGCGCACGCGCTACCGAGCGGTGTTCCGCGACGTCTATATCGGCAGGGACGTGCAGCTGACGGCGGCTGCCAAAGCGCGCGCAGCCTGGCTGTCGACGGATGCCATATTGGCTGGCCTATCGGCCGCCGCGGTGCTCGGTACGAAATGGCTCGACCCGGCCGCCCCCGCAGAGATCGTGCGCGCTGATAGGCACGGTCAGCCAGGCTTCGTTGTGCACAGCTATCAGCTGGCCGATGACGAGGTGCAGCTTTTCCGGGGAATGCGCGTGACCACCGCGGCCCGAACTGCATTCGACATCGGTCGCGGACTGCACGTTGCCAAGGCGGTACCGATTCTTGACGCGCTGCTCAATGCGACAGGTCTCAAACCCGCAGACGTCACCGCCGTGGCCGACCGGCATCCGGGAGCCCGTGGCATCCGGCGGCTGCGGGCTGCACTTGAATTGGCCGACGGCGGCGCGGAGTCGCCACAGGAGACAAGGGTAAGGCTGTTCCTGGTAGGTGCTGGACTGCCAAAGCCGGAGACGCAGATTGAGTTTCGGGATCTCCACATCCGGGTGGACATGGGGTGGCGCGAGTGGAAGGTCGCGGTCGAATACGACGGAATTCAGCACTGGGATAACCGATATCAGCGATCCTGGGATATCGAACGAATCGCCTTGCTGGAAGCGGCCGGCTGGACGGTGATCAGAGTCAGTGCCGAGATGCTGTCGCGGCGGCCGAATTCGATAGTTGAGCGCGTCAAGGCCAAGCTCCGTGAGCGTGGGGCCTATGGACGAACAAGAGACAGTTTCCGTGCATAGGGCCCACACTCGGTGACCTTTTACTAGGCCGGAAGCGAGAACACCACGCAGTCGTGCAGGCAGCCCTTGGCCACCGAGGGTGAATCGGCCTCGCGGTGCAGCAGCGCCCGGGTGGGAATAACCCTCAACCGAGCGGTCTCGGTGTCGTCGTCGGAGACGTCGGTCACTACGGCACTCCCGTCGACGATCAGGGAGTAGCCACCCGGCTCGGGCGGCGGCCACAGCAGGGTGACGTCGCTGCGCTGGGCCAGATTTTTGCGGGTGCGTCCCCCGATGAGCCCGACGTCAAGGAACGCTCCGCGCAGTAGCGGCTCAACGGTCACCGTATGCACGCGATAGCCGTCATCGACGGTGATCAGATAGGCGAACGGGTAGTCCGTGAGAGCTGCGGCTAGCCGCTTGAGGTCCACCTTCTTGGCACCCATGGATTCGAGGATAGGCGTCAAGGCTGCGATGGGACCTGCTGCCGGGTGTCCGAGCTCACGATGCCGGTGTCGCGGGCGACCTTGTTGAAAAAGCCTGAGCTCGGGATACCTCCGGTAGCGGCATTCGTGCCGGGGTTTCTGAGGGTCGAGCTAGGCCCCGCTGCGCCGCCGACACCGATGTTCGGGTTACCCGACTCGAATCCGCTGGTAGCGGCGATAGCCTGGTTTGGTGCGGCTGCGTTGAGCAAGCTCGAGTTCGCCAGCGCCGGGCCGAAGCCGCCCGTATTTGCGCCGACCGGGTTGAGGGCGCTCGAGTTCAGGTTTGCCGCGTTGAGACCGCCCGTGACGTAGCGGCCGGAGTTGAAGAAGCTGACGTCGCCCGGGCTGTCCAGTCCGGCGCCTACCAGCCCTGAGTTCGCTGGGCCGGTAGCGGCCGCCGGAGTCCAGAGGCTGCTGCTGAGCGGGCCGGGATTCCCGATGCCCATGTTTGCATTGCCGGGGTTGAAAAGGTTTGCCCAGGCGCTGCTGCTGAAGTTGAAGCTGCCGATGCCCACCTGATGATCGCCGGTCAACCCAAAACCGATGTCGAAATTGCCGATATTGCCGATGCCGAAATTCGCGTTGCCGACGTTGTTCCAGCCGAAGTTGAAATTACCCGAGTTTCCGTAGCCCAGATTTAGGCCGCTGGCGGCGCTCGCCGATCCTGCGCTCGGAGTCACGCTGGTGGTGCCGCTGCTCACGTGGCCACTGGCAGAGCTTCCGCTGTTCGTGCCGATATTAATGCCAAGGTCGCGCAGCACCCGCTGCCACGGCGCCAATTGCTCAGCCGCTGCTGACGCGCCGGCGTGGTACCCCGACATCGCATCGACATCCCACGCCCACATTTGCTCGTACGCGGCCTCGATGTCCGCGATCGCGGGAGCGTTTTGCCCCAACCAGTTTGTGGCCGCCAACACCTGCACTAGGACCCGATTGGCTGCCACCACCGCTGGCTGGACCATGGCCGCTAACGCCGCCTCGAACGCGGCCGCCGTCGCCGCGGCTTGGCTGGCGGCCGCAGTGGCCTGGGCCGCCGCGGTGCTGAGCCACCCCATGTATTGCGTCGCCACGGCCATCATCGCCGCCGCCGACGCACCCAACCATGAACCGCCCGCCAGGTCCGCGGTCACCGACCCAAACGACGCTGCCGACGACAGCAGGTCCTCGGCCAACTCGTCCCATGCCGCGGCTGCAGCAAGCAGCGGCCCCGATCCGGGACCAGCGAACATGAGTGCCGAATTGATCTCAGGCGGCAACCACGCGTAATGCGGGTTTGTCACTACTCAAACTTAGCCGGCGACGACCGCCACCGTGGCCGTATCAGCCGGACCGGGGCGCGGATTGACGACCACATACCAGCTTGCCGGGCCGGGCATCGGTCGGCAACCCGTTTTCGGCGATTACTTGGCCGGAAACCACGGTCGCGACATAGCCCTCGGCGGTCTGGTCGAGCCGACGCCCGCCGGCGGGCAGGTCGTAGTTGATCACCGGCTTATGCAACCGAAGCGCGGCGTGGTCGATGACGTTAAGGTCGGCCCTGTAGCCGACCGCGATCCGGCCGCGGTCGGCCAGGCCGGCGACGCGGGCCGGCACGGAGGTGAGTTCACGGACAGCTTCGGACACCGAGAACCGTCCGCACGCCCGGTCACGTGCCCAATGTGCCAGGAAGAACGTTGGGTAGCTGGCGTCGCAGATCATGCCGTAGTGCGCACCGCCGTCGCCAAGGCCGAGCACCACGTCGTCGCGGTGCAGGAGCTTTCCGACGGTGTCGAGTGAGTTGTCCTCCAGGTTGCTGGTCGCGGGGGTCGGGTTCGTAATTGGGGTTGTCTCCTAGCGGGAAAATCCAGTCCCAGGCTTGGGTCACATACAGAATGCGGGCGCGAACCTCGGGCTGGCGTAGCTGCGCGACGCGCTCGGCCAACGGCAGCTGGGCGATCTCGCGGTAGCTCGGGTAGAACACGAACGGGTTGGCCGAAAGCTGCAGTCCGATGACCAGTCCGATCGGACGCGGCAACAATTGCGTGGTGACATCCCCACCCGCCGCATTCGCTTTCTCGACCATGGCCGATGGCATCCGGCCACACCGGGTCACCCGCGTTGGCGACAACCATCGTGAAAGTGACCGGCAGCCCGACCTCCTCGGCGACATCGAAAACCGTCTGCAGCACCGGTTGGTAGCCGCCGGCCGGAATGTCGGGCACGAATTGGAGCAGGCCACCGCCGCCATCGACCACACCCTTGGCGATCTCTTTGATCTCCTCGCGGTCGGCGCCGCGCTGGCCCATCACGTAGACCCGTAGCGGAGAATGCGGCAAGTAGGCGGCGACGTCAATATCGCGTTTGCCGGCTTCCAGGGCATCCAAGTACTCGGGGAAGGTTTCCCAGGTCCACGGCAGGCCGTCGGTCATGACGACACCCGGAATGTCCTCGACCCCGGCCATCACGTCGACGAGGACGTCGTGGTCTTCGTGGCGTGGTCACCCCGTGCGCCGACGACGGGGTCAGCCGCTCCGACCAGATGGCCTGGCCGTCGTAGTGGGTGTGCAGGTCGACAAAGCCCGGGGTGACCAGCAGCCCGGTCGCGTCGATCTCACGTGTGGCCGCGTAGCCGTTGATTGCACCTGTTGCTTTGATGACGCCGTCTTGCACCGCAACGTCGCCGACGTATGGTTCGCTCCCCAACCCGTCGACGAGGTGCCGTGCCGGATAAGCAGGTCGTAGGGCATTTCAATAATCTACGACCGCGTCGGTGGGTCATGCCATGATCGGAGCCGTGATCGATCACATCGGAATCAACTGCGCTGACTACCCGAAATCGCAAGAGTTTTACGACGCGGTTCTGGGCGTTCTGGGTTTCTCCCGACAAATGGATTTCGGCGTCGCGATCGGCTACGGCCGCGACGGCAAGCCGGATTTCTGGATCGCGGACGCCGCCGCCGGTGAGGCCAAGGGGCCCAATCGGGAAGTCCACATCGCGTTCCATGCCGCGGACGAAGCTGCGGTGCGCGCCTTCCACGAGGCGGCGGTGGGCTTAGGTGCCGATTCGTTGCATGCGCCGCGGCTCTGGCCCGAATATCACCCCGGCTACTTCGGTGCCTTCGTGCGTGACCCCGACGGCAATAACGTCGAAGCGGTCTGTCATCGGGCGGGAGCGTAGCGTCGCCCTCATGACAGGGACCGACGCCGCAGCTCGGGAATTGCTCCGGGATGCGTTCACCCGATTGATCGAACACGTCGACGAACTTACTGACGGACTGACCGATGAGGTCTGCTATTACCAGCCGACCGTGAGCGCCAACAGCATTGCCTGGCTGATCTGGCACAGCGCCCGCGTGCAAGACACTCAGTTGGCCGAAGTGGCTGGCGTAGAGCAGGTATGGACGCGCGACAGCTGGGTGGATCGGTTCGGACTTGACCTGCCGCGCAACGACACCGGCTATGGCCATAGTCGCGACGATGTGGCGAAGGTGCGCGCACCCGCTGGTCTGTTGTCGGGCTACTACCACGCGGTGCACCAGCTCACGTTGGAATACGTCGCCAGTGTCAACGCGGATGAGTTGGCGCGCATCGTGGACACCCATTGGGATCCGCCGGTTACCGCCAGCGCACGATTGGTCAGCATCATTGACGATTGTGCGCAGCACCTTGGCCAGGCCGCATACCTACGAGGAATCGCACAGTAAGTCTGGGCGTGCGGTTCGCTGTGACGATGCTGTGCTGGTTGGTCGCCACTGTCGCGCTAGCGGTGGCGATTCCAGCGGCGTGGACGCAGTGCAACGTCGTCGATGAAGCCGGGTCCGCGGCGTTCGCTGAACGGGCGGCTGGCGATCCGGCTCTGCAGTCCGCCGTGGCCGCTGAACTCGCCACCCGGGCGATGGCGCTGATCGCTGAACGCGGTGGACGCCGCTATCCGATCGACGGCTCGGTGGTGCACGACGCTGCCGTCGCATTTACCGCTAGCCCGTCATTTCCGTCGCTGTTCGCCCAGGCGAACCGGGCGGCGCACACCTGGCTGTTCAGCGAACCGCGCTCCGACGGCAACGGAGATCAATGGGTGGTCGACGTGGCGCCGATGCTCAAAGACAGTTCATTTCAGCAACTGTTGACCAATCACAACGTGAAAGTTCCTGCAACGTTGAATGTTCCGCTGACAGTGTCGACGCCGCAACCGGTGCGACAGGGGCAACTGCACCGGCTCGCGGTGTGGGGTCCTCGGGTGAGTATCGGCGCGGCAGCCGTCAGCGCCGTATGCGGCCTATTGATGCTGACCGTGGCACGCGGCCGAGGCAGAGCACTGACCAGCCTCGGTGTCTCGGCGTTACTAGTCGGTGCGGCCGGTTGGGCAGCTATCGAAGTTGGTGGCCAGTACATCAACGACGCACTCAATCGGAGCACTGGCGATATCCGCCAGATCGCCGACGTGATGGTCGGCCACGCCGCGGCCAGCTGGCACCAATGGCTAAACCTGACGCTAGGTGCCGGCGCCGCGCTGGTGGCATTAGGCGTGCTCGTCGCAGTGCTGGGCAGCCTCTGGAAGAGGGCCTAACTCAGCTGAGCGGCAACTGGGCCAAGATCGCTCCGGTCGGCTGCGGCGAGCCGGCGCCGGGCTCGACGGTGAACGCCAGCGTCGTCGCGGTTCCGAGATTGGCGAGCATCGCCGTTTGTCGAGGGCGCCACGGCCGCGGTGCTCATCGTTCCTGCCGATGTTGGACCGTGAGACCCGACCAGCCACATCTGATAGACGGTGCCCGGAGACGGCGGCGGCACGTTGTTCATCACCAGCACGCCCGCGTTGCGGTCGCGGGAGAACATCACCGTGGCCGTCCCGGTAGCCAGCGGGGCAGAGACGGTCCGCACATCCGGGGCCGTCAGGATCTGCTCGGCGAGCGTCGGCGTGGCAGCCGGCTGCATCAACACCCCGGCGGCAAACGCGGCCAGCCCCACCACGATCGCCGCCGCCGCAGCCGCCAATATCGCTGGACGCCAACGCAACCGGCGTCCCGTATCGGGTTGCACCGTGGCGAGCGTGGCCGCGCGCAGCTGTTCTGGCGGTTCAGCGGTGATCGCCGCGGACATAGCGGCCATGGTCTCGCGGACGGCCCGAACTTCGTTGGTGAAGGCAGCCGCGATTGACGCCGGCGCGGCTGCGACCGACCGATCGATGTCGGCTCGCTCGGCGTCGGACACGGCATGCAGGGTATATGGGGTGGCCAGCTCAAGTAGCCGAAAGTCGTTCGGCTCAGTCATGTGCGCCGCTCCTTTTCATCGCTGCGCTCTGCATCGTCGCCGGCGCGGTCACGGCGCAGCCAAGCAGTTACGCAGTCCACGTAGCGCATCGCGCATACGTGACTTGATCGTCGACAAATTGGCGGCTAGTCGCTGCGACACTTCGACGTACGTCAGCCCGTCGTAGTAGGCCAGTTCAATGCACTGCCGCTGCGCATCGGTCAACGCATCCAGGCAGGCGAGTACCCGACGACGTTCGTCACTGGCCATCGCCGACTCGGCGACTGGGTCGTGCGTCGGGGCGCTGGCCGGGTCGATGTTGGCCACGGCGTAGCGTGATTCCCGGCGGCTGCCGGCTTCCTCGCTGCGCACCCGGTCGACGGCACGCCGGTGCGCCATGGTCAGCAGCCAGGCCAGCGGGGAACCCTTGGCGGAGTCGTATTCCGACGCCGTCCGCCACACTTCGAAGTAGACATCCTGGGTGGTTTCTTCGCTGTAGCCCGAATCACGCAACACCCGCGTCACCAGTCCGTACACCCGCGTCTTGGTGAGGTCGTAAAGCGCGGCGAACGCTGCGCGGTCGCCGCGGGCTACCCGGCGCAACAATGCGTCCAGGTCGCTGCTCAGCGGTGGCGGTCCGGTCATCGATTGGTAGCCTATCGTCAGCCGGCACGGCGATCGGTACGCCGGTTATCATCGAGGCGCCCATCGCGGTGGTCGGGGCACGAAATATGCTGTGCGCTTTTGATATTCCGCGAAACCCGGACGGCCCTTCATGTACTTCTCGGTTAGCCGGGCCCCGCTCACGTCCACCAGGAAGTAGGTCATCACCAGCGGCGAAACCACCGTGGTCAGCGGCACCCAGCCGTTGATTGTGATCAACCACAATCCCCACCACACGCAGGCGTCGCCGAAATAGTTGGGGTGGCGCGTCCAGGCCCACAGGCCGCGGTCCATGATGACCCCGCGATTTGCCGGGTCGGATTTGAATACCCGCAGCTGGCGATCCCCGACCGCTTCGAAGATGACACCGACATTGATGGTGTTCAACCGCAACGGTTGATGATTAGCTGGCCCGTCCGCTTCCGGTGGTGACCCTGGCACTGACTGACGCCCTGCTGGGTTGTCTTTTTCTTGATCTGTCTCACCGGCGGCGGGCGGGTCGCACCATGAGGCCCGGCAGGGCGGACATGACCTAATCAGGAGCCTGGTAGTTCCCTCATCAATGTCTTGTCTGCCCGCCCTACCGGGTGTCACCGCAACCGCCGGTGATCACACCGGCAGAAGGGAACATCACCATCGTGACAGCATCGCAGTTGGTCGTCATTGGCGCCGACACGCATCTCGATACCGTTCACCTCGCCACGTTGAGCGATACCGGCAAACCCTTGGCAGATGCGGAGTTCCCGACGAACCCGACGGGCTATTGCGAGGCGCTCACGTGGGCGCAGAGCTTCGGGACAGTACTGATCGCCGGGGTGGAAGGCACTTCCAGCTATGGTGCGGGATTGACCCGGGCGCTGCAGGACGCCGGCATCGAGGTCGTCGAAGTTAACCGCCCCGACCGCGCCACCCGGCGCCGGCGCGGCAAGTCCGACCCGCTCGACGCCTATGCCGCGGCCCGTAACGCGTTGTCCGGGGACGGCCTTGCCGCCCCGAAAGACGAACGCACCACGGCGCTGAGCGCTCTGTTGACCGCTCGTCGCGGCGCAGTCAAAGCCCGCACCGCAGCGACCAACCAAATTCAATCTTTATTGATCACCGCACCCGCCGAGCTGCGTGAACGCTACCGCCGTTGCAACACAGCCGGTCTGGTCAAAGCCCTAGCTCGTTGCCGGCTTGTTGCCCATGGTGACCCGACCACCATGGCCGTCCTTAGCGCAGTCAAGACGCTGGCCCTTCGCGCGCAGTTCCTGCATCGCCAAGAGCGTGAACTCACCGACCAGATCGACACCCTGGTACAGAGCATCAACCCCGGGCTGCGCGTCGCCCACGGCATTGGACCCGACACCGCCGCCGCGCTACTAATCACCGCCGGCCTCAACCCATATCGGCTACGCAGCGAAGCCGCCTTTGCCGCGCTATGCGGTGTTGCCCCCGTTCCGGCCTCCTCGGGCAAGACGACCCGCCATCGACTCTCGCGGGGCGGCGATCGCTCAGCAAACAACGCGTTGTACCGCATCGCCTTGGTGCGAATGTCCAATGACCCGCGCACCCGCGACTACGTCGCCCGCCAAACCACCAACAATCGCCGCAAGGCCGAAATCCTGCGCCTCCTCAAACGCGCCATCGCCCGCGAGGTCTTCCGACTACTCACCCGCCCCTGCGTCATCGACGACTACAGCGATCTACGCCCAGCTCGCCAAGCCAAAAACATCACTCTCAGCACCGTGGCCGAGCACTTCGGCGTCTGGCCTAACGACATCTCCCGACTCGAACGCGGACTCCAACGCAACGACACCCTCGCCGCCAATTATCGCCAATGGCTCACCGCCGCTTGACCCATAACACGAATAGGAGCATCAAGCCACACCGCCAATCCCAGCCCGGTGACGGCCAGTAACGGCTTCGATGTCGGCCCACTCACCGCCGACAGCTGTAGTGGGAATGAGACGAATAGCGTCAAGAAGCCCTGCAGGAGAAAGACCTTGCGGACCACCTGACCCGCCGTGGCGCCGCGCAGCAGGCTGGCATAACGCGCATCCTCGCCTTTGCCGGCCGTCTTGCGGTAAATGTGCCAGCTCAGCCGCAGCGCCCAGGTCGACACCAGTGCTAGCAGCAGCCATCGGGCGGCCCGCGTCGCCGTGGCCGAAGACCGCGGCAACGGTGGCCACGGCCACGAAGCCCTGGCCCCATGCCACGTCAACGACGTTGTAGCGGCCCAACCTGCGGCCGATGACAAACGTGATCGAATGCACCACCGCCAGCGCTAGCACCGACACGCCTGAAACCACCAGAATGCCGCCGTCGTTCACCACGCACCCCCATGCACGAATGTCCACTGGTTGACATCTAGATAGCCGGACCGAAAGCCCGCCTCCGACTATGCTAGGTACACCTCTCGCATCCGTCCGGACATCTCGTCGAAACCCAAGTGCACCAACGTATCTCGACGCTGCATGAACCGTTCCCGCCAGAGCCGCAGGGTCTCGGCGTAATGCGGGTGCAGCGAGGTCATGTCGACAGTACGTAACAGGTTGTGCCGCTCGGTGATACAGACGATGGCCTTAGTGGACGGTAGCAGGCCGCGAGCAGACGGTCGATCTTGCGTCGCTGAGCCGCGGCCAAATCGGAGAACCCGGGTGTTCGGGCTGGCAGTTGGGTGAATAGCGTGCACGAGTACGTCATGCTCGGGTTGAGAAACTCCGCGAACAGTTGTTTGACTGGGCATAGCATAGTGTTCCGCCGCTCTCCTGGTCTCGGTTGGTGGCACGCCACCGCGGTCGAGGGGCCTGGGCGATCGGCCGTAGCCGTTGCAGTGTGCCGGGTACCAGGTCGGCCACCGATGCGGCCAACACCGTCAATACCGCAGTGAGGCCGGTCGAAGATCCCTTGCCCGCTAGGTACGGCTTCGCCGAAGCCAATCAGGCCGTGCCGTCCGATCCGGCGCGCCAGCGCATCCGGCTGGTGGACTAGCAGGGTTGGCTACTTGGGATCGGCGGCGCCGATCACCCCGCCGTTGGGGTAGCGCAGACGCAGCGGCAACCGCGCCGCAGCACGACGCAGCAGCCGGCATCGGCGTTGACCGACGATGCCGCGGCGGCAGACTTGACGGTGCCCTCGCTAACGCCAGACAACGTACTTAATCGATTGCTGCAAACGGAATTTCGACGATGTTTATCGGGTACCACCCGAACTCAACGTAGCCACAACATGATTCCCTGTATCCGGATACGCGTCGCCACCAACCTTGGTGCCAGCGGTGAAATGATTTGCATGATCGTTCCCTGCCGAGTCGTTGCCGGTCGATGTTTGCTGCACAGGCTGGCTCTAAACGTCGGCCGGTGGCCACGGTGCAAGGTGACGGTGATTTGGACCTTGCTGTCGGGTTGTGGTGTGTGCATCGAGTAATAGCCATCCAGCCGCCAAAAGACGCTAAACAAGTTGCAGACGTACCCGAGTCCACGCGCTTGCAGCAATCCCGAGGCAGCGCCATCTTCGTGGAATCTCCAGCCATGGTATGCGTCGGCGAACATCACTCGGCCGTCAGTGATGAGCTGCTAGCTTGCCCTGTGCTGCAACCGATTCTGGCGTGTACAGCGGATGGCTGTAGGCCATCTCAGCGATCACCGCGGCAGGGTTACTCGGTCCTGGCCATCGTGGGTGACCAGGAACCTGGTGCGAGTGTTGTAGAGCATCAGCATGCTGATGCTCTAGCTGACCTTGTTGCAGCCGAGCTAAATTCGGCGTCCCTGGGTACGGCGAACCTGCCGGAAGTCGCTAGCAAGCTGGTTGGCGCCGATCTCGATGCCAGCCAGTTCCGCGAATTACTTGCCGCGGCCAGTTGTCACGATCAAGTCGTTGACCCCAGCCGACGCCGAACTGGCCCGAGCAATGCGGTCGCTGGCTGGTGGACGCCAGTTGTCTTTGGGCGATCGCTGCTGCTTCGCCTTGACGGTCCACAGCACCCGATTTCTCTTATCCTTTTCGGGTGTGGACCCTATGTGATACGCAGTCCAGAAAGTGGGGCGGCCCCACCCGGTTCCCAGGTGGCCGGCAACATCGGCACTTCCGGAGCACTTCCAAACCCATTACCAGCCAACGTCGTCAACCCCGCCGCCGCTTTACCGATTGCTTTCTTCCGTATCGTGCCGATGAACCCTACACCTGCGGCCCCCCGATCCGGGGCCACCGCCGACGCATCCACAGGAGCCGGGGCCACCTTCGAAACCAGCCTCATCTCCGGCGTCACCGCAGAAGACGCGGCGGAATGCGTCCCTGCCACAGCTTGTGCGGCAGCAGCCCCCGCTACCTCCGACGCCTCAACAACCGGCTCAGTGGGCTCACTCGCCAAACCACCAAGACTCAGCGGCAACGTGGTCGACAACGCGGTTGGGCCGCCGATGACCACAGGCAAAGAACTCGTCAACAGCGCCACGAGCGCCGCCACCGATATCGCGATCTCCACAGCGTATTTCGCAAGCAGCGGCCCGAGCAGCTCAGAAAGCAGCAGCAGGATTCCGTACATTATGGCCAACAATCCAACCAGCAGCTGAAAGAGCTTTGCCCAAAGCAGCAGTAGGATTCCGATCGCGATGGCCGACAATCCAACCAGCAGCTGCACCAGGAAGGCCAGCACATTGACCACAGCCTGGAGTAGCAGGAGGAGTAGCTCCCATAGGCCAGGGACGAGAGGGCCGGTGGCCAGAGTGCCGGTTTGGGCGGTGTTTTGGGTGGCGGTGGCCACCGCATCGCCGACCTCACCGATACCGGGTGTGAGCACTACCGGCGCCGGCGTGGTGGGCCGCGTGGACTCCAACGCCGCATCCGAGGCTGCCTGGTAGCCGCTCATCACGAGGGCGGCTTGCACCCACATCCGCGCATAGTCGGCCTCGTTAACGGTGATCGGAACCGTGTTAATTCCAAAGAAATTCGTCGCCGCCAGCACCGCATGAGCAGCGTGATTGGCGGCCAACTCCGCCAACGTTGGCATCGTCGCCAACGCAACGGCATACGCCGCTGCCATAGCCTCATGTGCGTTGGCGACCGCCGCATAGTCAGCGCTGGTATTGGCCAGCCACGTCACATACGGCTCATGCGCGCTCACGTACCTGTCCGCGCTCGGGCCTTGCCACACCCCTACCTGCACCTCGCCCAACACAGTTGTGAGTTCCTCAGCCACCAAAGCGTATTCAGCACTCAACGACGCCCACGCTACCGCTGCCGCTATGAGCGGACCAGGGCCGGGACCAGCGCTAAGCGCCGCGGAATGCACTTCCGGCGGCACGCCCATCCAAACCGGCATCGATATCAGTCCCAATGGGTGTACAACCCGTTGTGGGTGATTTCCACATGGGGACCGTCGGTTTGGCAGGCGGCCAGGGTCGAGTAGTTCCCCTCAACCTGAATTTCATCTGCCTTGGCCACGCCCACCGCGGTGGTCATCAATCCACCTAACACCAATAACCCGGCTGCGATAACCGTTCGCACTTGGAGCTCCATCTCACGTTTCCCACTTCCGACGACGTCAGAATCAATGATTTCGATCTAAGGCTGCAGCACTAGTCGAACGTGAGTCCTAAAGTATTTCGCAACCACGCCTTGCTGGTGAGTGAATCCCCAGTGTTCGCCTGTTGGTATCCTCGGTGGTGTCATATATATCAGCGCTGAACTTCAAAGTGTCCACGAACTGCTGATAGATCGTCGCGGCTTTGGTGCTGACCGCCTGATATTGCGCCCCCTGCGCATTCAGCTTCACCGCAATCGACTGCGACACCGCATCGGCAGCTGGCGGCAGCACCCCCGTTATTTTTGGGGCCTCTTTATTGTTGGTGGACTTCAGCTCTTTGCCGACCGACATAAGTTTGTCGGCCGCCTCCTTCAGCGAGGTTGGATCGTCCAGCATATAAGCGTATGGTATATTTGCCTCCCCCAGCTTTTTAGGCTTCAGCGAGATTGGGTCAGCCCGCGCAAAACCTGAAGGGTCCGTAAATAGCGGTAATTTCGCTAAGGCCTCCCCCGCGGAACGCGCATAGGTATTCATCGCGGTAGTATTCCGGGCCCACATTTTGTGGTAGCGAACATCGAGCTCCGTGATGTGATGCGTGGTCATATTCCAGAAATTCTGCGCTACCAGTTCATCCCGTATTTGCCGGTTAAGATCGACATGCTGTGGGGGCACAGTGCCCTTACGCGCCTTGTCAAAGGCCTTCGCCGCGGCTTCGGCCTGTGCACAGGTCGTCAGAGCGCGCTTTGAGGTGTCGTGTATCCAGTCGCTGATCCGCAAAGCCGCGGCCGCCATATGATCCGACGAATTCCCCAGCCACGATGCCGTCCTCAACCCCCGAACCACCCCCTGAAACTCCAACGCGGCTTCAGATAGCTCATCGGCCACTTCGTCCCACGCGGTCCATGCGTCCCAAAGCGAATCACTGCCCGGACCCGAGTACATCAGCGTGGAGGTAACCTCCGGTGGACGTCCTTCGAAACCCACTGCGTGTTTCCTTTCGTTTGAATGCCGTCAGGTCGCTGAACTAGTCAGCACAGTGTTAGTCAGTTGACAACCTCGCTGGCCGCATGCGAACAAACGCCAGAAAAGTGACGTCATGCGCTTTCCCCCTCATTAACAATTAACTCGAGCAGTGCCGGTAGCAGTACCCCGCGACGGTGATGCTGAATTTCCGCTCCATAATTACGGAACAAATAAGAGATCGCAAAAGAATAAGCCCACCTCAAAAAACTAGAACACAGGGCTACACAGTGCACCACCGACTCGGCCGCATGTCAAATCCTTCCCCAATGTACACAAAGAAGACGCAACGACAATCCGGAATTAGTTTCTTACGGCAACACTTAAATAGATGCTGCAAAAGGACTCGTCGATCTTGACCGGGCAAGGGGCTCGTTGATCGGCCCTTGGCCTTGGGAAGTCTGAGTGTTGCGAGGCATTTGGGCGACGAAGGGAACTAAGGGTTGTGATTCCTTACGGTGTGGATCGAATCATGGTGTGGTGGAACAAGACCCGATGGGGCAGGAGGACTACTGTCAGCGAGGCTCGTTTCACAGAGGCGATTGACCCAGTGCCGGCACGATCGCGGATCACTACGCGGTTGCGTACGGCGGTCGGTTCAGCGATTGGGGAGGCGCCCGCTCGGTGGCCGAGTCCTGCGACGCCGTTCAGTTCGTGGCTATAGACCCCGCCGCAAGCTACGCCGCGGCGATCCTAAGCGCTGCGAGAGGCCCACGCTCGTGATGGCTCACTTCCACCTGGCCAAGTTAGCTAACGGCGCACCGATTAATGTGCGCCGCCGGGTGACCTGGGACCTGCGTGAGCGGCGCGGCCGCAAACTTGACCTCGAGTGGGCCAACCGGAGCCGGCTGTTGTGAAGACGAGAACGCTTGTCGGGCAAGAGCTTCGCTAAGACGAGAAACACGCTTGACGCCGAGGGCCCAGCGCCCAGATCCTGTCGGCATGGATCGCCAACGAAGAACTGCGCATCCTGCTGTCCACGGTCGGTGAGAACCCCAGGATCCAGTGAGTTTACAAAATTGCGTCTTATGTCTAGACATAAGACGCAATTTGCCGTATTGTCCAATCTGGCCTCGGGGGACTGACTAGGAGGTGGGCGCATGACCGCAGAACTCAGACCCGACGTCGCAGTGTGGCGTGACAAGAAGCGCTACCTATGGCTTATCGGACTGGTTCCCCCGACGATGCTGTTGTTGATCCTGCCGATCATCTGGGGCATGAATCAGGTTGGCTGGCAGGCTGTCTCGCCGGCGCTGTTGTGGGTCGGGCCGTTCTTGGTCTACATCCTGCTGCCCGCGTTGGACCTGAAGTTCGGTCCGGACGGACAGAACCCGCCCGACGAGGTCATGGAGCGGCTGGAGCGTGATAAGTACTACCGCTACTGCACGTACGCCTACCTCCCTTTCCAATATGCCAGCGTGATCGTTGGTGCCTACCTGTTCACCGCGTCGGACCTGAGTTGGCTGGGTTATCCGGGCGGGCTGAGCTGGCCGGCGAAGGTCGGGCTGGCGCTGTCGATCGGTGTTCTCGGCGCCGTCGGCATGAACGCCGCGCACGAGATGGGGCACAAGAAGGAAGCCCTGGAGCGGTGGCTGTCCAAGCTGACCCTCGCGCAGAGCTGCTATGGGCACTTCTACATCGAGCACAACCGTGGCCACCACGTCCGGGTGGCCACACCCGAGGATCCGGCATCAAGCCGCTTCGGCGAGACATTCTGGGAGTTCCTGCCGCGCAGTGTTGTCGGCGGCCTGCGTTCCGCCGTGCGGTTGGAGGCTCAGCGGGCGCGGCGCCGGGGGCGAAGCCCATGGAATCCGCAAACGTACCCAGGCAACGACGTGCTCAACGCCTGGCTGATGTCGGTGGTGTTGTGGGGTGCACTGATCGCGGTGTTCGGCCCGGCGCTGATCCCGTTGGTGGTTATTCAGGCGCTGTACGCTTGGACCACGTTTGAGACGGTGAACTATCTCGAGCATTACGGATTGCTGCGGCAAAAGATCGCGACCGGCCGCTACGAGCGCTGCGCCCCCGAGCACAGCTGGAACTCCGACCATCTGGTTACCAACCTGTTCCTGTACCACTTGCAGCGGCATAGCGATCACCATGCCAATCCGACTCGCCGCTATCAGACACTGCGTAGCCTCGATGGCTCGCCCAACCTGCCGAGCGGGTATGCGTCGATGATCACGCTGGCGTATTTCCCGCCGCTGTGGCGCAAGGTGATGGATCGTCGGGTGCTGGCGCACTACGGCGGCGATATCGCTCGGGCTAACGTGCAGCCCAGGTTGAGGGAGAAGCTGCTGGCCACCTATGGCGCTGCACAATGATGGCCGCCTACCAGTGCCCGGTCTGCGACTACATCTACGACGAGGCCAAAGGCGATGCCAGAGAAGGCTTTCCGCCGGGCACGCGGTGGGAGCAGCTCCCCGGTGACTGGTGTTGTCCGGACTGTGCGGTGCGCGAGAAACCAGATTTCCAGAAGCTAGGAGAACTCACATGAGTGACTACAAACTGTTCCGCTGCGTCCAATGTGGCTTCGAGTACGACGAGGCGCAGGGCTGGCCGGAAGATGGCATCGAGCCCGGCACCCGCTGGGACGACATCCCCGAGGACTGGAGCTGTCCGGACTGCGGCGCGGCCAAGGCGGACTTCGAGATGGTAGAGGTTGCGCGCCCGTGAGCGCCCAAAACGATATCCTCGCGCCGGTGAAGCGGATTCCTTATGCCGAAGCGTCGCGCGTCTTGTTGCGTGATTCGGTATTAGATGCGATGCGGGATCTGCTGCTGACCCGAGACTGGTCGGCTATCACGTTGTCCGACGTCGCCCGGGCCGCTGGTATCAGCCGGCAGACCATTTACAACGAGTTCGGCTCACGGCAGGGCCTGGCGCAGGGCTATGCGCTGCGTCTGGCTGATCGCCTGGTTGACAGCGTCCATGCCGCCCTGGACGCCAACGTTGGCAACATCTACGAATCGTTCCTGCAGGGTTTTCGGTCATTCTTCTCCGAGTCGGCGGCGGACCCATTGGTGATTTCGTTGCTGACCGGCGTCGCCAAGCCTGATCTGTTGCAGCTCATCACGACCGACAGCGCGCCTATGATCACTCGTGCGTCGGCTCGGTTGGCGATGGCGTTCACTCAGAGCTGGGTGGCTACTAGCGATGAAGACGCCGGCATCCTGGCGCGTGCCATCGTCAGGCTGTCGTTGAGCTACGTGTCGATGCCCCCGGAAGCCGACCACGACGTCGCGGCGGACCTGGCGCGTTTAATGACGCCGTTCGCCGAGCGTCACGGGGTCGTCAACGCACCTTGACCTGACCTGCGGGGGCTGCGGCGGGAGGTATGGGCCTACGGAAAAGGACAGCTAGAAGCTGTTAGCGTGGTGCTACAGGAAACTAATTCCGGACACTTCGTGTTCTAGTTTTGAGCGATTTTATAATATCGCGGCTTTTTATTGTAGCTAGCGTTGGTTTGTATAAAAACACCGAAGTTGTTATCAGATCAACATTGTGTTGACTGGTCAAGTCATTGACCATATTCGAATGGCAGGAAGCAATGCGGTGAATTTCGAGAACAAGGTGCCACCGGAGGTCACCTCTGCGTTGATACGCTCGGGTCCAGGTACGGATTCACTACTGGCGGCGGAAATATCATGGGAAAAGGTGTGCCTCGGGCTGCTTGAGGCTGAGTACCGGTTTCGGGGGCTGGTCCTGGGGGTGCAGGAGGCGTCGTGGCTCGGGGAATCGTCGCGTCGTATGGCGGCCGAGGCCTCGCGGATAAGTGGCTGGATGCACAACGCCGCAGACGAGGCCGAGCGGGCCTGTAATCAGGCCGGAGCTGCGGCGCGCGCCTATTGCTCGGCTCGTGATAGCACGGTGTCCCTGGAGAAAATTAGGGCTAACCGGTCTGCGCGCAAAGAACTGGCGATACAGAACATCTACTCCTTGGGCGCGTACACGTCGGAGATCGCCGAACTCGACCATCGGTACCACAAAATGTGGTCACAGAATACTTACGCGATGGAGGTCTATGAGAGTTCGGTGGGGGACGCCGTGGCGAGGTTGAGGCCGTTTGACGATCCTTCAGGCTCTGTGGAGGTCGTCTCGCCCGTCGACCTGAATGTGGTGGACCGCCATTCTGTGTCGGCCGACCCAACCGCACTGCTGCAGGCGGCCGGCAAGCTAAAGCAGATTCTTGGTGACTTAAAGTTCATCAACGCCACTGCGGACCCTGTGATAACGGGGGTGCGGGCGCCGGCTGCCGACGAGGTATCTCAGTCAATTGCGTCGAAGCTGAATGCGCAGGGGATGCAGTATCGGTCGGTCAACGCTAAAGCCAACGAAATCTCTCAGCAGTTTGTGGCCAATTTGGTGGTCAGCGCCTCTAAGTATAAGGTCACCGAGGACGCCAACAGATTAATAATTTTGGACCAGAAATAAGTAGCGTCGATTACTTGCGAGTTGATCGCTGAACGGTGTTCGACGAACAATCGCTCAACGAGGTTAAGATAATCGGCGATTAGTGGCGGTATCTCGTCGATTTGTGAGGTATTCGCGGTGTGGTCGGTCACCTCGCTGTGGTCCGGTGATGGTCGGTTGTCGTGATCATCTGCGTGGCCGAGCCCAGTGTCGCCGGCCACGGCGTGGTGAAGGGTTCGTCGCCTCCTGGTCGGCTCGAATGCGGGACGCCCTACCACCGGGACTTGACATTTCACGCTCTTTTGTGGCTCATCGCAGATGAGGGTCTAGAGGAGGTCAGCGCCGTCGGTGTCTGGGTAGGGGGCGAGGTCTTCCGACGATGAAGGTTCCTACACCAACCATCCGAAAGACCTCGACGTGCACGGCGCTACCCGTGATGCAGGCTTCGCCTGCGCTGACTTGACCACTTCTGCCGGCTCGATGAGCTCGGCCTTGAGGGGACCGGGCAACGCCTGGACTTCGCCTCGGGCTCTGCTGGCCTGCCGGCACCACCGATCCTCCTCGCACACAACCTTCCCGCCGGCGATTCCCGATGCTCAGCGAAAAACCCTCACCGACCCCGGTTTCAAACCGGGGTACTAAGCAAAATGTCCAAACTCGGGACAGAAATCCCAGCCCAGCATCGGTATGGGCAGAACCGACATGGGCCAAGATCTCTCGCTGCTATTCGGATTGGGCGAGGTTACGGTGGGTCGCGGCGACCGCGACGGACACCGAGCCTGGGCGGTCACCTAGTGCTGTAAACCAGGGAACGGTCTGGATGGGATTCGACCGGCGCGGCCGGGGTCCGCAGCGGCCGGGAACGCACTCTCATCGGCCACCAGAACCAGCGTCCCAGCAGCGCGGCGATGGACGGCGTCATGAACGAGCGCACAATCAACGTGTCGAACAGCAGACCCAGACCGATGGTGGTGCCCACCTGTCCGATCACTCGCAGGTCGCTGACGACCATGGATGCCATCGTGAACGCAAACACCAGCCCGGCGTTCGTCACGACTTTGCCGGTGCCGCCCATCGAACGGATGATGCCGGTCTTCAATCCGGCATGGATTTCCTGTTTGAACCGCGACACCAGCAGCAGGTTGTAGTCAGATCCCACCGCCAACAGCACGATGACCGACATCGCGAGCACCAGATAGTGCAATTCGATACCGAGAATGTGCTGCCAGAGCAACACGGACAGTCCGAAGGACGCGCCCAGTGAAAGTGCGACCGTACCCACGATAACGGCGGCGGCTACAAAGGCTCGGGTAATGATCAGCATGATGATGAAAATCAGGCACAGCGACGAAATCCCCGCGATCACAAGATCCCAGTTGGCGCCCTCGTCGATGTCCTTGAAGACGGCCGCCGTGCCGGCCAAGTAGATCTTGGCGTCCTCTAAGGGGGTTCCCTTGAGCGCCTCCTCGGCTGCCGTGCGTATTGCGTTGATGCTTGCGATGCCCTCGGGGGTGGCGGGATCTCCCCGATGCAAAATGATGAAGCGAGCCGCGTGTCCGTCCGATGACAGGAACGAGTTCATCGCGCGCTTGAAGTCGGCGTTTTTGAAAACCTCGGGCGGAAGGTAGAACGAGTCATCGTTTTTGGCCGCGTCGAATGCCTTCCCCATCGCATTGGCGTTGTCGCTCAGCTCGTTCATCTGATCAAAGATCCCGGACATGGTGCTGTGCATGGTCAGCATCATGGTCCGCATGCTCTCCATGCTTTCGATCATCGGCGGGAACTGTTCCAACATCTGCGGCATCAGCAGATCCATGTTTTTGATGTCGCCAACCAAAGTGTTCAGTTTCTCGTCGATCTGGTCCACGCCGTCCAGCGCGTCGAATATCGATCTAAACGACCAACAGATCGGGACGTCGAAACAATGCTTTTCCCAGTAGAAGTAGCTGCGGATCGGCCGCCAGAAATCATCAAAGTTTGCGAGTTCATCACGCAGTTGATTGGTGATTTGCTGCATCTCTACGGTGTCGTTGGCCATGCGGTGAGTATTTTCGGCGAGCAGCGTCATCAAGTGGTGCATGCGCCGCATCGTGGCAATCGTTTTGGCCATCTCGTCGGCCTGTTTTAGCATGTCATTCATCCGGTCTTGCTGATACTTCAAGGTTTGTACTTGGCCGGCGTTTTGCATGCTTATCTGAAACGGTATCGACGTATGATCCATTGCCGTCCCGTCGGGTCTGGTTATCGCCTGGACCCGGGAAATTCCTGGAACATGGAAGATTCCTTTGGCCAGCCTGTCCAGGACGAGGAAGTCGGCCGGATTTCGCATATCATGATCCGACTCGATCATTAAAATCTCGGGTTTCATCCGGGCCTGTGGGAAATGGCGATCCGCGGCGGCAAATCCTTGGTTGGCGGGAATGAATGTGGGCAGATACGCCCGGTCGTTGTAGTTGGTCTTATATCCCGGCAGGGCCAGCAGGCCGACCATGGCGATGGCGCAAGTGGTGGCGAGAACGGGCAGCGGCCAGCGCACCACCACGGTGCCGACCCGTCGCCAGCCACGGACCTTGATCAGCCGCTTGGGTTCAAACAGGCCGAAACGGCTGCCGACCGTCAGCAGCGCCGGTCCCAGGGTGAGTGCGACCGCCACCGCGATGAGCATCCCCACCGCGCACGGAATGCCCAGGGTTTGGAAATAGGGCATCCGGGCGAAGCTGAGGCAAAACGTCGCCCCGGCGATGGTCAGCCCAGAGCCCAAGATGACGTGCGAGGTTCCCCGGTACATGGTGTAGAAGGCCGTTTCCTTGTCGTCGCCGGCCTGGCGGGCCTCCTGGTAGCGCCCGATGATGAAGATCCCGTAGTCGGTGCCGGCCGCGATCGCCAAGGACGTGAGCAGACTCACCGCGAAAGTGGACAGACCGATGAGCCCGGTATGCCCGAGCAGCGCGACGACTCCCCGCGCCGCCGCCGATTCGATCCCGACCGTGAACAGCAGCAGCACCACGGTGATGAACGATCGATAGACAAGCAGCAACATCACTAAAATCACGATCACACTCGTTGCGGTGATCCGGATCATGGATTTGTCGCCGCTATGGTGCATATCGGCAATCAAGGCCGACGCCCCGGTGACCCAGGCCGTTATCCCGGGCGGTGCAGGTGTTTGCGCGACGATTTTGCGGACCGCGTCGATGGATTCTTGAGCCAGTGGCTCACCTTGGTTACCCGCGAGACTCAATTGGACGTAGGCGGCCTTACCGTCATTGCTTTGAGCGCCAGCCGCGGTGAGTGGATCCCCCCAAAAGTCTTGGACGCTTTGCACGTGCTTATCGGCCCGCAACTTACGAATCAGGGTGTCGTAAAACCGGTGAGCATCGTCGCCAAGCGGCCTATCGCCTTCCAGGACGATCATGATTACGCTGTCGGAGTTTCCTTCGTTGAAGGCCTGGCCCATCTTCTTCATCGCGATGTACGACGGCGCGTCCTTAGGGCTCAGCGACACTGAACGCTCTTGCCCGACGTCTTCTAGTGATGGGACGAAGACACTAACGGCGACGACAATGGCCAGCCAGGCCAAGATGATCGGTACCGCAAGCCGGTGGATCATCCTGGCGACGAACGGTCGCTCGGTGTGGGTGTCAAGGTCGTTCGCGTATTTGGTCGTCACGCGGACTTCACCAGGCAGTAGGTGTAGGCGTTGACCTCATTGGAAACTCTCTCGGCTTTGACCACGCCGTCCACCGTGATTCGGCAGCCGATACTATCGGTATTGCCCTGCGCCACAAGGTTTCCCATCACTGCGGCCAAGGTTGTGGTCATATGTAGCGACCATGGCAATTGTGCCCCATCGACTCGCTGAGGGTCGGAGTTGACGTCGAAATAGCTGATATCTGCGACCGTTCCGGGTGGGCCGAAGACCTCGTAAACAATCTCCTTGGGGTTGAACGGCTTGCTGCTTCCCAGGTTGCTGTCTGCGTACGACTCGCGTTTCTCGGAGGCGAAAAAACCGTGGACGCGGTACACAACGAATCCGCCGACGACGAGTACCACCAGGACGACAAGTGGAATCCAAATCCGTGACAACAGCTTGAAAATTGGAATCCCCTTACCCTGTTGGCATTTGGACATCGCCGGCCCGTTGTCTGCTCGATCAAGTTCAACTTCAGATCGTCGCGCCGGACCGCCCGCACCACAATCCCAGACCGCCGCAGCTCTGCGGTGGTCGGCCCGAGCAGGAGGCGCTTTGGCCGGAGTGCAACCAAGCCTTGCCAAAGTAAATCACGGGGCCGGCTGTTGCCTCCTTCCTGTCGCGCTCCTGGAGTGTAACGCATATCACGTGCGTAACGGCAAGCTACTGTGTGCCGCTGACAAATCACGCCCCGTGCGTTATGCAAATCACGTACTGTGCGTTATCCTCGGGCGGTGGCGCAACTTACGTTCCAGCGCGCCCGCACCGAGGAAAACAAGCGTCAACGGGCGGCCGCGCTGGTGGAAGCCGCACGCTCACTGGCGCTCGAGACCGGTGTGGCGTCGGTGACGCTGACCGCTGTCGCCGGCCGCGCCGGAATTCACTACTCCGCGGTGCGCCGCTACTTCACCTCCCATAAAGAGGTCCTGCTGCACCTCGCCGCTGAGGGTTGGGTGCGGTGGTCGAACACGGTGTGTGAAAAGTTGGCGGAACCCGGTCCGATGTCGCCATTGCGGGTCGCTGAGACGTTGGCCAACGGGCTGGCCGCCGACCCGCTGTTCTGCGATCTGCTCGCCAATCTGCATCTGCATCTTGAGCACGAAGTGGACGTCGCGAGGGTCGTCGAGGTCAAGCGGACCAGTACCGCTGCTGTGATCGCCCTGGCGGACGCAATCCAGCACGCGTTGCCCGCGCTCGGGCGTTCGGGCGCATTCGACATCCTGCTGGCCGCCTACTCTTTGGCGGCTACCGTGTGGCAGATCGCAAACCCCCCGGAGCGGCTCACCGACGCCTACGCCGAGGAACCGGAGGTTCTCCCACCTGAGTGGAACCTTGACTTTGCCGCCGCGCTGACTCGACTGCTTACCGCCACCTGCATCGGCCTCATCTCCGGATCGCAGTGAACAGAGACAGGGGCTGTGCTGTGGCGGAGCGCATGACGTTGAGCACCAGTGCTTTGCGTGACGGCGGTCGAGACGCGGCCACGCCGCGCGCTGTCCCGCTGCTGCAGCTAACATACTTAGCACAACAAAGCATTCGGCGGGACGGCCAGGTGGGAAGGCGTTTTCGCGGGCTCTCAGAGCTGGGCCAGGAACAGTTTCGGTCGACGCTAATACAGGGGCGAGCGGTGGTTAACGCGGTCGAACGGACGGTGGGGCGTCCGATGAGCGGAAGGTGATTGGATGGTGAAGATTCCGGTTGCCGCCGCGGTGCGAAAAGTGTGGATCGTGATCGTGATTGCGATCGTGGTTGCGGTAGCGGGGTTCTGCGTTTATCGGCTCCGCAGCTTCTTCGGCGCCTCCGACAACCGGGCGGTTAACAGCGGCATTTCCGATGACATCAAGCCGTTTAACCCCAAGCATGTGGTCTACCAGGTTTATGGCCCCGCCGGGACGGTGGCCAACATCAATTATCTGGACGTCGACGCCCAGCCGCAGCGGGTAAGTGACGCGCCCCTGCCCTGGACGCTCTCGGTCACCACGACACTTCCGTCGGTGAGCGTCAACGTTGTGGCGCAGGGTGATAGCGACCAGATCGGCTGCCGGATCATCGTGAACGATGTGGTCAAAGACGAAAGGTCGACGAGCGGCGTGAATGCTCAAACCTTCTGCATAGTGAAATCCGCATGACCGATCATCCGGCCAAACAGCTTCCGCAGATGCCGGTTTTTGCACGGATGGTGCACAAGCTCGCGGTGCCGATCGTCCTGTTCTGGATAGGACTTGTCGTCGTCCTCAGCGTCTTTGTCCCATCGCTGGACGTCGTCGGAAAAGAACACACGGTGTCAATGAGCCCCAACGATGCGCCGTCCATGCAGGCGATGAAGCGGGCCGGCCAAGTGTTCAACGAGTTCAACACCGACAGCACGATCATGATCGTCCTGGAAGGCGATAAACCGCTTGGCGATGACGCCCACCACTATTACGACGGGCTGATCCGGAAGCTCTTGGCGGATAAGAAGCACGTGCAGCATGTCCAGGACTTTTGGGGGGACCCGCTGACGGCGGCCGGGTCGCAAAGCTCGGACGGCAAGGCGGCCTATGTGCAGGTGTATTTGGCCGGTAACCAGGGCGAGAGTTTAGCCAACGAGTCCGTCGAGGCGGTCCAACATGTCGTGGACGGCTCACCGGCGCCGCCGGGCGTCAAGGCCTACGTGACCGGCGCTGCGGCGCTGACTGCCGATCAGTCGACGGCGGGTGAGAAGGGGGTCCAACGGGTCACGATGATCACCTTCCTGGTGATCATCGTGATGTTGCTTTTTGTCTACCGTTCCATTGTTCAGGTGATCTTGACCCTCGTGATGGTGGGGATTGAGCTCATGGCGGCCCGGCAAGTTGTCGCTTTCCTGGCTTATAACAACATCATTGGACTATCAACCTTCGCGGTTAATCTGCTCGTACTGATGGCCATCGCGGCGGGAACGGACTATGCGATATTCGTCCTTGGGCGATATCAAGAGGCACGCACTCGCGGTGAGGACCGGGAAAAAGCCTTCTACACCATGTTCCATGGAACCGCGCACGTTGTCATTGGCTCGGGTCTGACCATCGCCGGTGCGATGTATTGCCTCAGCTTCACCCGGTTGCCCTATTTCCAGACGCTCGGCGTGCCCTGCGCCGTGGGAATGCTGGTTGCCGTGATCGCCGCGATCACGCTGGGTCCGGCTGTCCTGACTATCGGCAGTTTCTTCCATCTATTCGATCCCAAACGGAAGATGAGGACCCGCGGATGGCGACGGGTGGGCACCGCCATCGTCCGTTGGCCTGGGCCGGTTCTGGCTGTGTCGGTCGCGATTGCTCTTATCGGGTTGCTCGCCTTGCCCGGCTACAAGACCAATTACGACGGTCGCAGGTATTTGCCTGCCAGCACCAAGGCGAACATCGGATATGCCGCCGCGGACCGGCACTTTTCCCAGGCCCGGATGAATCCGGAATTGCTCATGATCGAGACCGACCACGATATGCGTAATCCGGCCAATATGCTGGTGCTGGACCGGATCGCCAGGGGTGTTTTCCATATCCCCGGTGTGGCGCGTGTCCAGGCGATAACCAGACCGCTGGGAACGCCGATCGAGCATACGTCCATACCGTTTCAGATCAGCATGCAAAACACGACGCAGGTCGAGAACCAGCAGTATCTACATGAGCGCATGGCGGACATGCTTAAACAGGCCGACGCGATGCAGCAGTCTATTGACACGATGCAGCGCATGTATGACATCACATCGAAGATCGCCGCGACCACCCACCACATGGACAGTCTTACCCATGAAATGGTCGCCGTTACCAGCGAATTGCGCGATCACATCGCTGATTTCGATGATTTCTGGCGTCCGATTCGTAGCTACTTCTACTGGGAAAGGCATTGCTTCGACGTTCCGCTCTGTTGGTCGTTGCGATCGATATTCGACGCCCTAGATGGATTGGATCAGATCACCGAAAAGTTCGTGGCTCTCACCGGCGACATAGACGAGCTGGATCGGTTAATGCCGCAGATGCTCGCCCAAATGCCGCCGATGATCGCGACCATGACGACGATGAAGACCATGATGCTGACGATGCACAGCTCGATGTCGTCCTTGTATGACCAGATGGACGTGATGAGCCAAAATTCAACGGCGATGGGCAAGGCTTTCGACGCCGCCCGCAACGACGACTCCTTCTATATCCCGCCGGAGGTCTTCGACAACCCCGATTTCAAGCGCGGCCTGAAGATGTTTCTCTCGCCGGACGGGCACGCGGCCCGCTTCATCATTTCCCATGAAGGGGATCCCGCTACCCCCGAAGGCATTTCGCACGTCGATCCGATCAAGAGCGCGGCGAAGGAAGCCATCAAAGGGACACCGCTGGAGGGCGCCAAAATTTACCTTGCCGGCACTGCCTCGGTATACAAGGACATGCGCGATGGGTCCAAGTACGACCTGCTAATCGCGGGAATAGCTGCGGCCAGCCTCATCTTGATCATCATGTTGATCATTACCCGAAGCCTGGTGGCCGCGATCACCATTGTGGGAACTGTGCTGCTTTCGTTGGGTGCGTCTTTTGGACTGTCCGTCCTCGTCTGGCAGGACATTATCGGCTTCGAATTGCACTGGATGGTGCTTGCGATGTCCGTCATCCTGCTCTTAGCGGTGGGATCGGACTACAACCTGCTGCTAGTTTCCCGCTTTAAAGAGGAAATCCATGCCGGATTGAAGACCGGAATTGTTCGCTCGATGGCCGGCACCGGGGCTGTGGTGACGTCCGCGGGTCTGGTGTTCGCCGCCACCATGGCGTCGTTCATCTTCAGCGATTTGAAGGTCATCGGGCAGGTTGGTACCACCATCGGCCTGGGTCTTTTGTTCGACACACTGATCGTGCGCTCGTTCATGATGCCCTCGATCGCCGCCCTGCTGGGACGTTGGTTCTGGTGGCCGCAGCAGGTCCGCACTCGGCCAGCGAGTCAACTGCTCCGACCGTACGGACCCCGTCCGGTGGTTCGTGCACTGCTGCTGCCCAGGGATGGGAAAGCGGCCGACGCCGCAGACACCGATCGGTTCTCGGTAACCACACCGCACTACTGACGGCGAGTGCGGCTAACAATCATGTCAGCTGGTCAACCGCACGGTGTTGCGGATGATGTCGCTCAGCTCGTGCAGCGGCGCCCCGCACGTCAGACAGTATGCGCCCGGGTGGCGAGTCAGTTTGCTGACCTGCCGCAGCACGTCGAGCCGCAGGCTGCGCACGCAGCCGATGCACAAGATGTCGACGATGTTTCCGCCCGGGTCCAGGTTCGGATTGCTGCATTCATCTACGGCGTGTCGGTGCACGATATGGGTGGCCGGGTGGGTGCAGCCCACTTCGGATTGGCAGGTGAACTGATGCCAATCGAGGGACGCAAGCGTGTCGGGGATCTCGTTACCAGGTGCTTGGCTCATGCGACGAACTTTGTCTCGCCCGCATCGAGATGCGTCAGCGCGGAGCCGGTCGTGATTCCATAACCGATGACTGTGATGAGCATGATCTAAGTCCTGGTGGTGAGCAGTTCGGCAAGCGGACCATGGCGTGATAAACGCCACTTTTCCCTGCTGGCCTGGCGGGCGCAATCCGCCGAATGGCTTATAAAGGGATGATTGCGTTGTCCTCCAATTGGGGGACAAGACGGATCGGTCCGACTCGGCGGGCGCAGCGCGAAGTCGCGACTAGCACAGGGCTACGGCCAGTTCCACACCGACATGTCTCCGGGTGGGTATTGGTTGCAAACCTCGGTGGCTTTGGCGACAACGCCCTTGTTGTGGAAGAAGATCTTCGCCCAGTTTCCCCAATGTGTGGCCATTTGCTCGTAGTAGACGTTCGTGGCGGTGTCCTCGGAGTACTGCCTGCGGTCGGCGGGGCTCAAGGAATAGAACCAATGGATACGGTTGATCGCGGCCTGCTGGATGTCAGCCGGCCTGTTGTGCATATCGATCATGTATCGCTGGTAGTAGATCGGGCTGGTATCCCTGGCGGCCGCCAAATACTGCTCTGCATCGCAGCTGGTGGCGATCTGCCTGCGGGGGATCGGAAAGTCCTCCGTGGAATCAGCCACGGCGGTCTTCGGGAAGGTCGCAGTGGTGATACCGAGAGCGAGAAAAACAGCGCCTGCACGCAGGCCGGTGCTCAGCCGAGACATGGTGATTACCGTAACACTTTCGGGGCCTCGAAGAGTGCCCTGTTGCCAGATTAGTAGCCTGTCTCACTAGCCATCGCCATCAGGAACGATGACGTGTGAGGGGTCCGGCCGTAGCTCGGGTGGGGCCTGGCTGTAATCGCCGAACGGGCCGTCACGGCGTGCGACCGCGGCCCGCACCCCCTGGGTTTGCGCGGTGCGGATGAAGTCGAGCGCGTCGGGGGTGTTGCGCATCAGGCCGTCCAGTATGCCGCCCAGCATCTGGGTCGACGCCAGACCCATGTTCTCGTAGGCCTGGTTCACGATCAGCTTCTGCGCCTGCAACTGCGACAATGGGATTCGTGCCAGCTCGGCGGCGATCTCGGCGACGCGAGCTTCGAGGCGTTCGAACGGCACCGATTCGTTGATCAGCTCGACGTCGGCGGCCTGGACGCCGGTCAACGGTCGGCCCGTCAGCGAGTGCCACTTGACCTTGGCAAGGCTGAGCCGGTATAGCCACATGCCGGTCAGATAGGTCCCCCACATCCGGCTATACGGGGTCCCGATCACTGCGTCGTTGCTGGCGATGACGATGTCGGCGCACAGCGCGTAGTCGCTGGCCCCGCCGACGCACCAGCCGTGCACCTGCGCGATCACCGGCTTCGAGGCCCGCCAGATGGCCATGAACTTCTGCGTCGGCCCAGTCTCGCGACCGGTAACCATCGCGAAATCCTTGCCCGGATCCCACTGCCCGTCGGTCATCATGGCATCGCCCCACTGCTGGAATCCGCCGCCGAAGTCATAGCCGCCGGAAAAGGCCCGGCCGGCGCCGCGCAACACGATGACTTTGATGTGTTGGTCCCGCTCGGCCAGCCCGACGGCGGCCTCAATCTCGTCGGGCATAGGCGGGACGATGGTATTGAGGTGCTCCGGACGGTTCAACGTGATGGTGGCGACCGGACCGGTGGTCGTATACAGCAGGGTCTCGAAATTGGCCCCGGATTCGGCTTTAGTCATAGCAGCAGCGAAGTCACTTCTGGCTTGCTGGTCAAGCACTTAGTGGGCCAATGGGTTTCAACCCAGGCCTGACGTTCGAGTGATGATCACGCGTATCCGCAGCCAGGATCGTGGGCGTCCCTGGACAGCGGGCTGCCTGCTGGGTTGATGTACACGATCTGCATGAGCACCGGAGTGGGTCCCAGGTTGCGACCGATGTGAGCATGGTCGGGGCCGCTGGGTTCGGTGATCGCATCGCCTGGACCATAGATACCGTCGATACTGCAGTCGGCGAGGTTATGGGTGAGCGTGCCCTGTCTGATGACGCCGAAGAGGTTGCCGTCGTGCCAATGCCAGCCGGTGCTGCCGCCGGGGGCGATCGTGATCTCACGCAGGACACGGTCCTGGCCATTGAGCGTGGTCTGCGACAACACCACAGCGCTCACCCCTTGGCCAGGTGTCGCGGACGCGATAGGCGGGAACGCCGCCGCCGACAGAGTCGCGATCGCCGCAAGGGCCAGTCGAGACAGGATGTTCATAGTCGGCCACTCTTTCACACGCCTGCGTGCCCAACGTGCTGGCCGTTAGCCACCCAGCATGTGATGCAGGAACGAGTAACTCACCGCCGCCTTGAACGCGGCCTGCTCGTTGTCGGCCGCGCCGGCGTGCCCGCCCTCGATGTTTTCGTAATACCAAACCCGGTGGCCGGCGGCCTGCAGGGCCGCGGTCATCTTGCGGGCATGGCCGGGATGCACCCGGTCGTCGCGGGTAGAGGTGGTGAACAGCACTGGCGGATACTGGCGGGTAGCCGAAATATTCTGGTACGGAGAGTATTCGGCGATGAACTCCCAGTCGTCGGGGTTGTCGGGGTCGCCGTACTCGGCCACCCAGGAAGCGCCGGCCAACAGTCGGTGGTAACGGCGCATGTCCAGCAGCGGCACGTCACAGACCAGGGCGCCGAACTTTTCTGGGTATTTGGTCAGCATAATGCCCATCAGCAGCCCGCCGTTGCTGCCGCCGCGTGCGCCGAGCTGCTCGACGCCTGCGATACCGCGGTTCACCAAATCGGTTGCCACCGCGACGAAGTCCTCGGCCACCTTGTGTCGGCCCTCGCGCATCGCCTGCGTGTGCCAGCTGGGCCCATACTCACCGCCGCCGCGGATATTGGCTAGCACGTAGGTACCCCCGCGGGCCAGCCACAGCCGGCCGAGGACGCCCCCATATCCAGGTGTGCTGGATGACTCGAACCCGCCATAACCGCTGAGCAGTGTGGGCCCGGGGCATTCCGCGTTGCCGGGTGAAACCACGAAGTACGGGATTGATGTGCCATCCTCTGATGGAACGAAATACTGTGCCACGATGATGTTTTCAGCGTCAAAGAACGCTGGCGCGGACTTGATTTGATCCAGTTGTCCGTCGCACGCACCGCGGATCAGTCGGGAGGGTGTGTCGAATCCGCTGGAGTCGAGAAAAAACTCGTCGCCGTGATCGTCCGCGGCGACGATGACGGTGTTGGTCGCGGCCGGGATACCTGCCAATGGTTCGCGCTGCCAGCTACCTGGCGTAACGATCTCGACGCGGCTGGCCACGTCGGCGAGCGTGACGATCAAAAGCCGGTCGCGGATCCACGCATAGTGGTTGAGCGCGGTGTGCTCGTCAGGCTCGAACACCACGCGCAGTTCTGCTGTGCCGGCCAGAAATTCGTCATAGTTAGCGGCCAGCAGAGAGCCCGCGGGGTAGGTGTTGGTGCCGAAAGTCCAATCGGTGCGCGGCTCGATCAACAGCCAATCGCGATGGATCGACGCGCCCGCATCGGTGGGTTTGTCGATGCGAAGCAGCTCCGAGCCGCGCAGTTCGTAGAGCTCGTCGTTCCAGAAGTCGAGCGCTCGTCCCAGGAAGGTGCGTTCGAAGCCCGGTGTGCGATCCACTGACGCAAAGACCCGGACATCAGAGCTAACCCCCTCGAAGACGGTCTCTGCGTCGGCCAACGGCGTGCCGCGACGCCATCGCTTGATCACTCGCGGATAACCGGACTCGGTGAGCGAGTCAGCACCAAAGTCAGTGCCCACCAACACGGTATCCGGGTCGGCCCAGGCGACCTCTGACTTGGCCTCCGGTAGTTCGAACCCGTCGGCAACGAATTCGCGTGTCAGCATGTCAAATTCACGCACGATAGACGCATCCGCGCCGCCTCGAGAGAGGCTGATCAGCGCACGCGTGTGGTCAGGTTCGATGACGCCGGCACCAGCCCACACCCATTTTTGGTCGTCAATTCGCCCTAGTTCATCGATATCGATCAGCACGTCCCACTCGGGGGAGTCGGTGCGGTAACTCGCGAGCGTGGTGCGCCGCCACAGCCCGCGGGGGTTGGTGGCATCGCGCCAGAAGTTGTAGAGGTACTCGCCGCGACGGTTCACGTACGGGATTCGGGTATCGGTGTCGAGCACCTCGAGCGCCTCGGTGCGCATCCGCTCGAACTCCGCGTCGCACAACTCGGCCAGTGTCGGTTCGTTGCGCGCGCGCACCCAATCCAGCGCCTTCACACCGGTGATCTCCTCGAGCCACAGATACGGGTCGTCGGGTGTGGGTGCCGCAGCGGTTCCAGAAGACAGGGAAGACATGGAGGACATGGAAGACATTGTGGCGTCGACGGTAGTGTGAGTTGTATTACATCGTTGGTATGAGGAGCTGAGCCGATGACTGTCTTCCCACGTCCGGGTTCCGCTGGGGCGCTGATGTCGTATGAATCCCGGTACGACAACTTCATCGGGGGCCAGTGGGTGGCGCCCACCAAAGGCCGCTATTTCGAGAATCCGACACCGGTGACCGGCCAGACGTTTTGCGAGGTAGCCCGATCCGACGAGGCCGACATCGAAACGGCGCTCGACGCTGCGCATACTGCGGCGCCGGCCTGGGGCAAGACCGCCCCCGCCGAGCGGGCAGCAATCCTCAACAAGATCGCCGATCGCATCGAGGAACACACCGCCGCGTTGGCGCTAGCCGAATCCTGGGACAACGGCAAACCGATCCGGGAGGCGCTGGCTGCCGACATTCCGCTGGCGGCAGACCATTTCCGGTATTTCGCCGGCGCGATCCGCGCCCAGGAAGGTTCGCTCTCGCAGATCGACGAGGACACTGTCGCCTATCACTTCCATGAGCCGCTCGGCGTGGTGGGGCAGATCATTCCGTGGAACTTCCCCATCCTGATGGGCGCCTGGAAACTGGCGCCGGCGCTGGCGGCAGGCAATGCGGTGGTGCTCAAACCGGCCGAACAGACACCAGCGTCAGTGCTCTACCTGATGTCGCTCATCGGCGATCTGTTGCCGCCGGGCGTGGTCAACGTCGTCAACGGTTTCGGCGCCGAAGCCGGTAAGCCGCTGGCCTCCAGCGACCGGATCGCCAAGGTTGCCTTTACTGGGGAAACCACCACCGGGCGACTGATCATGCAATACGCCTCACAGAACCTGATCCCGGTCAGCCTGGAACTCGGTGGCAAGAGCCCCAACATCTTCTTCTCCGACGTGCTGGCCGGCAGCGGTGAGCTCCAAGACAACTTCCAGGACAAGGCGCTCGAGGGATTCACCATGTTTGCCCTCAACCAGGGCGAAGTGTGCACCTGCCCGTCGCGCAGCCTGATCCAGGCCGATATCTACGACGAGTTCCTGGAACTGGCGGCGATCCGCACCAAGGCGGTCCGGCAGGGCGATCCGCTGGACACCGAGACAATGCTGGGTTCTCAGGCCTCCAACGATCAGCTAGAGAAGGTGTTGTCCTACATCCAGATAGGCAAGGACGAGGGCGCCACCCTGATCACCGGTGGCGAGCGCGCCGATCTGGGCGGGGACCTGGCCGGCGGGTTTTACGTGCAACCGACGATCTTTGCCGGCAACAACAAAATGCGGATCTTCCAGGAGGAAATCTTCGGGCCGGTGGTCGCGGTGACATCGTTCACCGATTATGACGACGCGATCAGCATCGCCAACGACACCCTTTATGGTCTCGGTGCCGGCGTGTGGAGCCGCGATGGCACTATCGCCTACCGGGCCGGCCGGGACATTCAGGCCGGCCGGGTGTGGATCAACTGCTACCACGTCTATCCCGCCCACGCGGCCTTCGGCGGCTACAAGCAGTCCGGTTTCGGCCGCGAGACCCATAAGATGATGCTCGACCACTACCAGCAGACCAAGAACCTGCTGGTGTCCTACTCGGACCAGGCGCTGGGCTTCTTCTGATGAGCGCGGCGTCGAGCGCTCCTCCCGGGGTGCTCATCACGGCGGCGGCCGCCGAGCTGCTGGTCCGGCTGCAGGACCGTCACGGTCCGGTGCTGTTCCACCAGTCCGGCGGCTGCTGCGACGGGTCGTCGCCGATGTGCTACCCGTGCGGGGACTTCCTCGTCGGTGACCGCGACGTCTTGCTGGGCGTGCTGGACGTCGGGACGGACGGGGTGCCCGTGTGGATCTCGGGTCCGCAGTATCTCGCCTGGAAGCACACCCAGCTGGTCATCGACGTGGTCCCGGGCCGCGGCGGTGGGTTCAGTCTGGAGGCGCCGGAGGGCGTGCGGTTCCTCAGTCGCGGCCGGGTTTTCACCGACGCGGAGAAAGCGCTGTTACAGGCCACACCGGTCATCACCGGCAACGCCTACGCGGGTGGCGAACGGCCCTTAGTGCGTGGTCAGGTGGTGGACGTCGAGCACCCGGCCGCGCCGCGAACGTGCCGCACCGGTCATCGGTAACCGCAGTAAGGTCGTCACCGTGGTCCCCTTTCCGCGCCCCCGGCTGCTGGCCGGCGCGCTGCTGATCGGAAGCGCGGTCGGGCTGCTGACGGGGGTGGCGTGCACCGTGTTGGTTCATCAGCGGATCCGGCCCGACGTCGTCATTGCCCTGGTGGTCGGGATTCCCAGTGTGACCGGTTTGCCGCTGATTCTGTTTTCCGGGCGTCGCTGGGTAACGACCCTGGGCGCGTTCATCCTCGCGTTGGCGCCAGGTTGGTTCGGGGTGCTCGTCGCTATCGAAGTGGCGTCTCGTGGCTGACAAAGACGTCGACCAAGAGCGCGAGCCCAGTCCGGGAACTGAACCGTTCGTTCCGGATTTCGACACCGGCGAGGAGTCGGTCCCGTTTGTGCCCGATTTTTCCGATATTCATGACACCGGCGCGCAGCCGCTGCCACTGGTCATCGGGCCGGAGAAGTCCGACCCGGTCGTGGCTGGCGACGAGGACGTAGCGGCCGAGTCGGCTGCCGCGCCGGTCACGGTGCCCGGTCGGTACCAGTATCTAAAGTGGTGGAAGTTGGTTCTGGTGATCCTTGGTGTGTGGATCGCCGCCGCGGAGGTCGGGCTCAGCCTGTTTTATTGGTGGTATCACACGATCGACAAGACGGCGCCGGTATTTATGGTGCTGGTCTATGTCGTCGGGTGCACCGTGGCAGGCGTGCTGCTGGCGATGGTGCCCGGCAAGCCGCTGATCGCGGCATTGGCGCTTGCGGTGATGTCGGGGCCGTTTGCCTCCGTCGCCGCGGCGGCGCCCCTCTACGGCTACTACTACTGCGAACGGGTCGGCCACTGTGTGGTGGGCGTCATTCCGTACTGACGACCTGCCAGGTGTAGCCGGCCACTAGGGTAGTGGCCGTGACTCACTATGACGTTGTTGTGCTCGGAGCCGGTCCGGGCGGATATGTCGCTGCCATTCGTGCCGCACAGCTGGGCTTGAGTACCGCGGTCGTCGAACCGAAGTACTGGGGTGGAGTCTGCCTCAACGTCGGCTGCATCCCGTCCAAGGCGTTACTGCGCAACGCCGAACTCGCGCACATCTTCACCAAAGAGGCAAAGACTTTCGGTATCAGCGGCGACGCCAGCTTCGACTATGGAGTTGCCTACGACCGTAGCCGCAAGGTGTCCGAAGGACGCGTCGCGGGCGTGCACTTCCTGATGAAAAAGAACAAGATCACCGAGATCCACGGCTACGGCAGATTCACCGACGCCAACACGTTGTCGGTCGAATTGACGGACGGTGGCGCTGAAAATCCTGTAACCGTCACGTTCAACAACGCCATCATCGCCACCGGCAGCAGCACCCGGCTGGTGCCCGGCACGTCGCTGTCGGCCAACGTGGTCACCTACGAGGAGCAGATCCTGTCCCGGGAGCTGCCCGACTCGATTGTCATCGCCGGCGCCGGGGCCATCGGCATGGAATTCGGCTACGTTCTGAAGAACTACGGCGTCGACGTGACGATCGTGGAATTCCTGCCACGCGCGCTGCCCAACGAAGACGCCGAGGTGTCCAAGGAGATCGAGAAGCAGTTCAAGAAGCTGGGCGTCAAGATCCTGACCGGAACCAAAGTGGAGTCCATCTCCGACGATGGTTCCCTTGTCCGGGTGGCTGTCAGCAAGGACGGTAAGGCGCAAGAGCTCAAAGCCGAAAAGGTGTTGCAGGCCATTGGGTTTGCGCCCAACGTCGAGGGTTACGGACTGGACAAGGCCGGGGTCGCTTTGACCGACGGCAAAGCCATCGGCGTCGGCGACTACATGCAAACCAACGTTTCGCACATCTACGCCATCGGAGACGTCACCGGGAAGCTGCAGCTGGCCCATGTCGCCGAAGCTCAAGGTGTGGTTGCGGCCGAGACCATCGCCGGCGCAGAGACTTTGGCGCTCGGTGACTACCGGATGATGCCACGCGCGACGTTCTGCCAGCCGAATGTGGCCAGCTTCGGGCTGACCGAGCAGCAAGCTCGAGATGAGGGTTACGACGTCGTAGTCGCCAAGTTCCCGTTCACCGCCAACGCGAAAGCGCACGGCGTGGGTGACCCCAGCGGTTTCGTCAAGCTTGTTGCGGACGCCAAGTATGGGGAGCTGTTAGGCGGGCACATGATCGGCCATGACGTGTCCGAGCTATTGCCGGAGCTCACGCTCGCACAGAAATGGGATTTGACGGCCACCGAGCTGGCTCGCAACGTGCATACGCATCCGACGATGTCAGAGGCGCTGCAGGAGTGCTTTCACGGCTTGATCGGCCACATGATCAACTTCTGAGCAGCAGTCACGGCTTTTGGGCGGCTGGAGGCAACCGGATTGATCCGCAGCGACATCCCCGAGACCGTGGTGGGCGCCATCGGCGGGGTGGCCACCGGCTACGTGCTGTGGTTGGTGGCCATTTCGATCGGAGACAACACCACGACGGTCAGCCGGTGGAGCCTGATCGTGTTGATCCTGTCGGTCGTGCTGGCACTCTTCGCCGGGGCGTGCGGCTGGTGGCTGCGTCAACGCCGTAAGCCTGCCTGGGGGGCGTTCACTTTCGGCCTGCCGGTACTTCCGGTGGTCCTGACGTTGGCTGTGCTGGCCAACCTCTATCTGTAAGGACAAGCGGAGTACCTATTAAGGTCTAGCGCGGGTTGTCCAACGGGATGTCGAGGCTGGATATCGTCGCCGCGAGTCCGTCGTATTGGCTTATGAGCATGCAGAATTCGATCAGCCGACGTCGATCTAGGTGAGTTGCCAGCTGCTGCCAGCTATCGCTAGTTATCTTTCGGTCCTTGACGAACTCGTCCGTCGCGGCCAGCAGGGCCCGTTGCCGGACGCTCAACCCGGCGCCTGCTGGAACGTCAGGCCACGCGAAAATCATGGCCTGCATGTTCGCATCCAGACCCCGTTTACGTGCCATGCCGCGATGGTGTTGCAGCTCGTATTCGCACGCGCGCAGATGTGCGACCCGCAGGATCACCAACTCGGTATCGACGTGCGGCAGTTTTCCCCGCAGCAGTCGACCGCCATAAATCAGCCATGTCCAGAACAGCAGCTGGCGATGACCCAGGATGGTGAATAGATGCATCTCGGGTGCGTGAAGCGAGCGCGCGGCCAACTTGGCGATCACCCAGTTGATCGGTCCCAGCTGACGCAGGCCACCCGACGGGATGCGACCGACCGGGCCGGTACCAGTGCCGCCGCTCACGCTTGCTTCACCAGGTACGGGGAGACCGTGCTGCGGTGTTCGTCGAGATCGAGTGCCCGCCCCAAAGCGGGGAACGCCCGCTGCGGGCAGTTATCACGTTCGCAGACACGGCAACCCGCGCCGATTGGTGTGGCGATATTTCCCAAGCTCTCTGGGTCTCCTGACAAGTCGAGTCCTTCCGAGTAGACGAGCCGGTGCGCCTGACGAAGTTCGCAACCCAGCCCGATCGCGAAGGTTTTACCGGGCTGACCATACCGGGCGGCTCGGCGCTCGACGGTTCGGGCCACCCACATGTAGTTACGTCCGTCGGGCATCTGGGCGATTTGCACCAAGATCTTGCCGGGGTTGGCGAACGTTTCGTAGACGTTCCACAGCGGGCAGGTGCCGCCGCTGGAGGAGAAGTGAAAGCCGGTGGCCGACTGGCGTTTTGACATGTTGCCGGCTCGGTCGACCCGGACGAACGAAAAAGGCACACCCCGCATCGATGGTCGCTGCAGCGTCGAAAGCCGGTGCGCGATGGTCTCGTAGCTCACCGAGTAGAACGCCGACAGCCGCTCGACGTCGTAGCGGAAGTTCTCCGCCACGTCGTGGAACTGGCGGTAGGGCAGCACCGCGGCTGCGGCGAAGTAATTGGCCAACCCGAGCCGGGCCAGGGTGTGCGACTCGTCGCTGGTGAATTTGCCTGCTGCAACCAGGTTGTCGATCAGATCGCCGAACTCGAGATACGCCAATTCGGCGGCCATCTTGAATACCTGCTGACCCAACGAAAGGTGAGTGCTGATTTCGAGTGTGTTGGTCGTGGGGTCGTAGCGGTGCAGCACACTGTCACCGAGATCGATCCGCCGGTTGATGTGCACTCCGTGTACCTCAGTGAGCCGCCGGGTCAACTCGCGGGCCAAATCGCCGTGATGCAGCCGCGTCTGGGTCGTCAGGTCTTCGGCCGCGGTGTCCAGCTCGTGTAGGTAGTTCTGGCGTTGGTAGAAGTAGTCGCGGACTTCTTCGTGCGGCATGGTGATCGACCCGCTGCCGCTGCCGTCGGAGAACCGTTCCTCGGTCGCGGCGGCCAGCTGCGCGGTGGTGAGTCGGTAGCGTCGGTGCAGGTTGACCACCGCGCGGGCGAGGCCCGGATGGGCACTGACCATTTCCGCGACTTCGGGCGGGTCGATGTCGACACCCAGATCGCGGTCCATCGTCACCTCACGCAGCTCGGCCACCAGCCGGGTGTCGTCGTGCGGGGCGAAGAAGGTCGCGTCCACCCCGAACACCTCGGCGATCCGTAGCAAGACGCCCACCGTCAACGGGCGAACATCGTGTTCGATCTGATTGAGGTAGCTCGGCGAAATCTCCAGCATCTGGGCTAGCGCGGCCTGACTGAACCCGCGTTCACTACGCAACTGACGAACACGCGGGCCAACGAACGTCTTGGACACCTAATTCAGCTTACCGTTGTTGTGAAGGCATCATTCGCAGAGTTCGCACCCGGATCGCGTTGCGTGTTCGATTGGTATTTGACAGACGTCGTTTGGCATGATTCGGGGCGGGGACCCGGGCTAAACCTGGGGCGTGGACGAGTAGGAAACGGGGCCGATGCCGTGAGCCTGGACAAAATAATGATGCCGGTTCCCGAAGGTCATCCCGATGTGTTTGATCGCGAATGGCCGCTTCGCGTCGGGGACATCGACCGCACCGGTCGGCTGCGATTGGACGCAGGTGCCCGGCACATCCAAGACATCGGTCAGGACCAACTGCGCGAGATGGGGTTCGAGCAGACCCACCCGCTGTGGATTGTGCGCCGCACCATGGTTGACCTGATCCGTCCGATTGAGTTCCAGGACATGTTGCGGCTGCGGCGGTGGTGTTCGGGTACCTCGAACCGGTGGTGTGAAATGCGTGTCCGTATTGATGGGCGCAAGGGCGGCCTCATCGAGTCCGAGGCGTTCTGGATCAACATCAACCGGGAAACTCAGATGCCGGCACGCATCGCGGACGACTTCCTGGAGGGCCTGCACCGGACCACGTCCGTCGATCGGCTGCGGTGGAAAGGCTATTTGACGCCGGGCAGCCGTGACGACGCGTCGGAAATCCACGAGTTCCCGGTGCGGGTCACCGACATTGACTTGTTCGACCACATGAACAACTCGGTGTACTGGAGCGTGATCGAGGACTATTTGGCGTCCCATGCCGAACTGCTCAACGGGCCGCTGCGCACCACCATCGAACACGAGGCGCCGGTGGCGCTGGGCGACAAGTTGGAGATCATCTCGCACGTTCACCCGGCTGGCTCGACCGATCAATTCGGCGCTGGCTTGGCCGACCGTCCTGTTACAACGCTCACATACACCGTTGGCGACGAGACGAAAGCCGTCGCCGCGATCTTCGCGCTGTAGCGAAACCGCAGGCCGGGAAGCCCCCGGCAAATACTTGGTTGACCTGCTGATTTGTGGTTACTGAACGGTAGCTTCTGAAACGGTTCAGTGGCTTTGCTCTTTCGCAAAATTCGCAATATCGCCTGAAGTCGTGGCCGAAATTTGCAAGTGAAACAGGTGGACCTGGGGGAACAGGCTGTGCCATGGTCGAGTTAGCACAGCAGTGAATGTTGGGCCATCAGCATCGCCTAATAGCGGTCCGGCCGCACCAATTCAGCAGCAACTGAGCAAGAAATATCGTTAAAGGAGCAGGCCCAATGTCTGTCGTTGGCACCCCCAAGAGCGCCGAGCAGATTCAGCACGACTGGGACACCAGTTCGCGCTGGAAGGACATCACGCGTACCTACACCGCCGCGGACGTGGTCGCCCTGCAGGGCAGCGTCGTCGAGGAGCACACGCTAGCCCGTCGTGGCGCGGAGGTGTTGTGGGAACAGTTGCACGACCTGGAGTGGGTCAACGCGCTCGGTGCCCTGACCGGCAACATGGCCGTCCAGCAGGTGCGCGCCGGCCTGAAAGCCATCTACCTGTCGGGCTGGCAGGTCGCCGGTGACGCCAACTTGTCCGGCCACACCTACCCCGACCAGAGCCTGTACCCGGCTAACTCGGTGCCGCAGGTGGTCCGCCGGATCAACAACGCGCTGCAGCGCGCCGACCAGATCGCCAAGGTCGAGGGTGACACCTCGGTGGAGAATTGGCTCGCGCCGATCGTCGCGGACGGTGAGGCCGGCTTCGGTGGTGCGCTCAACGTTTTCGAGCTGCAGAAGGCCTTGATTGCCGCGGGTGTCGCCGGTTCGCACTGGGAGGACCAGCTGGCCTCTGAGAAGAAGTGCGGTCACCTGGGCGGCAAGGTGCTGATTCCCACCCAGCAGCACATCCGCACTTTGACGGCTGCCCGGCTCGCGTCTGACGTGGCCGACGTGCCGACTGTCGTGATCGCTCGTACCGACGCCGAGGCTGCCACCCTGATCACCTCCGACGTCGACGAGCGTGATCGGCCGTTCATTACCGGCGAGCGCACCAAGGAAGGCTTCTACCGCACCAAGAACGGCATCGAGCCGTGCATCGCACGGGCGAAGGCCTATGCACCGTTCGCCGACTTGATCTGGATGGAGACCGGCACCCCGGACCTTGAGGTCGCGCGGAAATTCTCTGAGGCGGTCAAGGACTCCTATCCGGACCAGATGCTGGCGTACAACTGCTCGCCATCGTTCAACTGGAAGCAACACCTTGACGACAGCACCATCGCGAAGTTCCAAAAGGAACTTGCCGCAATGGGATTCAAGTTTCAGTTCATTACCCTGGCCGGCTTCCACGCACTGAACTACTCGATGTTCGATCTTGCCTATGGCTATGCCCGCAACCAGATGAGCGCCTACGTTGAGTTGCAGGAGCGCGAGTTTGCCGCCGAGGAGCGTGGCTACACCGCGACCAAGCACCAGCGCGAGGTTGGTGCCGGCTACTTTGACCGCATTGCCACCACGGTCGACCCGCATTCGTCGACGACGGCTCTGACCGGTTCCACCGAAGAGGGCCAGTTTCACTGAGGATGAGCGGGTGTAAGGCCGCGAAGACGAGGTGAAACCGACTGGTTAGGTCACTGAGGATGAGCGGGTGTAAGGCCGCGAAGACGAGGTGAAACCGACTGGTTAGGTCACTGAGGATGAGCGGGTGTAAGGCCGCGCAGACGCAGACGAGGTGAAACCGACTGAGTGGTCCGCTAAGCATGACCGGGGTTCTGCTGAGCGTGAAGTTGATGCGATACTTCATGCTGGTTTTCGCCGCGATTTTATGCTCGACGGCCTGAGGTGAATTTGACAGCTTAGGCCCCGCCCAGCCAACCTGGGCGGGGCCTTTTGCGGTGCACGACAATACGACTCTGGAGAGACAACAGTGAGCGATGCAGCGATCCAGCGAGTAGGGGTTGTCGGGGCGGGGCAGATGGGGTCGGGCATCGCCGAAGTTGCCGTTCGCGCCGGTGTTGGCGTGACGGTGTTCGAAACCACTGACGCGTTGATCACCGCGGGACGCAACCGCATTGTGAAGTCTTTGGAGCGTGGCGTCAGCGCGGGCAAGGTGACAGAGCGCGAGCGCGACCGTGCCCTCGACAACTTGGCCTTCACCACAGACCTGAATGACTTGGCCGACCGGCAATTGGTGATTGAGGCGATCGTCGAGGACGAGGCCGTTAAGGCCAAGGTCTTCGCCGAACTCGACCGAGTCGTTACCGATCCCGCCGCGGTGCTCGCGTCGAACACCTCCAGCATCCCGATCATGAAAATCGCTGCGGCCACCAAGAACCCGCAACGCGTCCTGGGCCTGCACTTCTTCAATCCGGTCCCGGTGCTACCCCTGGTCGAATTAGTCAGCACGTTGGTCACCGATAAAGCCGCTGCCACCCGCACCGAGGAATTTGCCAGCGGAGTACTTGGCAAACAAGTGGTGCGCTGTTCTGACCGGTCCGGTTTCGTGGTCAACGCCCTACTGGTGCCGTATTTGTTGTCGGCGATCCGGATGGTCGAAGCTGGTTTTGCCACCGTCGAAGATGTCGACAAGGCCGTGGTTGCCGGGCTGTCGCACCCGATGGGCCCGCTGCGGCTCTCCGATCTTGTTGGCCTGGACACCCTAAAACTGATCGCGGACAAGATGTTCGAGGAATTCAAGGAACCGCACTATGGTCCGCCGCCGCTGTTGCTGCGTATGGTCGAGGCAGGCCGGCTAGGTAAAAAATCGGGTCAGGGTTTCTATTCGTACTGAAACCCGTACAGCAGCGGCCCGTGACCCGGACGTGCGGTTCTTGTCGAGGTCACAAGCGCCGAGATGATGTCGAGATCGACCGCGAGCACCCGCTGAGATGGTATGACAGTCGTTGTAAGAACGGGTACCATTGCTCAGGTCAACAAACGAGAGGTTTTTGTCGAGCATGACCGAGTTGAGGCCTTTTTACGAAGAGTCGCAATCTATCTATGACGTTTCGGATGAGTTTTTCGCACTATTTCTAGACCCAACGATGGGTTACACGTGCGCATACTTCGAGCGCGATGATATGACTCTCGAAGAGGCGCAAAATGCGAAGTTCGACCTGGCGTTGGGAAAGCTGAACCTACAGCCAGGGATGACGCTGCTCGACATCGGCTGCGGGTGGGGCGGAGCGTTGCAGCGCGCGATCGAGAAATTCGATGTCAACGTCATTGGTATCACGCTCAGCCGCAATCAGTACGAGTACAGCAAGGCCAAACTGGCTGCGATTCCTACCGAGCGCACCGTCGAGGTACGGCTGCAGGGCTGGGAAGAGTTTGAGGATAAGGTCGACCGGATTGTCACCATCGGCGCCTTCGAAGCGTTCAAGATGGAGCGTTACGCCGCGTTCTTTGAACGTGCCTACGGCATCCTTCCCGAGGACGGCCGGATGTTGCTGCACACGATTTTGACGTACACCCAGAAACAGATGCATGAAATGGGCATCAAGGTGACGATGAGCGATGTGCGATTCATGCGTTTCATCGGTACCGAAATTTTCCCGGGCGGACAGTTGCCCGCGCAGGAAGATATTTTTAAATTTGCGCAGGACGCCGGATTTTCAGTCGAAAAGGTGCAATTGCTGCAGGCGCATTACGCGCGCACGCTAAACATTTGGGCGGCCAACCTGCGGGCCGCGCGCGACCGCGCCATCGCCATCCAATCGGAAGAGGTCTACGACCGCTACATGAAGTACCTGACCGGGTGCGAGGACTTCTTCCGCAAAGGCATCAGCAACGTGGGGCAGTTCACCCTTACGAAGTAAGCCTGCGACGGTGTCGCACGCGATGGGCGTGACGTCAGACCGACTGGCGCGGGGTGGGGTTATTTTTCCAAAGTGAACTGGTCGACGTCGGTGTACCCATCGCGGAACAGCTTCGCGCAGCCGGTCAGGTACTTCATGTAGCGGTCGTAGACCTCTTGAGACTGGATGGCGATCGCCTGGTTCTTGTTGGCCTCAAGTGCGGCGGCCCACAAGTCCAGGGTTTTGGCGTAATGCAGCTGCAAGGACTGGATCCGGGTGAGCTTAAAGCCGGCCTCGGAAGCGTGCTCTGCCACCAACGCCGGCGTAGGCAGCCAGCCGCCGGGGAAGATCTCGGCGAGGATGAACTGCGTGAAGTGAACGACTTCGTGGGTCAGCGGCAGGCCCTTGGCCCTGGCCTCCTTGAATGCGGGGCGCACGATGGTGTGCAGCAGCATCACGCCGTCGGTCGGCAGCACCGAGTAGGCCATCTCGAAAAAGCGGGCCCAGCGCGCGCGGCCGAAGTGCTCGAATGCGCCGATTGAGATAATGCGGTCGACGGGCTCGTGGAACTTCTCCCAGCCCTCTAGCAACACCCGCCGGGTGCGGGGGGTGTCCATTTCGTCGAATGTCTTCTGAACATGGGTGGCTTGATTCTCGGACAGCGTCAGGCCCACAACGTTGACGTCGTATTTCTCAATCGCGCGTCTCATGGTGGCGCCCCAGCCGCACCCGATATCTAGCAACGTCATCCCGGGCTCAAGCTGGAGTTTTCCCAGCGCCAGATCGATCTTGGCGAGCTGCGCCTCCTCGAGCGTCATGTCGTCACGTTCGAAGTACGCGCAGCTGTAGGTCCGGGTGGGGTCGAGGAACAGCCGGAAGAAGTCGTCAGATAGGTCGTAATGGGCTTGTACGTTTCCAAAATGCGGCGTCAGCTGCGCGGACATGCGGTATGAGCCTTTCTGTGTCCCGGAGGCGTGTACGGCGCGGCAAACGACACACTCTGGTCTGGCCCCCGATGCATCCCCTGCATGCTAACCGTTCAAGCGGCTCAAGTCGCCTACGCTGCGCTCGGCATTACATCACAACATCCGGTGCGATTCACAATGCGTGCAGGATGGCGCCGATCGCGAGGCCCACGACGAGCAGTCCACCGGCCTGACGCACGTGCACCCACGCCAACGCGGCGTACCACAGTGGCCAGACCGGAAACTCCAGTGGCGGCTGGTCGGGTTTCTGCCGACGGAAATATGGCCACACCCGCACCAGCCGGGGCAGCGCCAACAGCACGATCAATGCGGGCCACGGCATCGCTTCCACCGCCACAGCGACCGCGACCAGGACGTAGAACCCGACCATCATGGCCAGCGTCACCACGCGGGCGCGCGCCTCGCCAAGCAGGACCGGCACCGTCGCGATGCCGAGCGGTTGGTCGTAGGGGATCTTGTCGATGTGTTTGCCCATCAGCACCGTCGTGCACAACAAACCATAGGGAAACGAGGCCAGCACGACGTCCCAACCGACCGCGCCCACCGCTGAGTAGTACGTTCCGCACACCATCAGCGGACCCCAGACGATGAAAACATCGGGTTCACCGAGGCCACGTTTCTTTAGCCGCAGCGGTGGCGCTGTGTAAGCGACGCTCAGAGCGAAGCCGCTGAGCGCGAAGGCCACCACGGGCCAGCCCCGAGCCCACGCCAACGTGACCAGGATCGCCAGGTCGACAAAATTCACCAGCAGAACCGCTAGGCCCAGCGTGCGGCGGCTGAGCAGCCCGGACAGCACTGGGTGCGGAGCGTAGCGGGCACGCGGGTAATCGGCGCTGTCGGTACCGACCTGGGTGTCATACAGGTCGTTCATCAAGTTGTTGGCCATATGTGCGCACGTGATCCCCACGACGGCCAGGATCAGCCAGCGCCAATCCAGACCCGGCTCACCGACCGCCAGCAGCGCCGCGACCAGGCCGGAAACCAGGGTCATCGGTAGTACCGCGGCGCGTGTCACGACGAGCCAGCGCGTGACGCTGTCGACCGGCCCGTCAGGTGGCGGATTGGTGGTGCGAAGTGCGTATGCCCACGACCTCAGCCGCGAGCCGACGCTCACCTCGGGCATTCCTCAAGCGTAGCCACGTGACGATGCAGAGCGCGCAAGCGCGATGAGGAGGAGCGGGGCAATTTGAGCGTAGCCACGTGACGATGCAGAGCGCGCAAGCGCGATGAGGAGGAGCGGGGCAATTTGAGCGTAGCCACGTGACGATGCAGAGCGCGCAAGCGCGATGAGGTGGGGGCACCCCCAGTCGCGTAGCGGCGAGGGGGCGCGCGGGGCAAATTGAGCCCAGGTCCGCAGCAGAACCGTTTAGGGCCCTCGTGGTGGGATGATCGGCGAAGGATGTGGCTGGTCACGGAATTTTTCCAGCGATCCGCCGACCTCGACGATTCCGCACAGTGCGTTCCAACTGAGCATGGTCAGGTAGTCGATCAGCTCATCGACACTCATCCGCGGGTCCGACATCCACGAGTGGGTGGCAAGCTGCACGCCGCCAACGATCAAGTAGGCCCAGGGCTCCACGCCGCCGGCGTCCATGCCGGCCTGTTGCATGCGGCGGCGCATCATCACCGCGAGCATGCGGGCAATGATCCGTTCGGAGTCGGCGATCACTTTGCTCTTGCTGGCTGAGCTGTTCGCCATCACAAACCGATATGGCTCGGGTTCGGCCGCCACGGTCTTGACGTACACCCGGATGATCTCGCGAGTCAGATCGAAGCCATCCAGATTGGATGACAGCGCGGCCGCCATGTTGGGAATCAACGTGGTCTGCGTGAAGCGCATCATCACCGCGGTGGTCAGGTCGTTCTTGTCGACGAAGTAGCGGTAGAGCACGGTCTTGGAGACCCCGATCTCCGCGGCTATCTCATCCATGCTCAGGAAGCGGCCCTGCCGGCGAATCGCATCGATCGTGCCGTCAACCAGCTCGTTGCGGCGCTCCACCTTGTGTTGATGCCACCGCCGCTTGCGACCATCCGTCTTGACGGTCACAGCCGGGATATGCTCTGCCACTGTCGCTGGTTCCCATTCACTAGACGCACTCGATATTACGGCCCGTCGATGGCATCGCTCCATGCGCACAAGGGCTCGGAGAACAGTGTGGTTACAGTAACTGGTCCCGCCGATAGCGGATGATGGTGAGGTGGCACACAGGGCCTTACCAAACGGGGGAGCGTCGGGCGTGCCAGCGCTGGGGCTGGATTTGACCAGGCTGCCGACCGTGACGCGCCGACGCCGGGCGTCGTTCGCGGAATCGTTCGCGGGGGCTGATCCGGAGGCCGACGCCGAGCGGCGGACGGCGCTGCGCCGGATGAAAATGGTGGCACTGGGTTTCTTGGTCGGCGCCACCGGTATGTTCCTCGCCTGTCGGTGGGCGCAAGCCCATGGCATCACCGCAGCTTGGGTGGGTTATGTCGGGGCCGGCGCGGAGGCTGGCATGGTGGGAGCCCTGGCGGACTGGTTTGCGGTTACCGCGTTGTTCAAACATCCGCTGGGTATACCGATCCCGCACACAGCGATCATCAAGCGCAAGAAAGATCAGCTGGGTGAGGGCTTGGGCACCTTTGTGCGGGAGAACTTCTTGTCGCCGTCGGTCGTCGAGGCCAAGCTGCGCGACGCGCAGGTGACCGGTCGGCTCGGTAAGTGGCTGTCGGAAGAAGCGCATGCCCGGCGGGTGGCAACCGAGGCGGCGACAGTGCTCCGTGTGCTAGTGGAGCTGCTGCGTGACGAGGACATTCAGCAGGTGCTCGATCGGATGATCGTGCGCCGCATCGCCGAACCGCAATGGGGTCCGCCGGTGGGCCGGGTGCTGGCGACCCTGCTCGCCGAGAACCGGCAGGAGGCCCTGATCCAGTTGCTGTCGGATCGGGCGTTTCAGTGGTCGCTGAATGCCGGCGAAGTCATCCAGCGGGTAGTCGAGCGTGACTCGCCGAGTTGGTCGCCGCGCTTCATCGATCATCTCGTCGGCGACCGCATCCATCGTGAGTTGATGGACTTCACCGACAAGGTGCGTCGCAACCCCGATCACGAATTGCGTCGTTCGGCGACCCGATTTCTGTTCGAATTCGCCGACGATCTGCAGCGTGACCCGGCCACGATCGCGCGCGCCGATGCAGTCAAGGAACAGTTGATGGCGCGCGATGAAGTCGGCAACGCCGCGGCGACGGCGTGGCAGACGCTGAAGAAGCTGGTGCTCGAGGGTCCAGAGGGACTGGCCGACCCGTCCGGCGCGTTGCGCACCCGCATCGCCGACACGGTGGTTCGGATCGGGGAATCACTGCGTGACGACGCCGACTTGCGAGACAAGGTCGACAACTGGATGGTGCGGGCAGCCCAGCACCTGGTTATGCAATATGGCGTGGAGATCACCGCGATCATCACCGAGACGATCGAGCGCTGGGACGCCGAGGAAGCCAGCCGACGCATCGAACTGCACGTCGGCCGTGACCTGCAGTTTATTCGCATCAACGGCACCGTGGTCGGCGCGCTTGCGGGGCTGGCGATCTACACCGTCGCGCAACTGCTGTTCTGAGAAGTGCTAACAAACGCTTGCAAAAGCAAGCACTCGTCCGTACGCTCGTACCGGTAAGCATCAGCGATCGGACGCAAGGGGGTGCATCAGTGGCGTCAGACGAGAAGCTTTCCGCCAAGGTGTCCACCGCTGCCTCTGATATCGGTAGCTTTATCAGAACGCAGCGTGAGACGGCACAAGTCTCGATGCGGCAGCTCGCCGAACGGTCCGGCGTCAGCAATCCGTACTTGAGCCAGGTGGAGCGCGGATTACGCAAGCCGTCCGCCGACGTGTTGAACCAAATCGCAAAGGCGCTACGGGTTTCCGCCGAGGTCCTCTATGTGCGAGCCGGAATTCTCGAGCCCAGTGAGACCAGTCAAGTGCGTGACGCCATCATCACCGACACGGCGATAACCGAGCGACAGAAACAGGTTCTGCTCGACATCTATGCCTCATTCACCTATCAAAACGAATCCACCCGTGAGGAGTGTCCCACCGAGTCCCATACCGACGAGTGACCAGCTCGGTTGGGCCGCAATCGGCTGAGGCTGGTGGGTATAGCCCACTGGCTGCCGGGTTACCCGAGGAAGGGCGACCTTGTTCAGGTCGTGGTGGATCCAGCCCGATCACTCGGCCAACAGATCAATGACCTGACTCGACGATATCCAGGTAAGGAGGACATGAAGTGACTGCACGTTTTATCAGCTATCCGCAAGCGATGCGGGCCATCGCGAGCCGCTTTGAGGTCGCCATGTCAATCCGCGGGTCTTGACTACTCCTCCCAGCGGAGCCGACGCTTGCCCTAACTTTCCAGACCAGACACCTACTGACGCCGATCACGACAACAATCCATGAAAGGAAACACCATGGCTGAAAACCCGAACATCGACGACCTGCGGGCTCCGTTGTTGGCAGCGCTGGGCGCGGCAGATTTGGCCCTGGCCACTGTTAACGAGCTGATCGGCAACATGCGCGAGCGTGCCGAGGAAACCCGCACCGACACCCGCAGCCGCGTTGAGGAGAGCCGCGCTCGCCTGGCCAAATTGCAGGAGGGTCTGCCCGAGCAGCTTAGCGAGCTGCGTGAGAAGTTCACCGCCGACGAGTTGCGCAAGGCCGCTGAGGGCTATTTGGAGGCCGCGACCAACCGGTACAACGAACTAGTCGAGCGCGGCGAAGCCGCTCTGGAGCGGCTGCGCAGCCAGCCGGTCTTCGAGGATGCATCGGCACGCGCCGAGGGTTACGTGGACCAGGCCGTCGAGTTGACCCAAGAGGCGCTGGGTACGGTCGCATCGCAAACCCGCGCGGTTGGTGAGCGCGCAGCCAAGCTGGTCGGCATCGAGCTGCCCAAGAAGGCGGCGGCGCCTGCGAAGAAGGCTCCGGCCAAGAAGGCGGCTGCGGCAGCGAAGAAGGCACCCGCCAAAAAGGCGGCTGCGAAGAAGGCTCCGGCCAAGAAGGTCACCCAGAAGTAGGTAAGGTTGCGAGTTGCCCTGGTGGGGCGGCTCGGACCGGTGACGCACTCGACTCCGAGTTGCCCTGGTGGCAACTCGGAGTCGACGTTTGGGACGGTCCCCGCATACGCTTAGGGGGTGAGCCACCTCGTGGGTACTGTCATGTTGGTTTTGCAGCTCGCCGTCCTGGTGACGGCGGTGTACGCGTTTGTGCATGCAGCGCTGCAGCGACCCGACGCCTATACCGCCGCTGAAAAGCTGACAAAACCAGTGTGGTTAGTGATCCTCGGTGCGGCGGTGGCGCTGACCTCCATCCTGGGCTTCGTCTTCGGCGTGCTTGGCATGGCGATAGCCGCCTGTGCCGCTGGGGTGTATCTGGTTGACGTGCGGCCCAAGCTGCTTGATATTCAGGGCAAGTCGCGCTAACCGAATGGCTGCTCTGTTGGCCGCGCCGACGGCGGTGCCTGTTGGCGTACTGGGCTCGCTGGCGGGGACAGCCCCCGAAACGTGGAGCGAGGTCGTTGCGCTGTCTCCGGACGTCGACACCGCCGAATTCGTGCAACCCGGCACGACAAGCGGGAATCTTGAGCCGTGGCGGCCTGTCGTCGACGATTCCGAGATGTTCGCGGCCGGTTGCAATCCCGGCGGCTCCGAGGGGACACAGCAAGCCGACGGGGGACCGCGGTAATGCCGGGTCAACCTACCCGGGAACAGCTGGCGGCGCTGGTCGACCACACCCTGCTCAAACCCGAGGCTACTCATGCTGATGTGGCCGCCCTTGTTGCCGAAGCTGTCGAGCTGGGTGTCTACGCGGTGTGTGTCTCGCCGTCGATGGTGCCAATCGCTGTCCAGGCGGTCGGTGCAGCCGGCGCGGGTGGCTTGCGGGTTGCGACGGTGGCGGGGTTTCCGTCGGGCAAGCACGTGTCCACCGTCAAGGCGCACGAGGCTGCCCAGGCCGCAGCGTCCGGTGCAACTGAGATCGACATGGTCATCGACGTCGGTGCCGCGTTGGCCGGCGACCTCGATGCGGTGCGGTCCGATATCGAGGCGGTGCGATGCGCGGTCGCCGGCGCTGTACTCAAGGTGATCGTGGAGTCGGCGGTGCTGTTGTGCCAGGCGAACGAACGTGCGCTGGCTGACGTATGTCACGTCGCGGAAGCCGCCGGCGCGGACTTCGTCAAGACTTCGACCGGTTTTCATCCCGCTGGGGGAGCGTCGCTGCGCGCCGTTGCGCTGATGACCGAGGCCGTCGGTGGCCGGCTAGGGGTCAAGGCCAGCGGCGGCATCCGTACCGCCGCCGATGCGATCGCACTAGTGGACGCCGGTGCTACGAGGCTGGGCCTGTCGTCCACTCGCGCAGTGCTGGACGGGCTCAGCCAACCCCAATTGCTCCCCTGAACTGGGCCTTAGAGGTTGGCGAAGCAGGGGTCCTGGCCGCCGGTGCCGGTAGGGATATTGGCGTTCCGGGTCGAGAAGTGGCTTGTCACGCCGGTTGAGGTGACCTCCACGCTGTCCGCGTGGATACCCAGGGGGTAGTTCTTGGTCAGGTTGGCGGTGAAGTCGTCCAAGGTGAACTGCACGGTCTCTTTCGGCAGCGAGAAGCCCAGCGTATTGAAATTGATGATCTGCAGTTGCAGGCCACCGTTGGACACCACTGGCTTCGCCACGATGTCGTTCAGCATTCCCTTCAGCTCGATGGTGCCATCGGTGGGGTGAGTGGTCACACTGTTGGTCACGAAGGCACCAAGTACCGGAATTGAGTTCTGCACCGATTGCCTGATGCCATCAGACGACCAGGTGATGGTGGCATCCAACGCGCCGATCGTGCCCCTCGAAGTCGGAGTGTCTCTGATCTGCACATTCTGAATGTCGATTGCGATCTTCATGCCTTTGGCGTCGCGAATCTGGTTACCCGCGGTCTCCACGGAGATGTTGGTGAAATGTCGGGTAGCGACCTGCCACAGCAACAACGGCGCTACACCAAACCTCGCGGTGGCCTGATCCTTAACCTCGCAGGCCACCACTTGGGCGACTTTGCTGTTCGCGGTGTGGCGGGCAAAAAGTTCGGCTCCGACTAGCCCGCTGATGACGAGCGCAACCACGATGATCAAGATCAGGACGATGGTGAGCGGGTCACGCAGCAAGCGTCGTTTGGTTTTCGCCGGTGCTGGTTCGTTTTTCGGTGCAGCCAGCGGATCTGTTGGGGCCGGGGGTGTGGTGCGCGGCGGCGGGTTCCCCGCCCGCTGCGCCTCCGCATTGGCCGCGCCGATCTGCTCGGTCTGCTGCGTCAGCTGGCCGGGCGTCGTCGCAGGCTCACCGGGCCGCATCCGCTCAGTTGGCGCTTGCGGAGGGCCGAGGGGACCTCGGTCGCCGGGACGCGCCCACGTCGAAGGGCCCTCGTTCGGTGGTCCTTGCGGATTGGTCACCCACGCGATTGTGCCCTATCAACCTGAGCAAAATGTGAACGGTTGCGCAGGACGGCGATGTTCTCGCGAGCCGTGGCCACGTTGTCGACGTCGATGTCGGCGACGACCAGTTGCGGCTCGGCGCCAGCCGCCGCCACCACCTCGCCAAACGGCGAGGCCACCAGGCTGCCGCCCACCCCGGTCGGCGTGGCTGAGCTGGGCGCCGCGCCGGTCAAGGCGCCGCCTGGGTCCGCCTGACCGGCCGCGGCGACGTAGCTCATCGAGTCCAGCGCGCGGGCGCGGGCAAGCAACGTCCACTGTTCGAGTTTGCCGGCCCCGGAGCCCCATGACGCGCAGACCACGATCAGTTGCGCGCCGCGGCGGGCCAGCTCGGTGTACAGCGCTGGAAAGCGGATGTCGTAGCAAATGGTGAGCCCAACCTGGACGTCGTCTACCGTGATCACCACCGGTTCGTGCCCGGATGCGACCGTCCGTGACTCGGTGAAGCCGAACGCGTCGTAGAGATGGATTTTGTGGTAGTGGGTGTCGGGCTGGTTGGGGGTCCCTGGCCCGACTGCGATCAGCGTGTTCATTACCCGCCCGTCGTCAGCGGGGGTGAACATTCCGGCGATTACGGTGATGCCGGCCTCGGTCGCGATTCGTCGCACACCGTCGGCCCAGGGCCCGTCGACCGGCTCAGCGACCGGTCCCAGTGGAACACCGAATCGGCACATGGTCGCTTCCGGGAAGACCACCAGCGTCGCGCCAGCGTCGGCAGCTCGGCGGGTGGACTCCCGCACCAGCCGCAGATTCGCTGCCGGATCGGTGCCGCTGAGAATTTGCGCCAACGCGATTCGCATGCGCGCCAGCTTAGGCCCGGCGACGATGCGCGCCGCTTGTGGCGTGAGGAGGAGCCGGGCGGTTCTGCTTAGGCCCGGCGACGATGCGCGCCGCTTGTGGCGTGAGGAGGAGCCGGGCGGTTCTGCTTAGGCCGCGGCAGATCAGGCCGCCGGATAATCAGGCGTTGTTCACGATCCACATCGTGGTGAAGCGCTGTTCAAGTTTCACCAGCTCGGCCAACTGGGTGCCGATGATCTTCTCGAGCTTGCCGCCGATAATGGGGATTCGCACCGCAACGGTGACCTGAAGCGTCAGCCGGGCGCCGCCGGACTCGGCGTCTGGCGACAGTACTGCAGTGCCCGACAAGTTTGCTGGAGCGTTCAAGATCGATCCCATAATGGACGCCGTCGCGACGCCTTCGGTGATCGGACCCCAGGTCTCCTCACGTCTGATGCAGAGGTCGCCTCGGTGCACCTGTGTGACTAGGCCCGGTAGGTTGTGACTGCGCACCACCTGCAGGGTGACCACTTCGATGGTCCCGTCGTCGCCGGACTCGCCACCCACCCGCATCGACTCCAGCCGCGTGTCGTCGACCGCGGACTCAGCCAGTCGGGCCTGCCAGTAGTCCGCCTCGCTGAACGCCCGAAAAACGTCTTCAACGCTGCCCTCGTAGTCGGCGGACATGTCGAATGATCGCGGCATAGGAGGCCAGGCTACCGTTACCTGCCATGAAACGGAGCGCTGTCGGTTCGCTCTTTGCCGGCGCGCATGTCGCTGAGGCGGTGCCGCTTGCGCCGTTGACCACGTTGCGGGTAGGTCCGGTTGCCCAACGTGTTATCACGTGCACCAGCACCGAACAGGTGGTCGATGTGATACGGCAGCTAGACGCACCCGCCGGCGGCGGGGCAGCTGGACCGCTGCTGGTATTTGCTGGCGGCTCCAACCTGGTGATTGCCGACACGCTGGCCGATCTGACCGCGGTGCGTTTGGCCAATGCCGGCGTCACTATCGACGGCGACCTGGTGCGCGCCGAGGCTGGTGCGGTCTGGGACGACGTGGTGGCCAGCACCATCGAGCACGGGCTCGGCGGGCTGGAATGCCTGTCCGGTATCCCCGGATCGGCTGGGGCCACCCCGGTGCAAAATGTGGGTGCCTACGGCGCAGAAGTATCCGACACGATCACTCGGGTCCGGCTACTGGAGCGCAGCAGCGGCACGGTTCGCTGGGTTCCCGCCCGCGAGTTGCGGTTTGGTTACCGCACCAGCGTTTTCCAGCAAGCCGACCCGTCTGGGCTGCAACCACCTGCTGTGGTGCTGGAAGTGGAGTTCAAGCTCGATGCGTCGGGGTGCAGCGCACCGTTGCGCTATGGCGAGCTGGCGGCCGCCCTCGACGCGACCAGCGGGCAGCGCGCCGACCCGCACGCGGTGCGTGAGGCGGTGCTGGCGCTGCGTGCCCGCAAGGGCATGGTGCTCGACGCGGCAGACCACGACACCTGGAGCGTCGGATCTTTCTTTACTAACCCAGTGGTCGCGCCGGACGTCTACCATCAGCTGGCCAAGATGGTGGACGGGCCGGTGCCGCATTATCCGGCGCCGGACGGCGTCAAGCTGGCCGCTGGCTGGCTGGTGGAGCGGGCCGGCTTCGGCAAGGGTTATCCCGATGATGCGGCCCCATGCCGGCTGTCCACCAAACACGCCCTTGCCCTCACAAACCGCGGCTCCGCCACCGCCGAAGACGTGATAACCCTGGCCCGCACCGTTCGTAACGGGGTCCTCGATGTGTTTGGTATCACACTGCAACCTGAACCCACGCTGGTCGGGTGCGTGTTGTAGTTACTGCTTTCGGATTGCGGCACTCTGCGGCATGTTTTTAGGGCAGGGCGCAAGTCGCCTGGCCCGGTATCTTTGTGTGTCGTGAGCCCATCTGATCCCTGTCAAAATCAGGGGTCCTGTCAAAACCCGGAGCCGATTAGTCGGCGCGTGGCTTTGACGGCTCTTGGGGTTGGAGTGTTGGCTCCGAGCGTCTTGGCTGCTTGCGTGGGCAAGGTGACCAAACGGTCTGACAAGGCGGCGCCGGCGCCGCACTTGACGTTCCAGCCGGCGCCGGCGACCGACGACGTGATCCCGGTCGCGCCGATCAGCGTCCAGATCGCCGACGGCTGGTTCCAGCGCGTCGCATTGACGAATCCGGCGGGCAAGGTCGTTGCTGGTGCGTTCAACTTCGATCGCACCGTCTACACGATCACCGAGCCGCTGGGCTACGACACGACCTATACCTGGAGCGGTTCGGCGGTCGGCCACGACGGCAAGGCCGTTCCGGTCACGGGCAAGTTCAGCACCGTGACCCCCACCAAGAAAGTCGACGGCGGATTTCAGCTCGCTGACGGCCAGACGGTCGGGGTCGCGGCGCCGATCATCATTCAGTTCGATGCACCCATCAGCGATAAAGCCGCCGTCGAAAAGGCGCTGACCGTCACTACCACTCCACCCGTTGAGGGCAGTTGGGCGTGGTTGCCTGACGAGGCGAAAGGCGCCCGCATTCACTATCGCCCGCGCGAGTACTACCCGGCGGGCACCACCGTCAACGTCGACGCGAAGCTCTACGGGCTGCCGTTCGGCGACGGTGCGTACGGCCTGCAGGACATGTCGTTGAACATCCAGATCGGTCGACGCCAGGTGGTCAAGGCCGAAGTCTCGTCGCACCGCATTCAGGTCGTCACCGATGCCGGCGTCATCATGGACTTCCCGTGTAGCTACGGCGAGGCCGACAAGGCCCGCAACGTGACCCGCAACGGCATCCACGTGGTCACCGAGAAATACTCCGACTTCTACATGTCCAACCCGGCCGCCGGCTACAGCAATGTGCACGAACGCTGGGCGGTACGGATCTCCAACAATGGGGAATTCATCCACGCCAACCCGATGAGCGCCGGCGCGCAGGGCAATAGCAACGTCACCAACGGGTGCATCAACCTGTCCACGGGCGACGCCGAGCAGTACTACCGCAGCGCGATCTACGGCGACCCGGTTGAGGTGACCGGAAGCTCGATCCAGCTGTCCTACTCCGACGGTGATATCTGGGACTGGGCGGTGGACTGGGACACCTGGGTGGCGATGTCGGCGCTACCACCTCCGACGGCGCATCCGCCGGCCACTCAGATCCCCATCACCGCGCCGGTCGCCCCGCCGAGTGTCCCCACCTTGTCGGGCACTCCGACGAGCGGTTCCGGGTCGGTTAGACCCGGTGGTTAGCGCGGCGGGTGGCTGACGCTTGATCGCGTGGTCGGATGATGATCTGGTCCACGTTGACGTGGGAAGGTCGTGAGGCCACGAACCCGATCACTTCGGCGATGTCGGCGGCCACCAGCGGTGTCATTCCGGCGTAGACCGCGTCCGCGCGCTGCTGGTCGCCATCGAAGCGGACCAGCGAGAACTCGGTTTCGACCGCGCCTGGCGCGATCTCGGTGAGTCGCACCGGTTTTCCCAGCAGCTCGCCGCGTAGCGTGCGGTGCAAGGCGCCCTGGGCGTGTTTGGCTGCCGTGTAGCCGGCGCCGCCGTCGTAGGTCTCCATCGCCGCAATCGAGGTGATCGTGACGATCAGGCCGTCGCCGGAGTCGATCAGCTTGGGCAGCAGCGCTCGGGTGACCCGAAGCGTGCCCATCACGTTGGTCTCCCACATCCAGCGCCAGTGCTCCAAGTCGGCGTCGGCGACGAATTCCAGTCCCCACGCCCCACCGGCGTTGTTGACCAGCACGTCAACCCGGTTCAAACTGCGCGCCAGCGCCTCGACCGCGTCGTCGTCGATGACGTCGGTCACGACGGCCGTTCCGCCGATCTCGTTGGCCAGCGCGGTGATCCGGTCCTCACGACGCGCCACGGCGACCACATGAAACCCGAGGGTTGCCAGGGTTCTCGCGGTTGCCTCGCCGATACCGGAACTGGCGCCGGTGACTACCGCGATCCGTTGATCCGCCCCGGCCGCATTCATCCGAACAACTCTAATAAACGTGCTAAATTCTCGGTGTGCACCGCACCGCTTTGTCTGACATCACGACCGCGGGTGTTTTCGCGGCTTGTGCGTGTTGTCGCCGCGTGCTTTGCCGCGTCTGACTTCACACCAGTCGGCAAGTGCGGCCAAGACCGACGATAGGAACTCGGATTAAGGACGCTCGTGCGCACTACTGCTCTTACCCACCATTCACCTACCCGTCGCGGTCAGCTGCGGTTACATCGCCAGGTCGTGTCGCCGTCGCTGCATCTGTCTGATTCGGCGGCGGCGGCCGTGTTTCGTGCCGTGCGGTTGCGCGGACCGGTCGGCCGTGACGTCATCGCCGGGGTCACCTCGCTGTCCATCGCGACGGTGAACCGCCAGGTCATTGCGCTGCTTGAGGCCGGCCTGCTGCGGGAGCGGGCCGACCTGTCGGTTTCCGGGGCTATCGGGCGCCCCCGCGTGCCCGTCGAGATCAACCACGAACCGTATCTGACGCTAGGCATCCATGTGGGCGCGCGCACCACCAGCATCGTGGCTACCGACCTGTTCGGCCGCACGCTGGACACGGTCGAGACCCCGACGCCGCTCAACGCCGCCGGGCCTGCCCTGACTTCGTTGGCCGAGAGCGCTTCTCGATACTTGCGGCGTTGGCATCGGCGCCGGCCGCTGTGGGTCGGGGTGGCGATCGGCGGCACCGTCGACGCCGCCACCGGCCATGTCGACCACGCCCGGCTGGGCTGGCGGCAGGCACCGATTGGGCCGGTGTTGGCTGACGCGTTGGGTCTGCCGGTGTCGGTGGCATCGCACGTGGACGCCATGGCCGGAGCCGAGCTGTTGCTCGGCATGCGGCGGTTCGCGCCCAGCTCTGCGACCAGCCTGTACGTGTACGCCCGCGAAACGGTCGGCTATGCGCTGGTGATCGGTGGACGGGTGCATTGCCCGGCCAGCGGCCCCGGCACCATCGTGGCGCTGCCGGCCCACTCCGAGCTGCTCGGCGGTACTGGCCAGCTGGAGTCCACCGTCAGCGACGAGGCGGTTTTGGCCGCTGCCCGCCGGCTAAGGATCATTCCCAGCAGGTTGCCCGGCGTCGCCCGCTCGGCCGGTGGCGCTACCGCTATCACCGACCTGCTGCGAGTGGCCCGGGCCGGCAACCAGCCAGCCAAAAATCTCCTGGCGGAGCGGGCCCGGGTGCTCGGTGAGGCGGTCGCGTTACTGCGGGACCTGCTCAATCCCGACGAACTGGTGGTGGGTGGCCAGGCGTTCACCGAATACCCCGAAGCGATGGACCAGGTGGAAGCGGCGTTCGCTGCACGCTCGGTGCTACCGCCTCGTGATATCCGGGTGACGGCCTTCGGCAACCGGGTACAAGAGGCCGGGGCGGGGATTGTGTCGCTGGGCGGGCTCTATGCCGATCCGCTGGGCGCGATGCGCCGCTCTGGTGCACTGGACTCTCGGTTGCCGGATGACGAGTCTTCAGCTTGATGGGTCCTGACGTGCTGCTAACGCACGTTTAGGGCAGTTCCAGGTCGGTCCTGTAAAGATGACAGTGTGCGGGCCATCGAATTGAAGCGTTTCCGCCAGTGAATGACCCCCATCGGGTCGCGGTGCTGGCGGTGCACACCTCACCGCTGGCCCAGCCCGGCACCGGCGACGCAGGCGGCATGAATGTCTACGTGCTGCAGAGCGCGTTGCACCTGGCCCGGCGTGGCATCGAGGTGGAGATCTTCACCCGGGCCACTGCCTCTGCCGATCCGCCGATCGTGCGGGTAGCGCCCGGGGTGTTGGTGCGCAACGTCGCAGCAGGACCGTTCGAGGGCCTGGACAAATACGACCTACCCACCCAGCTGTGCGCGTTCGCGGCCGGGGTGCTGCGCGCCGAAGCGGCGCACGAGCCGGGCTACTACAACATTGTGCACTCGCATTACTGGTTGTCAGGTCAGGTCGGCTGGCTGGCCCGGGACCGCTGGGCGGTGCCGTTGGTGCATACCGCACACACGTTGGCCGCGGTGAAGAACGCGGCGCTGGCCGACGGTGACGCGGCTGAGCCGCCGTTGCGCAGGGTCGGCGAGCAGCAGGTCGTTGACGAGGCCGATCGAATGATCGTCAACACCGATGATGAAGCAAGACAATTGATTTCGATTCATCGTGCCGATCCGGCGAGAATCGACGTGGCCCATCCTGGTGTCGATCTGGACATGTTCCGTCCGGGTGATCGGCGGGCTGCCCGGGCGGCGTTGGGGCTGCCGCTCGACGACAACGTGGTGGCCTTCGTCGGACGGATCCAGCCGTTGAAGGCGCCCGACATCGTGCTACGTGCCGCCGCGAAACTGCCGGGGGTGCACATCGTGGTAGCTGGCGGACCGTCGGGCAGTGGTTTGGCCTCCCCGGACGGGCTGGTTCGGCTGGCCGACGAACTCGGTATCACGGCCCGGGTGACGTTTCTGCCGCCGCAATCCCGCACCGATCTGGCTACCGTCTTCCAAGCCGCCGATCTGGTTGCGGTGCCGAGTTATTCAGAGTCGTTTGGCTTGGTCGCCGTCGAGGCGCAGGCTTGTGGCACGCCGGTGGTAGCGGCGGCGGTCGGCGGCCTGCCCGTGGCGGTGCGGGACGGGGTTACCGGCGCTTTGGTGTCCGGACACGATGTCGGTGACTGGGCGCAGGCTCTCGATCGGCTGTTGCGCCTGCCCGCACCGAAGGCGGAGGTGATGAATCGTGCGGCCGTCGCGCACGCGGCGACCTTTTCCTGGGAGAACACCACCGACGCCCTACTCTCCAGCTACCGTCGCGCGATCGGCGACTTCACCGCCTTGCGCCAGCGCCGGTTCCGCGACCGGGCATCAATGCGCAAGCCTCGCTGCTGGACGCCGCGCCACGGGGTGGGCGCATGACGTCTTCCTTGGAGACGGTCCGGCGGGTGCGGTCGGTGATCGAGCACGCGCTGCAGGCCAGCCACCTCACCTACTCGGAATTCCCTGGGGCGCATGGTGGATTGCCGCGGCTGGTAGTGGAGCTTCCCGGTGAGCGCCGACTCAAGACCAACACCATCCTGAGCATCGGCGAGCATTCGGTGCGCATCGAGGCGTTCGTATGCCGCAAACCCGACGAGAACCACGAGGGTGTCTACCGGTTTTTGCTCAAGCGCAACCGCCGGCTCTTTTGCGTTGCCTACACGCTGGACAACGTCGGTGATATCTACCTAGTGGGCCGGATGTCGTTGGCGTCGGTCGACGCCGACCAGATCGACCGGGTGCTCGGACAGGTGCTCGAGGCGGTGGACTCGGACTTTAATACGTTGTTGGAGTTGGGTTTTCGCTCGTCGATCCAAAAGGAGTGGAACTGGCGAGTATCTCGCGGCGAGTCGCTGAAGAACCTGCAGGCCTTCGCTCACCTAATCGACGACGATGCAGAGCGCGGAGCGCGATGAGGTGGGGGCACCACCCGCTTGCGAGGGAAAGTCGGGCAATTCAACGCCCGACGACGAAGATGACGGCGACGCCGCCGCCCGTGCTCGTCCGTGAAATGCTAAGCCGATGCAACTCCGAAACTCTGCCACGCTGGTGCTGCTCCGCCATGGCGAGAGCGACTGGAATGCCCGAAATCTGTTCACCGGTTGGGTTGACGTCGGGCTAACCGACAAGGGTCGGGCGGAGGCGGTCCGCAGCGGTGAGCTGCTCGCCGAACACAACCTGTTGCCCGACGTGCTGTACACGTCGCTGTTACGACGCGCGATCACCACCGCGCATCTGGCGCTTGACACCGCCGACCGGCTATGGATTCCGGTCCGTCGCAGCTGGCGGCTCAACGAACGCCACTACGGCGCGCTTCAGGGTCTGGACAAGGCCGCGACCAAGGCCCGCTACGGTGACGAGCAATTCATGGCCTGGCGCCGCAGCTACGACACTCCGCCACCACCGATCGAGAAGGGTAGCGAGTTCAGTCAGGATGCGGACCCCCGCTACGCCGACATCGGTGGCGGCCCGCTGACCGAATGCTTGGCCGACGTGGTGGCCCGGTTTCTGCCGTATTTCACCGACGTGATCGTGCCCGATCTGCGGACCGGCAGAACAGTGCTCATCGTGGCGCACGGCAACTCGCTGCGCGCGCTGGTCAAATACTTGGACGAGATGTCTGACGACGAGATCGTCGGGCTCAACATTCCGACCGGTATTCCGCTGCGCTACGACCTGGATGCCGATCTGCGGCCGGTGGTGCCCGGTGGTACCTACCTCGACCCCGACGCGGCCGCTGCGGGCGCCGCGGCGGTAGCCAGCCAGGGTCGCGCGTAAAACACTGGCCGCAGTGCCAGTTGGCGCTTCAAGACCGCATTTGTCAAACATCCCGTGAACAGCAGCCGAACACCTGTAGCGCAGGGTGTGACTTGTCCGATTTTGGCCTCGCGCCGCTAGGGCAGAATTAAGAAGGATTTGTAGGATTTTCTTTGTGACTGTGTTCTCGGCGCTGTTGCTGGCCGGGGTATTATCCGGGTTGGCGCTTGCCGTTGGTATTGCGGCCGGAACCCGGCTGTCGCCGCGAGTAGCCGAACGCCGGCAACGAGTGGCCACCGAGTGGGCGGGCATCACTGTTTCGCAGATGCTGCAACGCATCATCGCGCTGATGCCGCTGGGCGCTGCGGTGGTCGATACCCATCGTGACGTGGTTTACCTCAACGAACAGGCCAGGGAGCTAGGCCTGGTACGCGACCGGCAGCTCGACGACCAGGCCTGGCGGGCAGCACAACAGGCGCTGGGCGGTGAGGATGTTGAATTCGATCTGTCACCCGCAAAACGCCCAGCCGCGGGCCGGTCTGGGCTATCGGTGCACGGCCACGCTCGACTGCTAAGTGAGGACGACCGCCGGTTCGCCGTGGTGTTCGTCCACGACCAGTCCGACTATGCGCGCATGGAGGCGGCTAGGCGTGATTTCGTGGCTAATGTCAGCCACGAGCTCAAGACCCCGGTCGGTGCCATGGCATTGCTCGCTGAGGCCCTGCTGGCGTCGGCTGATGACGCCGAAACCGTGAGCCGGTTCGCCGAGAAAGTGCTCGTCGAGGCCAACCGATTAGGAGACATGGTTGCTGAGCTGATCGAGTTGTCCCGGCTGCAGGGCGCCGAGCGGCTGCCTAACGTGACCGACATTGACGTCGATACCATTGTGTCCGAGGCGATTGTGCGTCATAAGGTGGCTGCCGACACCGCTTCTATCGAGGTTCGCACCGATGCGCCCAGCGGTTTGCGGGTACTGGGTGACCAAACCCTGCTGGTTACCGCGCTAGCCAATTTGGTGTCCAACGCGATCGCCTATTCGCCGCGTGGTTCGCTGGTGTCGATCAGCCGTCGCCGTTGTGGCGACAACATCGAGATCGCCGTCACCGACCGCGGCATCGGCATCGCTCTTGAAGATCAGGAGCGGGTCTTCGAGCGGTTCTTCCGCGGCGACAAGGCGCGTTCGCGGGCCACCGGCGGCAGCGGGCTGGGGCTGGCCATCGTCAAACACGTCGCAGCCAACCACAATGGCAGCATCGGTGTGTGGAGCAAGCCGGGAACCGGATCGACATTCACCCTTTCTATTCCAGCGGCCATGCCGCCATACGAGGACAGCGATGAGCAATCCGAGCAGCCGCGGGGCGGCGATGTGCGGCCCAACAGGTCGCAACGAGAGGAAGAAGAACTAAGTCGATGACCGGCGCCGGCGACGATGCAGAGCGAAGCGATGAGAAGGAGTGGCGCTGATGACCGGCGCCGGCGACGATGCAGAGCGAAGCGATGAGAAGGAGTGGCGCTGATGACCGGCGCCGGCGACGATGCAGAGCGAAGCGATGAGAAGGAGTGGCGCTGATGACCSGCGCCGGCGACGATGCAGAGCGAAGCGATGAGAAGGAGTGGCGCTGATGACCCGCGCCGGCGACGATGCAGAGCGAAGCGATGAGAAGGAGTGGCGCTGATGACCCGCGCCGGCGACGATGCAGAGCGAAGCGATGAGAAGGAGTGGCGCAGATGACCAGTGTGCTGATTGTGGAGGACGAGGAATCGCTGGCCGATCCGCTGGCGTTTCTCCTCCGCAAGGAAGGCTTTGAGCCCACGGTAGTGACCGATGGGCCTGCGGCGCTCGCGGAGTTTGATCGCGCCGGGGCCGACATCGTGCTGCTGGACTTGATGTTGCCGGGGATGTCAGGCACTGACGTGTGCAAGCAGCTGCGTGCCCGTTCCAGCGTGCCGGTGATCATGGTGACCGCCCGAGACAGTGAGATCGACAAGGTGGTCGGCCTCGAGCTGGGCGCCGACGACTACGTGACGAAGCCCTATTCGGCGCGTGAGTTGATCGCTAGGATCCGGGCGGTGCTGCGGCGTGGTGGCGACGACGACTCCGAAATCAGCGATGGCGTGCTGGAGTCCGGGCCGGTCCGGATGGATGTTGAGCGGCATGTGGTCTCGGTGAACGGCGATACCATCACGCTGCCGCTCAAAGAATTCGATCTGCTGGAGTACTTGATGCGCAACAGCGGGCGGGTGCTTACCCGCGGGCAGCTGATCGACCGGGTCTGGGGTGCGGACTACGTTGGCGATACCAAGACCCTCGATGTCCACGTCAAGCGGCTGCGCTCCAAGATCGAAGCCGATCCCGCGAACCCGGTGCACCTGGTGACGGTGCGGGGGCTGGGCTACAAACTGGAGGGCTAGCTCGACGTATCTGCCGGCAGCGGGCTGGTGGTATCGAAAACGCTCCGGGCATTTGTCGCTGTCCACTGGTCGCGGCAACGAGTGTGCGTTGAGGGCGTCGAGCGTGTACTGGGGGCGAAAAATTCGCCCCGATCCCGCCCAGGCCGCACGCTGGACGCCCAGGATGCACTCTCGATCAGTGCGCGCCGACCACCTCGTCGGCGACGGCCAGCGCCAGCGCCATGATCGATAGCTGCGGGTTCACCTCCGGGCAGCTGGGCAGGATCGACGCGTCGGCAACCCACACACCTTCGATGCCGCGCAGCCGGCCTCGCGCGTCGACCGGGCAGAGCCGCTCGTCGGCACCGGCGGCCGCGGTGCCGGTGGGATGGAAGGCGGCCAGGTGCAGCCATCGGGGGTTGCATCGGCGTAGCGCTTCCTGCAGTGCGGGCAGCGACGTCACGGTCGTCGTGCCGGGCAGACCGGTGAGTACCTCGACCGCGCCGGCGGCGAAAAGTAGCCGGCCGATCGCCTCCATCGCGACGAGCAGCTTGGTGATGTCGGCCTGGGCGAGGTGGTAACGGACCATCGTCTCGCTGCGCACCGACAGAACCGAGCCAACGCCGCGATCGGCCACCATCGCGCCAAACGTCGCGACGTGCGGCGCCCGATCCAGCCAGCCGAGCAGTTCGGCGCCGTAGCCGGGGAAGACCATTGACCCCATGCCCGGCGGGGTAGCGGTGGCTTCTATCAACACGCCAGCTGATTCGTGAAACTCGTGGACGGCGGCGCTTTGCAGGACGCCGCGCCACGCGACAACCTCTTCGTCGAAGCGCCCGGCCAGCATGGTCGCCGGATGCAGCGCGAGGTTTCGGCCGAGCCGCGGGTGGCCGCCAAGACCGCTGCGCCGCAACAGCACCGGTGTTTCGGTGGCGCCCGCGGCGATGATGACGGTTTCCGCTAGCACATCGAGCGCGGTGCCGTCGGGTCGGCGGGCTCGTACTCCGCGGGCGCGTCCGTGTTGGTGCAGCACCCGGTCGACGCGCGCCTGCGAGATGATCCGCGCGCCGGCCGCACACGCCTGGGGTAATGCGTTGAGGTGTACACCGAACTTGGCGTTGCGGGGGCACCCGATTGCGCATTGGCAGCTGCCTGCACAGCCGGGTGCGTTGCGCGGTATGGGCATCGCTTGCCAGCCCACCGATTCGGCGGCGTCGAGCAGCAGGCGTCCGTTGCGGCCCATGATCTCGAGCGGCACCGGCGCCACCTGCAGCGTGTGCTCAACGTCGTCGAGGTGCTCGGTCAGCCGCTCCGGATCGGCCAGGCCGAGACCGAATTCGTCGCGCCAGCGTCGTTGCACAGCCAGCGGCGGCCGGAAGCAGGTGCCGGAGTTCACGACGGTAGTGCCACCGACCGCGCGGCCGATCGGCAGCACCAACGACGGTCGTCCCAGCGCGATGGTGGCTCCGGCGCCGCGGTACAAGCCGGCATAGCGGTCAATCGGGTGGCTGGTACGGAACTCGTCGACCGTCCAGCGACGACCCTCTTCGAGCACGACGGTTCCGAAGCCGGCTCGCGCCAAGGTGCGAGCCACCATGGCGCCGCCGGCGCCGGACCCGACGATCACCGCGTCGGCGGTAATAACGGAAGCGCTGTCGGTTGACTGGGTGACGGTCAAGGCGGCGTCGGGGCGAGCCGGGTCATGCTCGTGGGCGCGAGCGAACAATTCCGGTGCGTAGCTGTCGGCGCCGTTGGCCAGCAACACGATCACCTTTATCGCCTCGATGGCCGCATTGGCATCTGGGCTCAGCGCGGCGACCCGCCGCAGCACCTGCTCCCGCTGGCCGGGGTCAAGCCGCGACAGCGGCCGGCCGGTGGTCAGGTAGCTCGCCGCGGTCATTGATGCCAAGCCGGCCCGCACGGCCAGCCGCGATGCCGTCGGCAGCCGGGTGAGGTAGCGGTCGACGCGTTCGACCAGCTGGTCAGATGTTGGGCCGCCGCACTCCTCGGGGAGCAGCGCGGCGCCGAACGAGGCGGCGAGACGGCTCATATCATGCGCCCGAGCCGCCGTCCCAGCTTGATGAAGAACGGGTAGGTCGCGAAGATGCCCCCGGCCGCTGCGTGCAGCGGCCATCCCGCTTCGTCTGTTTTGACGTCGAAAACCCCGCTGTTCCACATGAAGTCGCGGCCATTGTGGGCGCGGAAAGGACGCCACAGCACGCCGAGACCGGGCACGTTGTGGTAGAGCCCGAACGAGCCGCCGAAGAAGATGCCCAGGGTTGCGGCTTCCGCCACATCGCGACGGTTGGCGGGCAGGCCGCGCTCGATCAGTATTCCTGCGGCAATCAGCAGCGGCGGGTCGAGGAGAAAGCTCACGGCGGGATCCTTTCGTTGATATCGGGTGCTTCGACGCCGCGCAGCCCGACTTCGGTATGCCCGGTGCCCAGCACCGACCAGTGCCGGTCGCCGACCTCGATGTGGATGTCGGCCTGCTCGGTGTTGGTGCACACCGCGACGGCCCCGTCCGGATCGGTATATCTCAGGCTCACGCACCGGTCGGCGGGCTGGTCGACACGGATGAGCACGTCGCGGGCGCCGATGCGTCCCTCCAGCTGCCAGTGCTGCAGGCCGAGTGTTGTCCGCATCCGCAGCGACGGCAGGATTCTTCCGGGGGCTGCGGGCCAGTCTTTTCCGTCAATACGGAAGCGAACGAACGCCATTGGAGCAAGCCGGCGCAGTCCCGGCTTGTGTGACACCGCGGTGACAGCCTCTACGACATTGCCGCCCCCGAGGTCGGCATGGATCCATCCCCAGCGTTGTGCATTGCCATGCCCGTAGATGTGGGCGATGCCACCGCGCCATCCGTCGACGCAGTGGGTGGTGTCGTCGACTGTCAGCGAACCGGTGAAGTCGGCGGTGGGCGCGATGACCACCTGAGCGCCTGGCAGTAACTCGCGCTCCCATGCCAGGCGCGGAAATGTCCACAGCGGCGCACTGGTGTCCTTCCAGGAAAGATCCCATCCGAGTGATCGCGCGCGTCCGGTCAACACATCCTGCGCCGCTCGTACACCCGCCGCGTCGAACCACGCCATGCCGGTTGCGGGTTGGATGGTTTCGGGGCCGAAACGCTCGGTGCGCGGTGGGCCGTCGGCTGGAAACCAAGTCGCCCAGCCGTGTGCGTATGGAGCGCCGGACGTTGGCGCCACCGTCTCGCAATGCACCCACAGGCCAGCTCGCGTCAGCGGATCCGACAGCGTGGCATACCAGACTTCTAGGCGCCCCGCGGCGCCCCGCCAGCGCGGGGTCACCGCCGATCGCATTTCGTCGTCCACTGCTATTACCTCCGGTCGGGTGGCCGCCCCCGTTGATGGTCCATCCACTATATTGGTTGAGCCAATGAACCAGTCAAGCGTTATTCAGCCGCCTGATCGCCAGCGGGTGGACGAGCAGATCGCTGCGTCGATCGCCGACGCCATCCTCGACGGCGCCTTCCCGCCGGGCTCGACCCTGCCGCCCGAGCGGGAGTTGGCTGAGCAGCTCGGTGTTAACCGCACGTCGTTGCGGCAGGGTCTGGCCCGGCTGCAGCAGATGGGTCTTATTGAGGCCCGGCATGGGAGCGGCAACGTGGTATGCGATCCCACGGCCCTCACCCATCCCGCGGTCGTCGAGGCGCTGGTGCGGAAACTAGGTCCCGAGTTCCTGATCGAGCTGTTTGAGATCCGGGCGGCTTTAGGTCCTCTGATCGGCCGGCTGGCGGCCGACCGGAGCACGCCCGATGATGCCGAGGCAGTGCGCGCCGCGCTGGCCGGGGTGTGTGAGGCCAAGACAGCCCCAGCGCGTCAGGCAGCCGACCTCGCCTACTTCCGTGTGCTCATCCACAGCACCGGCAACCGTGCGTTGGGGTTGTTGTATCGCTGGGTCGAGCACGCCTTCGGCGGCCGTGAGCATGAGCTCACCGGTGCCTACGCCGACCCCGACCCGGTGGTCGCTGACTTGCGGGCCATCACCGAGGCTGTGCTGGCGCACGACGCGGCGGGGGCCGCCGCGTCGGTCGAGGCATACCTGCAGGCCAGCGCGCTGCGTATGGTCACGTCGTACCGAGAAGGCGGCACGCCCGGTCCAGGATTCGGTGGGTAGCCGGCGTTACTTGGCCGCCCGCGTCGCCGGGTGCACTGCGATGAGCCCTAATCTGTTGCGGCGCTTACACATTGCCGCCAGCTCGGCGTAGGCCTTCGCGCCAAGCAGTTCGGTGAGTTCGTCGGCCAGGCTTTCCCACACCTGCTTACTGCCGACATGGCTGGCCGGATCGCCGGTGCAATACCAATGCAAATCCGCGCCACCGGAGCCCCAGCCGCGGCGGTCATATTCAGTGACCGTGGTTTTGAGAATTTCGGTGCCGTCGGGCCTGGTTACCCACTCCTGGCTGCGTCGGATCGGCAGTTGCCAACAGACATCGGGCTTCATCGTCAGCGGCGGCACGCCCAGCTTGAGAGCTTTGCTATGCAGCGCGCAGCCAGCGCCGGCAGGGAACCCGGGTCGGTTGAGGAAGATGCATGCGTCCTTGTGTTTTCGGGTCCGGAATTGGGATTGGCCATCATGCTCGTCGAGTTCCAAGTAACCCTTGCGGCCCAGGCCTTTTTCGCGGAATTGCCAGTCGTCGTGGCTGAGTTTTTTTACCGCGTCGTCCAATCGAGCGCGGTCGTCGTCGTCCGACAGGAATGCACCGTGCGAGCAGCAGCCGTCATCTGGCCGACCGGCCACGGTGCCCCGGCACGCAGGTGTGCCGAACACACACGTCCAGCGCGACAGCAGCCAGGTGAGGTCGGCCGCGATTAGGTGCTCGGAATTGTCCGGGTCGTAGAACTCCACCCACTCACGGGCGAAATCCAATTCGACCTCTTCCCCCGGATGCACCGGTTCCAGGCGCGAGTTTGCCACGGACTCAACGTTAGACCACGATGCTGTACCGCCCGACCCGGCGACATCGCGCCCGCATCGTCGCCCGGCGGGGTTTGTTTTGCCGGGCTCCTCAGCGGGTCGCGCAGCGCCCGCATCGTCGCCCGGCTAGGTTGGTGTTCTGTGCGGTTGGGCGTGCTCGATGTGGGTAGCAACACGGTCCATCTGCTCGTGGTGGATGCTCATCGCGGCGGACATCCGACACCGATGAGTTCGACGAAGGCCACGCTGCGAATGGCCGAAGCCACGGATAGCTCGGGCAAAATCACCAAGCGCGGTGCCGACAAGCTAGTTTCCACAATCGACGAGTTCGCCAAAATTGCCGTCAGCTCCGGCTGCGCTGAGCTGATGGCTTTCGCCACGTCCGCGGTCCGCGAGGCGGAAAATTCCGACGACGTGCTGTCTAGGGTGCGCAAGGAAACCGGTGTCCGGTTGCAGGTGCTACGCGGCGTCGACGAGTCGCGGCTGACCTTTCTGGCGGTGCGGCGATGGTTTGGGTGGAGCGCGGGGCGAATCATCAACCTCGACATCGGCGGCGGCTCGTTGGAGTTGTCAAGCGGTGTCGATGAGGAGCCTGAGGTCGCGTTATCACTGCCGCTTGGCGCCGGACGGTTAACCCGTGAGTGGCTGCCAGACGATCCGCCCGGTCGGCGCCGGGTGGCGATGCTGCGTGACTGGCTGGACTCCGAGCTGTCGGATGCTAGCGCGACCGTCCTCGAAGCGGGCAGCCCCGATCTCGCGGTAGCAACATCGAAGACGTTTCGTTCGTTGGCCCGGCTCACTGGTGCGGCGCCGTCGGCCGCGGGACCACGGGCGAAGAGGACGCTGACGGCCAACGGCCTGCGACAACTCATTGCGTTTATCTCTAGGATGACGGCGTCTGACCGTGCCGAACTAGAAGGGGTAAGTGCCGAGCGGGCGCCGCAAATCGTGGCGGGCGCTTTGGTGGCGGAAGCAAGCATGCGAGCGCTGTCGATAGAAACGGTGGATATCTGCCCGTGGGCATTACGGGAAGGTCTCATCTTGCGCAAACTCGACAGCGAAGCTGATGGAACCGCACTAGTGCAAACCTCGGTGCGGGATGCTAGAGGCCAAGAGATTGATCGGAACGCAGCTAACCGATCGAGAGGCGACAAAGCATGACCGGACCACACAACGACAGCGAAAGCCCCCGCCCTCGGCCGATCTCGGTGGCCGAATTGCTGGCTAAGAATGGAACCATCGGCGCCCCCGAGGTGAGCCGGCGCCGCCGCCGCCGGCGCGGTGATAGCGACGCGGTCACCGTCGCGGAGCTGACCGGCGAGATTCCGATCATTCACGATGACCACGACGACGAGCAGCATCTGACAGCCACCCACGCTCATCGGGCCAACGGAGGAGTCCGGGTTGTCGAGCCGGCCGCCCAATCTGAACCACCGGTCGACGACCACGGCCACGTCCAACCCGGGTATTGGTCCGAGCCTGAGCCGCGTTGGCCCAAGTCCCCGCCGCCCACCCAACGCGGGTCGGGACCGGAGCGGAGTGCGTACCCGCGGCCGCTGCCCCACCTCGGCGACGCCCGGCACCCGGTAGCTCCGACCGGCACCGCGCAGCCGCAATCCGATGCCGAGGGGATGAGCCCGGATCCACTGGAGCACTTCGCCGATATCCCGGTGGACGTGCTGGACTCCGAGGTACGCGCGGCCGAATTAGCGGCGGAGGAGTCGGCGTACGTGCGCTCCCACGTGCAAGTGTCAGCGGAGGCGCTGTTCAGCGGGCAGACCCTTGCCGATGAGCTAGCTCGCCGGCGCGGCGACGAACACGCCGCAGCGAGGTCGCAGGCCGTCGGAGCAGACCTCGACGAGGAGCATCTCGACCTGCACACCGATCTTGCTGGCATAGCCTCAGCTGCCCGCGGCTGGCGGAGCAGATTCGAAGAACTGTGGCGCGGCGGCTTGATCGTGCTGCAGTCGATTCTGGCCGTCGTGTTCGGCGCTGGGCTGTTCGTTGCCTTCGACCAGCTGTGGCGTTGGAACAGCATCGTGGCGCTGATGTTATCGGTATTGGTGATCCTCGGCCTGGTGGTCGGGGTGCGGGTAGTTCGCCGAACCGAGGACATCGCCAGTACGCTGATCGCGGTTGCGGTGGGTGCGCTGATCACCCTGGGACCGTTAGCGCTGTCCTTGCAATCGGGCTAGGCCCAGCTACTCGGAACCACGTCGACCTTGCGCCCAGCCATCAAAGTCGGTCTGTCGACGGCCTCGGTGTACCCGTTGAGGGCCGAGGCCGCATTCGAGTATGCGGTCAGGCTCGGCTACGACGGGGTCGAACTGATGGTGTGGGGCGAATCGGTCAGCCAGGACATCGATGCCGTCAAGAAGCTGTCGCGGCGCTACCGCCTGCCGGTGCTATCCGTGCATGCGCCCTGCCTGCTGATCTCGCAGCGGGTGTGGGGCGCCAACCCAGTCCCCAAACTGGAACGCAGCGTGCGAGCCGCCGAACAACTGGGCGCGCAGACCGTCGTCGTGCATCCGCCGTTCCGTTGGCAACGGCGCTACGCCGAAGGATTCAGCGACCAGGTGGCCGCCCTGGAAGCAGCTAGCGACGTGATGATCGCCGTCGAAAATATGTTCCCGTTCCGGGCCGACCGATTTTTCGGGGCCGACCAGTCACGGGAACGGATGCGCAAGCGTGGCGGTGGCCCGGGTCCGGCGATCTCGGCGTTCGCACCCTCTTTCGACCCGCTGGACGGTAACCACGCGCACTACACCCTGGACCTGTCGCACACCGCGACCGCAGGCTCCGACTCACTGGCGATGGCGCAGCGGATGGGCTCGGGGCTGGTGCATCTGCACTTGTGTGACGGCAGCGGGTTGCCCGCCGACGAGCACTTGGTGCCTGGCCGTGGCACGCAACCTACCGCTGCGGTGTGCCAGCTGCTGGCCAGCGGAGACTTCGCCGGCCACGTGGTGCTCGAGGTGTCCACGTCCAGCGCGCGTTCGGCAACTGAGCGCGAAACCATGCTGGCCGAATCGTTGCAATTCGCTCGCACGCACCTACTGCGGTGATTGTCGCCGAGACCTGCAGAGGACTGCCATGAACGCGCTATTCACCACCGCAATGACGCTTCGGGAGGTCGATGCCGGCGTATACGAAGGCGAGCTCAACCAGTATTGGACCATCGGGCCCAAGGTGCACGGCGGCGCGATGCTGGCACTGTGTGCCAACGCCGCTCGCACCGCATGCGGTGGCGAATCGAGCGGACTGCAACCGGCCTTGCAACCAGTCGCCGTGTCGGCCAGTTTCCTATGGGCGCCTGATCCGGGGTTGATGCGGCTGACGACGTCGATCCGCAAACGTGGCCGCCGGATCAGCGTGGTCGATGTTGAGCTCACCCAAGACGACCGCACCGCGGTACACGTCGTGGTCAACCTCGGCGAGCCCGAGCATTGGGTCGCTGGCGACAGCGGGGCCAATGCAGCCGCACCTCTGCTGTCGGCGAACCCCGTCGTGGATCTGATGGCGCCCGAACCGCCCGACGATATCGCGCCGATCCAGCCAGGCCACCCGATGGCTGGCCTGGTGCACTTGGGTGAAGGCTGCGATGTCCGGCCGGTGCTGTCGACGCTGGCCCCCGCCAGGGCCGGGCGGCCGCCGGTGATCCAAATGTGGGCGCGCCCGCGTGGCGTCGCTCCCGACGCGCTGTTCGCCCTCATGTGCGGAGATTTGTCGGCGCCGGTGAACATTGGCCGTGGGCCGCGCCGGCTGGGCGCCTACCGTCGCACTTACCGCTTATCTTCGGTGCTTGCCCGCCGACGGCTGGCTGCGGGTGATCTGCACCTGCCTAGAGATCGGGCAGGATTGGTTCGACCAGGATCACATCGTCGTCGACCAGGTTGGCCGCATCGTGGCGCAGTCTCGCCAACTGGCCCTGGTACCTCCCCGACTCCCGCCTGCCCGGTAGCACGGCTGAGCCGAGCTGTCTGGGATGCTTTCCGGCATGGCAAGAATCGCGATCATCGGTGGCGGCAGCATTGGTGAGGCGTTGCTGTCGGGCCTGCTGCGGGCAGGGCGGCAGGTCAAAGACCTGGTGGTGGCCGAACGGATGCCCGATCGCGCCCAGTACCTGGCGGACACCTACTCGGTGTTGGTGACGTCGGTAACCGACGCGGTCGAGAACGCAACGTTTGTCGTTGTCGCGGTGAAGCCGACCGACGTCGAATCGGTGATGGGGGACCTGGTTCAGGCGGCCGCCGCCGCCGAGAATGACAGCGCTGAGCAAGTGTTCGTCACCGTGGCTGCTGGGGTCACGATCACCTACTTCGAGTCCAAGCTGCCGGCTGGGACACCGGTGGTCCGGGCCATGCCGAACGCGGCCGCGCTCGTGGGCGCGGGGGTTACCGCGCTGGCCAAGGGCCGTTTCGTCACTGGTCAACAGCTCGAGGAGGTTTCGGCCCTGTTCGACGCGGTCGGCGGTGTTCTGACGGTTCCCGAGCCGCAAATGGATGCGGTGACCGCGGTATCGGGTTCGGGTCCGGCATATTTCTTTTTGCTGGTCGAGGCGTTGGTGGATGCCGGCGTCGCGGCGGGGTTGAGTCGTCAGGTGGCCGCCGAACTGGCCGCGCAGACCATGGCGGGGTCCGCGGCAATGCTGCTGGAGCGCATGGATCAAGATCGGCATTCGGCCCAGGTGGCGCCGCTGGGCGCGCAGGTGGACGCCACGGCGACGCAACTGCGCGCCACGATTACCTCGCCTGGTGGTACTACCGCCGCTGCGCTGCGCGAACTCGAACGTGGCGGGTTGCGGGGGGCTGTCGATGCGGCGGTTCAGGCCGCCAAAAGCCGGTCTGAACAGCTACGAATTACATCGGAATAATTCAAGGTTTTTTGAACCGATTGTCCCCCACCAGTACCAGTAACCCCACTAGTCCCGCTATTCTCCTCTTTGTATGCACGTGTGGGTGCCAGCGGAGGGGAAGCCGCTGGCATTGCGCGTGCCTGACACGATTGGGTTGCGATGACGTCTACGAACGGGCCATCGGCGCGGGATTCAGCTGGCAAATCGGTGCGGGACACCGGTTCGGTCGAGGGCCAGCAGGCCCGGACACAGTTTCTCACCGTGGCCGAGGTGGCGGCGCTAATGCGGGTCTCCAAGATGACGGTGTACCGGCTGGTGCACAACGGCGAATTGCCGGCGGTTCGGGTTGGGCGGTCCTTCCGGGTGCATGCCAAGGCCGTCCACGACATGCTCGAGACGTCGTACTTCGACGCGGGCTAGCCCAACCCTTGGCCCGACTGTGAATCTCGCGACGGCGACCTCGCGTGTCGCGTCGTGGAATTCACGGTCGGCACCCGTTTGGTGTTCGGCCCGGCCAGCCGGGTAAAGTGACCGGGAAATTTTCTTCCAAGCCGGTCACGGGATAGCGGAGTTCATGGGTTCAGTAATCAAAAAGCGGCGCAAGCGTATGTCCAAGAAAAAGCACCGCAAGCTGCTGCGCCGCACCCGGGTGCAGCGCAGAAAACTTGGCAAGTAACCGCCGCTGCCGGTGTCGGTCTTCATACGGTTGTAACGTCACTGTTTCTCCTGGCCGTTAGGCTGACTGAGTGGATTCCTCGAGTGGTCAGGACGGCGCCGGAACAGGCGGCACCGCGCACCACCCCAAGGTAGTACTGGTTACTGGTGCCTGCCGCTTTCTGGGCGGCTATCTGACCGCTCGGTTGGCGCAAAACCCGTTGATCAACGCGGTCATCGCGGTGGATGCGATCGCGCCCAGCAAGGACATGCTGCGTCGGATGGGTCGCGCCGAGTTCGTTCGTGCCGATATTCGTAATCCCTTTATCGCCAAGGTGATTCGCAACGGCGAGGTCGACACGGTCGTGCACGCGGCCGCAGCGTCCTATGCGCCGCGGTCCGGCGGTAGTGCGGCGTTGAAGGAACTCAATGTGATGGGCGCGATGCAACTATTCGCTGCCTGCCAGAAGGCGCCCACCGTGCGCCGCGTCGTGTTGAAGTCGACATCGGAGGTTTACGGGTCGAGTGCCCGTGATCCGGTGATGTTCACCGAGGACAGCAGTAGCCGGCGACCCTTCCGCGAGGGTTTCGCCAAGGACAGCCTCGATATTGAGGGTTACGCGCGCGGGCTGGGCCGGCGCCGGCCCGATATCGCGGTGACCATTCTGCGGCTGGCCAACATGATCGGCCCGGCGATGGACACCACGTTGTCGCGGTACCTGGCCGGGCCGTTGGTTCCGACGATGTTCGGCCGTGATGCACGGTTGCAGCTGCTCCACGAGCAGGATGCGTTGGGCGCGCTGGAGTGCGCGGCAATGGCCGGCAAGGCCGGCACCTTCAACATCGGCGCCAGCGGCATCATGATGCTCTCGCAGGCGATCCGGCGGGCCGGCCGGATCCCGGTGCCGGTCCCCAGCTTCGGCGTCTGGGCACTTGATTCGCTACGGCGGGCGAATCGCTACACCGAAATCAGTCGGGATCAATTTGATTACCTGAGCTATGGCCGGGTCATGGACACCACCAGGATGGCCTCCGAACTCGGCTACCACCCGAAGTGGACCACGGCCGAGGCGTTCGATGATTATGTTCGTGGCCGAGGCTTGACTCCCATAATCGACCCGCATCGGGTACGCTCCTTGGAGGGTCGCGCCATAGCGTTAGCGCAGCGCTGGAGTAGCCGAAATCCAATTCCATGGGGTGGGGTCAGGTAGAAACTGTGGTGGGCGAAACCAGAGCGAATG